>JBBSUX010000080.1:0-12484 GCA_038234045.1 Burkholderiales bacterium
AGAGACCGTGCGGCCGACAGAATCGACGGCATGGATCTGGATGACGCGCTTTGCCAGGTCGACGCCTACTCGTGTAATCTCGTTCATGGACTTCCCCTTATCCGTGGATAGATTGATGGTCAGAACTCAATCTTGGTGCTTCGGCACCGTTTATGGGAGGTGGGAAGTCCCTTCGTATTCGTTGCAGTGGATCGGCTGCGCCGCCCACTGAACTTCAACGTTAGCCTGTTCCGCAATAATCCGCACCATGGTTTGCCTGCTTTCAATTCAACCGCTGCGCACTCGTCAGCGCTCGCGCGGTTCCCGTGGTTGCCTTAGGGTTTGGGTTAAATCATGCTCTGGCGCTTGCTGGTCTTGCGGTAGCAGCTCTCACTTTCGTAGCGTGGTAGTTTTGCGCACTGGTCCGGTAGTGGGCGCTGTGTCTAACCCGGCGCTCAAGCGGACCCGCCTACGGCGGGCCGCTTAGCTAGCTCGTTAAAGCTCATCGAATGCGCACTCGCAAGGTGTTCACCAATGGCTGGCTGTTTTGGCTTGCTCGACATTCACAGCTTGGGTTGGTGCTTCTTGACGAGGCAAACCAGGGCGATGTTGCCGAAGGACGTCTTCGTGCGTACATTCTCGAGTCCGATGCCCTCGAAGAATTTGATCGCACAGATTTTCGATCGGAGCTTGCGGGTGAGGTCACAGATGCCGAATTCGTTGCCATTGCCAATCGATATAACCAGTTCAAGGCAACTGTCGATCTACCAATCAAAGCTCCGGTGGTCGTCGCGCATAGAAATTTTTTGCGAAAGCGAGGCTTACCGGAACAGCAGCTTCGCGCGCGTCAACTGGCAAATCGATCACGTGCGACGCATTGCTACTCGTGCAGAACTGAGTTGGACAATTCCATCGATGTTGAATGCAGCCAGTGCGGTTGGATCTTGTGCGCTTGCGGGGCTTGCGGTTGTGGCTGGTCACGTCGCAATGCGCCTTAACCTTTTGCCGCAGCGGACGGCTTCGCCGCCCGCTGAGCGCGAACGTTAAGCCACCACCAAATGCCGTCGCTTGCAGAATTCGTCCTCATCGCCGCGGTCTTCCTGTTGGCAGGTTGGGTCAAGGGTGTTGTAGGTATGGGCTTGCCTACGGTAGCTATGGGCGCACTCGGCCTGGTCATGCCTCCGGTTCAAGCCGCAGCTCTGCTTGTCGTTCCGTCGCTTGTCACAAACGTGTGGCAGTTCGTCGCAGGGCCATCAAAGCAAATTGTCATGCGGCGTTTTGCGAGCATGATGCTTTTCGTTTGCCTAGGCACCGCAATTGGCATTCAGTTCCTTACCTCTGGGTCGTCCCGCTGGCCATCGCTTGCTCTCGGGTCAGTTCTTGCGCTCTATGCGGTCATCGCGCTGTTCCTGCCAAAGTTCAGCGTGCCGCAAAAAGCGGAGGTTCGCCTCTCGCCGATTGTCGGTGGCGTCACTGGAATCCTTGCCGGCGCAACAGGCGTGTTTGTCGTTCCGGCCGTTCCGTATCTCAGTGCGCTGGGCCTGACCAAAGATGAACTCATTCAAGCGCTGGGTTTGTCCTTCACCGTGTCCACGGTCGCATTGGCAGTTGCGCTGGGTATAAGCGGAAGCTTTTCTTCCAGAATTCTCGTGGTCTCCGCCGGCGCCGTGGTGCCAGCGCTGGCCGGCATGTTCATCGGGCAGCACACGCGGAACCGAATCGAACCTGCTGCATTTCGCAAGTGGTTTCTCGTTTCCATGCTTTTGGTTGGTGGCTACATGGTCATCCGCAGTCTGGTTGCACAGTGACGCCCAATCGTTCATTGCAGCTTACCGCTCAAGGCGGCGGCTGAGTTGGCTCGTTAAGCCGAAAATCCGTAAACGGAGAACCTATGCCCGCGATGCATGTCTTCGAGCTCTTCATTGCGCGACGTGCCTCCGGCCAACCGGTTACTTTGGTCGTCAGACGTTACGAAACCACCTCATCGTTCGACTGTCGGAAGTGCCCACCAGCATTTTCCCATGCAGTTGTGTAGACTTCCGCGCAAGGAGCTACACATGGCCACTAATCTTGCTATTGATCCCCGTCTTCTCGACCGCGCTGTAGAGGTCAGCGGCGAGCGCACGAAGAAGGCGGTCGTCACGAAGGCGCTAGAAGAGTTCATCGCTCGCAGGGAACAGCGGCGGGTGGTCGAACTCATGGGCAAGTTGGATTGGGATGATTCCTTCAACTACAAAGCTGAGCGTTCGCGCAAGTGACTCTACTGGTCGACACAAGCGTTTGGTCGCTCGCGCTACGCCGCGACGCCTTAGTCGCTGAACCTGAAGTTCAAGAGTTGAAGGAAGCGCTACTCGGCGCAAATGTCGTTGCCACTACCGGTCTGGTTTTGCAAGAACTACTCCAGGGATTTTCCGGCCCGAAAGCAAGCGCCCAGATCATCGAGCGCTTTGCCGCGCTGCCGCTGCTGCAACCGGATCGTGCTGACCACATCGCTGCGGCAGAGCTACGCAACACGTGTCGAAGAGCGGGCGTGCAAATTGGAACGGTTGACGCGGTACTCGCACAGCTCTGCATACGACATGACGTCGTGCTCCTGAGCACAGACAATGACTTCATTCTTGCGGCCAGGCACTGCTCTCTGCGCATTTGGTCGCCGACAGCGCGGAGCGGAAAAAGTTAGTCGTGGCAAGCGAGTGCCGCTGCTGCCATGTCGGCCATGATTGATTGGTCAACTAGCGACGCAGTAGAACGCGACCCGCAGCGCTCTGGCTCCAGGGTAGACACGCGTGCTGTTTAATTAGGGAACATCCTGATATTCGCAATGAAATAGGCTCCTGGCTCTTATCTGGCGGGCGCTGCCTGCTATTAATTCTACCGCTGTACAGCACTCGCAGGCAACGCCGTCCCCACCGCCGGCTCCTGATAAACCAGCACTTTCAAGGACCGCTCTTCGTCCTTGTCCGCAAACACTTCAGGATTCGCCACACGCTCGATAAACCGCAGTGAAGGCGCAAGTTCTGCCACCTGCGATTGCAGGAACGCCGTATCCAGCTCCGGCGCATTCAGGCACAACAGCGCGTGGCCGCTGGGTGCGACAAGGTCGGGCAAGCGGCGGATCAGGCGGGCGTAATCCTTGGTGGCGATGAAGCTGCCTTTTTGGTAGCTCGGCGGGTCGACGATCACCAGGTCGTAAGGCCCCGGGCGGCTGATCTTTCCCCATGTGCTGAAGATGTCGTGCACCAGAAAGCTCGCGCCTGCGGTGATGCCGTTGAGCTGGTGGTTTTGCTGGCCGGTGGTCATCGCCACGCGCGCCATGTCGACGTTGACCACCTGGCGCGCGCCGGCTTGCATGGCGACCACTGAAAACGCGCAGGTGTAGGCAAACAGATTGAGCACGTTGGGCGCGCGGCCGTTGTTGGCTTTCTTCCTGAGGTGCGTCGCCACGCACTGCCGCACCCACGCGCGGCCGGCCGCCATATCCAGAAACAAGCCGTGGTTTTGGCCGCGATCCACGTGCACCAGGTATTGGGTGCCTGCTTCCGTGACGACGTGCGGTTGCGGCACGCTACCCGCCATCACGCGCGTTTCAGCGTTTTGGGCATGGCGGCGCTGAAACACCCAGTTCAGCGGTTCGTTGGGCGCAATCAGCTTGCAGCGTTGTTCAAGCGCGGCGCCAATCTGTTCAAGCTCCGCCAATTCGGAATCATCTGGAGCCGCAAAACGGGTGAGCACCCACACTGGCGGAAAGAAGTCCAGCGTCCACATTTCGCTGCCGGGGTACAGACCTCCGCGGCCATGAAAAACACGTTGTGCGTCGGTGCTTGAAAGATTCCGCTGAGAGATGGCGTCGAGCAGTGCTTGCATATCCAAGGATTGTGCTTGGGGGAGCCAGCAACATTCCCGCTCGCCTGCTCAGCGCTTCAACCGATCTAAAGGATTCGAATGTTGGCGCTGGCATGCCCTGCAGCAATCTGCCGAAAGCCTGACGAAATGCGCTCGTCATCGGCAACGGTGCGCCAGAAAGCCGTGGCGAGCGTGCAGGCGCGGCTCCATTCGGCGGTGGTTGCTGCGGTGGGTGCCAGAGTCGCACGATCAAAGCTGCGCTTTACCAGCTCGCCGCCTACCGGCGCGTACAGCATGGGCAGCATGTCGTAGGTGGGTGAGAGCGCCCAGTCGTCATCCCGCAGCAGCAGCGAGATGTTGCCGTAATGACGATCGGTGTTGGCGATCTGGATACCGAAGGCTTCCAGCAGCCGGATGTGCGCGGCGTCTTCCGGCGTGAGCAGGCGCTTGGCCGCCATGCGGTTGGCAGTGGCGGCCCAGTTGTCCATGGTTCCGACGTATTCGGCGTCGTACACCAGTAGCGAGACCATGCCGATGCGGCCGCGCTCCCCGGTGCGGTCGAAGCGGCGCGATTCAAGAAACACACGGCCATCGCCTTCGCTGATGCGGGTGTGCGCCGCCGGAATGCCAGCTTTCAGCAGGGTTTGCAGCGCGAGGTGCTCGCATACCAGCAGATCGCGCACGCGCTGATCGACAGCGTTATCGCCCGGCGGCGAGAACTTCACGATCACCGGCACGCCTGCGCTGATGGTGCAGAACTTGGGCTGCTCGCCGCCGGCGGAAGAGCCCGGCATGGTGCCCTGCATGGCGCGGTTGGCCATGGCGGGGTACTCGGCTGTTGAGGCCACGCGCGAGGCGCGTTCCGGCAAGGTGTGCCAGCGCGCGAAAGCTTGCGCACCGACGACGAGGTTGCCCGGCAGATCGTCGCCATACAGCGCAAGCGCGCGCAGCACATCGTCGTCGCTCCAGTGGCGCGGATCCGCGCCCAGATGCAGCTCGGGATGCTTCAGCGCAAAGGTGCGGCCCATGAAGCCCTGTGGCCGCATGTCGTTCAGGAACCAGGGCAGGCCGTCGTGCCGCATCTGCACGCCATCGGCCTCATCGACCCAGATGGCGCCGCCTTCCAGCGGCGTCATGGTGGCGAATGGGCTGGGCTGGCCTGCGGAGTTGATGCGCCAAACCGGGATCTCGCGGCCCACGCCTTCGATGCGGCGCGGCAGCAGATAGTGGGCCGAAGGTGCGTTCGCAGCTTTTGCGGTTGCTGTTGCGGTTGCTGTTGCAGTCGCTGTTGCTGGTGCTGTTGCTGTTGCTGTTGCTGTTGCAATGACGACCGAGCCCGCAGCAATCAGCGGCGCCAGAGATCGCGCCATCGCAACCTCATCGATACCCAACGCTTCGGCAAACTCGGCGCCGCTCAACACCGCGCCGGCACGCCGCAAAGTGCGGATCAATTGCTCGGGCGGGATGGCGGTGTCGGGCGAGTCAGGCATGGCGGGAGTTCGGCGCTTTTCTTTTTTTTCTTCTTCAAACTTCAGAATCCGCCAAGCAAGGGTTGGCCATTGACGGTTGCCTTGCCGCTTGCAAAAGCCAGGTCGCTGACCAAGGTGTTGCCATCGCGCTTGAGCATCCCCGCCTGGATCATGGTGTCGAGATAGCGGGTTGCGTCGGGAGACAAATTCTTGAGGAGGTCGGTGAGCGCTGCTTCAGGCGCCTTGAATTGGGCCTGCACTTTCGCCAAGCCCAGCGCCGCCAGCGGGAAGGCAGCGAGCATCTGGGCGGATTCACTGGTCAGCTCGGTAGCGCCAGGCAACTCGGCCTTGCCGGTCAGCAGGATTTCGCCGCTGGGCTGGGTCAGGCTCAGTCGGTCGAGCGACAGCACGGGCTGCGCTTTCAGCACGGCGACCGCGTCGCCCATCAAGGCCTTTTGCTGCGCCTCTGTGAATTCGGTGGGTTGGTTGGGGTTTGCCTGCGCTTGCTTGTCCATATCGTTGAGGGTTTTCGCGATTCGCGCAAGCGGTTCGCGACTCAGGTGGCTCATGCTGAGATGAAGCTGCAGGTTGGTGAAGTTCTGCGCGGGGTTACCTTGCTTCAACAGCGCAAGCTGCCCGATGTCGTAGAGCACGGCGGCGTTGTAAAAACCGTCGTCCAGCGTGCTCTTCGCGCCCACGTTGATGTCGTTCAGCGTCAAGTTGCCAGCGGTCGGAGCTGTGTTGCTAGTAAAGCTCAGGCGCTTCAGGGTCATGGTCTGATCGCCCACGCCCAGCAAGTCGTCCATGGTTTGCTTGTGAACCGAGCCGCTGCCGCTCAGGCCGCTCAAGGTCAGCTCGCCTTCGGGCATGGTGACTTTCAGCTCCGGCCACTGAGCCTGGGCGCTGCTTGTCAAACCGCCGCCGCGCATGTCGGCCTCCAGCGCTTGCCACGCAACTGACCTGCCCTGATCGCTGAACGTGCCCTTGGGCACGAGGACATGGGTGTGGAAGTCGCCGCTCAACCCTACCAAGGTGCGAATCGTGGGCTGTTGTCCGCCGAGGGCAGCATCCACTTTGCTCTGAATCGCCGGATCTGCAAATCTGACTTCTGTGTTCACCAGGGCGCTGCCGACTGTCCGCAGGCCCGGTAGCGGCCCATGCTGGATGTAGTTGGTAATGGTGACGGGCACGCCCTCTGAATCGCCGCCCTTGCCCAACAGGAGCTCGATCACCTGGGTGCTGGAGAAGAATCCGCGCTGATAACTGTTGCCGATGACGCGGGCATGGCCGGTGGCGTTGACCTTTGTTTCGAACATGCGAACCTGTTCTTCCTGGATGCGCGCCGTCTGGCTGCCGGTATAGGCGGTGGCCCCGGCGTAGGCGCCGACGCCGAGCAGCACAACAATGGCAAGAGCGGACACGCCAGCGCGGCGGGATGTGAAATTAAATCGGGTCATGCGTTTGAGTTGTAGGGAGAGGGCGAGCGGGAGATTGGGCGGGAGATTGAGCGATGTGAAAACCGTGTGGATGGTATTTCAGGCTGCTGACAACTCGCTGGGATCGTGCTGCTTCAGGCTTGCCACACCGCGTATCCCGCTTCGCGCAGGCCGATGCCAAGCTCAACCTCCATGTCGCGCGCGGCTTCGTAGGGCATGGGGTTATAGACCTGGTACAGCGCGGGTAGCAGGCGCAGGCCGTATTCGCGCGCGTAACGGTTGGACTGGATGCCGGCCTTGTGTTTGTCGAAGCGCACATCGGGCTCAAGCCCCGTCATGCCCACATACACCGCCCAATGCTCGCCAAGGTAATCAGGATTGGCGCGTCGATTCTGGCGGATGCGGATGCGGATGCGTAACGGAAACGCCGCCTCGCCACCGGGCGCTGTCTGCCGCTCAGGCTTGCTCTTCAATTGGCGCGGGCCGACTGAGCGCCGAGATGCCGACGCGCAGATCGTTGCCACTGGGCTGCTGATACAGGCGCAGGCCAAACTCCGGCAGGATCGCCAGCAGGTGGTCGAAGATGTCGCTCTGCGTGCCTTCGTACAAAACCCAGGCGGTTGTCGCCGTAAAGCAATAAAGCTCCATCGGCACGCCATGCGCTGTGGGTTCGAGCATGCGCACCATCAACGACATGCCCTGGTTGATGCCGGGGTGCACCCGCAGGTAGGCCAGTACATAAGCGCGAAAGGTGCCGATGTTGGTGAGGCGCTTCTGATTGGCAAGGAGCTCCATCCGCTCGCCGAGCGTTGTGCGCGCTTCGGTGTTGGCATGGTCCACTTCATCGCGCTTGGCGGCCAGGTAGTCCTGCAGCACAGCGATGCCCGAAAGCCGCGCGATGTCATCTGGCTCCAGAAATCTGACCGAGCTGACATCCAGCGCCAGCGTGCGCTTGATGCGCCTGCCGCCCGATTCGCTCATGCCGCGCCAGTTGCGGTAGCTCTCGCTCATCAGCCGCCAGGTGGGAATGGTGGTGATGGTCTTGTCGAAGTTCTGTACCTTGACCGTGTGCAGGGCGATGTCGATCACATCGCCATCGGCGCCCACCTGCGGCATCTCGATCCAGTCGCCGATGCGCAGCATGTCGTTCGACGAAAGCTGCACGCCCGCGGTAAACGAGAGGATGGTGTCCTTGAACACCAGCAGCAGCACGGCAGACATGGCGCCCAGGCCCGACAGCACGATCAGCGGGGATCGGTCCATCAGCGACGCCACCGTCACGATGGCGCCCGCCAGCATCAGCATCAGCTTGCCGAGCTGCACATAGCTCTTGATGGAGCGCACCTTGAGTGCCGACGCCTGGTCGCCTTTTTCGACGCTGTATCTTTGCTCGAGCGAGAGCAGCGCATCGAGCATCGCCATCAGGATCATCACGCCCAAGATGACGATCAGCGCTGTCGCGATGTTGCCGATCACGGTGGCAATCGTGTGGTTCAAGTGCGGCACATGTTCGATGCCAGCGTGCACCACCAGCCAGGTCAGCAAGCGAAAGAAGCGATCCAGCACCTCGTCGTGCAGCATGAGGTCGGTGGGCCAGGCATGTGCACGCCTTCGTACGCGTCGCAGGATAGGCGCGAGGACCCAGAAAGCCACCCAGCGCACGAGAATGGCAGCCAGCACCAAGCCGAAAAGCGCAACGCTGGTCTGCATCCATGGTTCGAGCGAATCAAAAAAGTCGATGGGCAGGAATGCAGTGAAATGGGGCAGAGCGGAAGCCTTCAAGATGCAGCAGTACGGTTGTGGCACACGGGCTGCACGATAAAGCTATTTGAAGCCGACACCGTTAATGACGTCGGCGCGACCCTGTCTGGGTAGTCCTACACTGGCGCCATGCTCATACTCCACAGCTTCTGGCTCTCGCTCGCCGCCTACCGTGTCCGTATCGGCTTGCGGCTCAAGAACGTGCCGTTCGAAGAACGAACCCACGACCTCACCCAAGGCGCGCAGCATGCTGCGGCGTTCCGGGCCATCAACCCGGCTGGTGCCGTGCCAGCGCTCGAAGGCGGCACGCCCGAGCCGCTGACGCAGAGTCTTGCCATCCTCGAATGGCTGGAAGAGACGTATCCCACGCCGCCCCTGCTGCCGCCTGATGCAGCTGGCCGGGCGAAGGTGCGCGCGATGTTCCTGCTGACCGCTGCCGATACCCATCCGCTGGTGGTGCCCCGCGTTCGCAAGCAACTGACGGAGCGATTCGGCGCGGACGAGAAGGCCGTTGCCGATTGGGCGGCGCACTGGTTTGGCGAAGGGCTGGCTGCCTACGAAGCCTTGCTGCCCGAAGGTGCCACGCGTTGCCATGGCGATGCGCTGACCATTGCCGACCTCGGCCTTGCCAGCCATCTCATCGGCGCCGCTCGCTTTCATGTGCTGCTTGAAGCGTATCCGCGCGTGGCTGCGGTGGGCAAATCGCTGATGCAGGTGCCGGAGATAGCAGCAGCGCATCCGGATCTGCAGATTGATGCGCCGAGGCGGTAGGCAGTTGGGGTCAGCTTCGCCGCCACCGGTCTCGGGTTTGTGGCCTTGGAGCTGCGAGGACTTGCACAGGGGTATTCCTCACACTAAACGGACTCTGGAATTGAAAAAGGCTGCCATCGGCAGCCTTTTTCATAACGGAAGCGAGAGCTTACTTGGCTGGCGTCACCGTAACCTTGGGAACCTCGATGGTCTTTTCCTTGGTTGTGACCGTTGGAACCGTGATCGTTTTTTCGGTAGTTGTGACGTCAACCTTGGGTGCTGTAACGTCATATTTTGGAAGTGTCACATCTCCCTCTTGAGTCTTTGTCACTTCTACTTTTGGAACGGTAATGCTACCTTCTTGGGTTTTTTTTACGTCGCAGGCAGTTAAACCTAAAGTTGCCGCAGCCAGAAATGCGACAAGGAAAATGTTTTTGTTGAGCATGTGTTGCCAGTGAAATTAATATTAAAAGTTATGTAGAGCTTTCGTACCGATGCTCACATCGTACTTTTGCCACACTGACATTGTGTAGATCGATAAAAAGTTACTTGTAGGTGATTTAGCCATGAATGAGTGGGCTAAAACAACATTCAGAAACTTAATTCAAGTGGTTCATCCTGAACATTTGACTTTTTAAAGAGGGCGGCGAGCGTATGTTGTTGGCAGGTGCTGCATTGCGCGCCCGCTCTCCGTTTCAACGCCACTGTCTTGAGATCTCCTCCAGCGATTTGCGCTCCGCATCCACGCCCCAGCGCCAGGCCGCGAGGCCCGCCGCAATCACCATGAAAGCGCCTACCGCGTAGCCCCAGCCGACGGCCACGCGGCTGCCGCTTTCGATCAGCGCGCCGAACAGCCACGGCGCGGCGAAACCACCCGCACCGGTGCCCACCGCGTAGAAGAGCGAGATGGCCAGCGCCCGCATCTCCAGCGGGAACACCTCGCTCACCGTCAGGTAAGCAGAGCTGGCCGCAGCGGAAGCGAGAAAGAACACGGCAGACCAGGCAAGGGCCTGGCCCATCGCGTCCAGATAACCGCCGACAAAAGCGATACCTGTGATGCCCAGCCCCACGCCCGAGAGACAGTAAGTCAGCCCGATCATGCGGCGCCGGCCTACCCGGTCGAACAGAGGACCCAGCAACAACGGCCCGAGGACGTTGCCGAGCGCGAACGGAAAGATGTAGAGCGCAACCCGTCCTTCCGGCACGCCATAGAAGCGCGTCAGCACCAGCGCGTAGGTGAAGAAGATGGCGTTGTAGAAGAAGGCCTGCGAAATCATCAGCCCGAGCGCCACCGCGCTGCGTTGCCTCATCCGGTGCAGCAGTACCTGCGCCACCTCGCGTAGCGTGGGCGGCGGGCCACTGCGGATAGGCGTGCGATGGGTCGCGGCTGCCAGTGGGCCGTGCTGCTGGCTGACCTTCGCTTCAATCTCGCGCATGACCGCTTCGGCCTCTGCAGCGCGGCCGTGCGCAACCAGCCAGCGCGGACTCTCCGGCACATCGCGGCGCACCAGCAGGATGGCAATCGCCAGCACAGCGCCCAGGCCGAAGCCCGCGCGCCAGCCCATCACGGGGCCCAGCACGCGCGGATCGAGCAGCACCAGCGACATCGCCGCGCCCAAGGCTGCACCGAGCCAGAAACTGCCATTGATGGCGAGATTCACCCGGCCACGCACGCGCGCCGGGATCAGCTCGTCAATGGCGGAATTGATGGCCGCATATTCACCGCCGATACCGAGCCCGGTGAAAAAGCGACACACCGCGAAGAACGCAAAGTTGGGCGAAAACGCGGTAGCCAGCGTGGCGGCGGTGTAGACCGCAAGCGTCAGCAGAAAAAGCCGCTTGCGCCCGAGCCGGTCTGCCATGCGGCCGAATAGCAGCGCGCCCACCACCGCGCCGGCGATGTAGACCGAGCCGGTCGCGCCAACTTGCGCGGCACTGAGTGCGAGCGTGTCGCTGCGCTCAAGCACCGAGCCGACCGAGCCGACCAGCGTCACTTCCAGGCCATCGAGCACCCAGGCGACGCCGAGCGCGATCACCACGCGCCAGTGCCACTTCGACCAAGGTAGTCGGTCGAGCCTTGCCGGGATGTCGGTGGTGAGCGCGGTTGAAGTGCTTAAGCCCATGCCTGGGGAGACGATCTGCCTTTGTTCAGCCATGCCGCGATTGTGCGCACGGGCGTCGACAGCCTGTTTCAAGCACCATTGACGGCTGCGTTAGGATTTTCGGCTTCGCGTTCTCTCGGCGCTCCAGTTCGAGCTCCAACTCCACCGCATTCTTTTCCTACACGCATGATCGATCGTCGTTCCTTTGTTTCCGCCGGTACGGCGTCCGCTGCCTTGGCCGCGCTCGGATTTTCCGGCAGCACGTTTGCCCAGCAGGAGGCCCAGGCCAATGCTGTTGGGTTGAAGTTTGCGGAACCCGGCCCTTTCTCCTTCGATGGCCTCATCGCGCAGGCCGAGACACTGGCCAAGGCGCCTTATGTGAGCGGCAATACGCTGCCCGCAGCGGTCCTCGACAAGATCGATTACGAGGCGCACGGCAAGATCCATTTCGATCCGCGCTACGCGCTGTTTCGCGACGGTCCGGGACCGTTCCCGGTGACCTTCTTCCACTTGGGGCGCTTTTTCCAAACGCCGGTGCACATGCATCTGCTGGAGCAGACCAGCGGCGGTGACGATTTCGAGCGCGAGATCGTCTATGACCCGGCGTATTTTGAGATGCCGGCCGACAGCCCCGCGCGCCAGCTGCCGCCCGGCGCAGGCTTTGCCGGCTTCCGCTTCCAGGAAAGCCGTTTGGGCGATCAGCAAAAGCTGCCCTGGCAAAAAAACGATTGGGTCGCGTTTCTGGGGGCTTCGTATTTCCGCGCCATCGGAGAGCTGTACCAATATGGTCTTTCGGCGCGTGGTGTGATGGTGGATGCGGCGGTGGCGGGCCAGCCGGAAGACTTTCCGGTTTTCACGCACTTCTATTTCGAGCCACCGGCAGACGGCAGCGACACGGTCGTGGTGTATGCGCTGCTGGATGGGGCGAGCGTTACCGGTGCTTATCGGTTCTCGATGCGGCGCGACAAGGCCGTGGAGATGGAGATCGATTGCCGGCTGTTCCTGCGGCGCGATGTGACGCGCCTCGGCATCGCACCGCTCACGTCGATGTACTGGTTTTCGGAAACGGCCAAGCCGACGGCCGTCGACTGGCGCCCCGAAGTGCACGATTCCGATGGCCTGGCGATGTGGACAGGCGCGGGCG
>JBBSUX010000081.1:0-12471 GCA_038234045.1 Burkholderiales bacterium
CTCGAATACATCGTCACCAGGCCGATGCTGCACAGCAGCAGCACGGCCAGCGCCAGTGGTATGTCGAATCCCTGGAACATGGGCAGGATTCGCCGCGCGAAGGAAGGCTTGTTGAAAACGACGGACATTAAGCTGCTGATTATCGGATGCGCCGCGCCGCTGCCATTACGTGTCGCATACCTCGTCCACGCAGCGAACGGCACAATAAGCTCGATGCCCCAGCCCACGACGCATCTGCTCTACCTGCATGGCTTTCGCTCGTCGCCGCGCTCAGCCAAAGCGCAGATGATGGCCGCGCGAGTCGCCGTTGATCACCCGGATGTCACTTCGTGGTGCCCCCAACTTCCGCCATCGCCCAAGGCAGCCGCAGCGCTCATTGCCGCCGGGACTGCCGATTGGCCACGGGTGACGATGGCGGTGATCGGCTCGTCGCTGGGCGGCTTCTATGCCGGCTGGGCACAGCACACCAGCGGCTGCCGGCGGGCTGTGCTGCTCAACCCGGCGGTCGATCCAGCGCGCGACCTTGCCCGCCACATCGGCATCCAAACCGCCTGGCACGATCCGGACGAAAGCTTCTATTTCAGCCCCGCTTTCCTTGAAGAATTGCGTGCGCTCGCCAGCCCACCGCCGGCCGATCCGGCCCGCGTACTGGCAGTAATTGCCCGGGGTGACGAAGTGCTGGACTGGCGGGAGATGGCAGCGCACTGCGCCGGCGCCACGATGCTGCTGCTCGAAGGCTCGGACCATGGCCTATCTGACTTCGAGCAGCACATCGACACGGTTCTCGCCTTTCTCGACCTTGCCTGAACGGCAAGGCAACGCCGCCTTCATCCTGCACCTGGAAAGGCCGCGTGTCGGCAATGGGACAATTAGCGCCATGTATGCATTGTTTGAAGAAGCCGGCAAATTCATGACCGGTCGGGTGCTGTCGCAAGCCGACACCTCCGCGCAGGTCGAGCTCGATTCGGGCAAACGGGTCAAGGTCAAGGCCGCCAATCTGCTGATGAGTTTCGAAAAACCCCAGCCATCTGAATTGATGGCCGAGGCAGCGGCGCAGGCCGAAGAAATAGAGTTGGAGATGGCCTGGGAATTTGCGCCTGAAGACGAATTCGGCTTTGCCGAGCTGGCGCGCGACTATTTCAGCGAAGCCGCGACACTGCCGCAGCAAGCCGGCATGCTCCTCAAGTTGTTCGAATCGCCGCATTATTTCCGCCGCGCCGGCAAGGGGCGCTTCAAAAAGGCGGCAGCAGAGATCGTGCAGCAGGCGCTTGTCGCCATCGAAAAGAAGAAGGCGTTGCAGCAGCAGATTGCCGACTGGGCCCTGGAGCTGGGCGCGGGCACCTGTCCCGAACCGATCCGCGATCAGCTCTACCGGATCCTCTTCAAGCCCGACAAGAACGCCGCCGAATACCGGGCCGTGGTCGATGCATCGCGCGCCACGCAAACCGGGGCGCTCGATCTGCTGCGCCGGGCGGGAGCCATCACCTCGGCCTACCAGTTCCACTGGAAGCGTTTTCTTTTCGACAACTTTCCCAAAGGCACGGGGTTTCCCGCGCTCTCCGCGCCGCCCATCACCGGCGACTTGCCGCTCGCCGTGGGCGTCGAGGCGTTTTCGATCGACGATTCGCAAACCACCGAGATCGACGACGCGATGTCGGTCCACGGTCTGGGCACTGGCAAGGTCACGCTGGGCGTGCATATTGCCGCGCCGGGGCTGGCCTTCTCGCCCGGCGACGCTCTGGACCAGGTTGCGCGCCAGCGCTTGTCTACGGTGTACATGCCGGGTCACAAAGTCACCATGCTGCCCGATGACGTGGTGCAGACCTACACGCTGGGCGAAGGGCAGGCCCGGCCGGCGCTGTCGCTGTATGTGACGATCGACGAGGAAACGCTCGATGTGCTGGGCCGTGAAACCCGCATCGAGCAGGTGCTGATCGTGGCCAATCTGCGCCACGACCAGCTCGATAACGTCGTCACCGAACGCTGGCTTACCGAAGCAGATTTCAATGATGAAAACGCACCGAGGCGCTTGTTGCAATTGCGCAACCAGCTCTCATTTTTATATCGATTCGCGCTGCGACTGAAAGCCCATCGCGAAGTGGTGCGCGGCAAGCCCGAAAACTTCAACCGCCCCGACTACAACTTCCGGCTCGAAGCATCCGGGTCCGCCAACGCCGAAGCTGCTGCCGCCAGCGAACCAGACGGCAGCGAGACCGTATTGATCACCACGCGCCAGCGCGGCGCGCCGCTCGACCTGATGGTGTCGGAGGCGATGATTCTGGCCAACAGCAGCTGGGGCGGCTGGCTTGGCGAGCTCGGCGTGCCGGGCATCTATCGCAGCCAGGCGAGCCTGGCGCCCGGCGTGAAAGTGCGCATGGGCACCAAGGCGTTGCCGCATGCCGGCATTGGTGTGCCGAGCTACGCCTGGAGCACCTCGCCGCTGCGGCGCTACACCGATCTGGTGAATCAGTGGCAGATCATTGCCGCTGTCCGACACGGTCGGACCGCCGCGCTGGCAGCGCCGTTCAAGCCCAAGGATGCTGAGCTGTTCTCCATCATCTCGGCGTTCGACGCCGCTTACTCTGCCTACAACGGCTATCAGGCAGGGATGGAGCGTTTCTGGACGCTGGAATACCTGCGACAAAACGGCATCACCGAACTCTCGGCCAGCATCATGAAGGACGGTCCGGCCGGCAGCATGCTGGTGCGCGCTGACACATTGCCCTTGGTGTTTCCCGTGCTCGGCGCCCAAGGCCTGCCGCGCGGCGCCCGGGTGCGGGTGAAGCTCGGCGAGATCGACGACATCGCGCTCGATGTCGGCGGCACCGTGATCGAGCGGCTCGACATGGACACCGCAACCCACAGCGGCGGCGGTGCATCGGCAGACGCTGAACAGAGTGGCACCGACGACGAAGACGAAGATAGCGCTGCCGGACCGATCAGCATCGCACTCGAAATGGGTGACGCCGATGCAAGCGGATCGGCTGAGTCGCCGGCCCCGGCCACGGCCACGGCCACGGCGACATCACACTGAAGTACGAAAGCGCTGTGTCCGCATTCCGCGCGTACTTCATCTCTGGCCGTAAAGGCGCCGCGCTCCAATTGGGCGCGCGGGCGACTGGCTCCCTCTATCCACGCCAGCGCGGCGCTGTACGCTTCAGCACGCTGCAGATTGCGCTTGGCCTTTCGGTCGCCGTGCACGCGGCACTGCTCACGCTGCGAATCGCCGCGCCCGACACGTTCAACCGGGTGTTCCAGGACACGCCGCTGGAAGTAATCCTGGTCAATTCGCGCTCCAACCAGACGCCCGAAAAAGCGCAGGCAATCGCGCAGGCCTCGCTGGCAGGTGGTGGCGAAGCAGCAAGCGGCCGTGCGACATCGCCGCTTCCCTATTCCGGTCTTACCAGCATGGGCGACAGCGCTCAGAATGCCACCCGCGATGTCGACGCGCTACAGCGCCAGCAGACCGAATTGCTCACGCAGATCAGCCAGCAGATCGCGCAGCTGCCACTGCCCGACCCGAAGCAGGCCACCGATTCTGCGGAGGAAGCTGCGAAGCGGGAACGGCGCCGCCAGCTAGTCAAGCTGCTGGCTGAAATCGAGCGCCGCATCGAGGTCCAAAATGCGCGGCCCCGCAAACGCTACGTGAGCCCTGCGACGCGCGAAGCGGTCTATGCGATCTACTACGACCATCTGCGCCGTCGGGTGGAAGACCAGGGCACCACGCACTTTCCGGAAGTTGGCGGCGAAAAGCTCTATGGCGAGCTGACCATGATCATCACCGTCGATCAGCAAGGCAAGGTGCTCTCGACCGAAGTGGTGCAAAGCTCGGGCAACCCGCAACTCGACCGACGCGCGCAAGCCATCGCGCGCAGCGCCGGACCGTTCGGCCAATTCGATGAAGGCATGCGGGCCCGCGCTGACCAGATCGCCGTGGTTTCGCGCTTCACTTTCACCCGCGAAGGGGCCCTGAAAACCAATGTCCGCTGAACGCACAAACGTCAACGCAGCCGCGTCCAGCCGCTACTGCGTGGTCGGCAATCCGGTCGCGCACAGCCGCTCGCCGTGGATCCACGCACGCTTTGCCGAACTCACCGGCCAAACGCTGCACTACGACCGCATGGAACTTCCCGTTGACGGCTTCGTGGCCGGCTTGCGCGCGTTTGCGACTGCAGGCGGCAGCGGCTGCAACGTCACAGTGCCGTTCAAGTTCGAAGCCTACGCGCTGGCCGACCTGCTGACCGCTCGCGCCGAGCAGGCAGGTGCCGTCAACACTTTGCGCTTCGAGCCCGATGGTCGGATCCTGGGTGACAACACCGACGGTGCCGGGCTGGTAGCCGATATCGAGCGCAATGCCGGCGCTGCGCTCGCCGGCAAGCGCGTGCTGCTGCTGGGTGCAGGTGGAGCAGCCGCCGGCGTGATCGCTCCCCTGCTGGCTGCGCGCCCTGCTCGGATGGTGGTGTGCAACCGTACGGCGGTCAAGGCGGCCGCACTCGTCGCTCGGCACCCCCAAAGCGCATTGCTATCTAATGTAGAGCTAGTTGCGCTTTCACATGAAGCGCTAGAAGGCTATTTCGATATCATTATCAATGCCACTGCCAGCAGTCTGGCGGGCGCCGCGCTGAACCTGCCTATTCACCTACTGGCGCCGGGTGCGCTGGCGGTCGATTTGATGTACGGGCCGGCTGCTGCGGGTTTTCTTGGCTGGGCTTTGCAGCACGGCGCCCGAACGCGCGACGGGCTGGGCATGCTGGTCGAGCAGGCTGCGGAATCGTTCGAACTCTGGCGCGGCGTTCGTCCGCCCTCGCAAGCGGTTCTGGCTGAATTGCGGGCACTGATCGGGTGAGCCAGGCGACGTGACACCACAAGCCGTTTCTACATGCTGAGAGCTTTCGGGCGCTGGATTGCGCTGGTGCTGCTGGCGGGTTGCGTGCTACAGCTCTTTTTTGTCCTGCGCATCGCGTTGATGACGGTGGTGAATCCGCAATCCACCGCGTTCGAGCGCTCAGCCGCCTGGCGCATCGCGCGCGGCGATGGCCAACTCGCGCAATGGCGCCAGGAGTGGACGCCCTATGACGACATCTCGGACAAGCTGAAACGCGCTGTGATCGCGTCAGAAGATTCTGATTTCATCAACCACGGTGGCGTGGACTGGGAAGCCATCGAATCGGCATGGCAGCGCAACATTCACGCCGAGCAGGCTGCAGAGCGTCGTGCCCAACGAGCCCGCGCCGACGCCGCCAAGGGACGGCCGCCCAAGGTGATCGGTGGCTCCACCATCACGCAGCAACTGGCGAAAAACTTGCTGCTCTCCGGCGAGCGCACCCTCGTGCGCAAGGGGCAGGAACTGGTGCTGACGGAGCTCCTTGAGCTCTTTCTCGGCAAACGCCGCATCCTCGAGATCTATCTCAACAATGTCGAATGGGGCAATGGCATATACGGTGCAGAAGCCGCCGCCCGCCACTACTACCGCAAGCCCGCTTCGCGCCTGACGGCGACCGAAGCAGCCCGGCTGGCGGTGATGCTGCCGCGCCCGCGATACTTCGATCAGCATCAGAATTCGGGTTACCTTGCCAGCCGCTCGGCCACCATCGTCGCACGCATGAGCGCGGCCGAGCTGCCGTGACGGCCGCGTCCCACAACGGGTTCGCTGCGGTCCGGTGATCCCGACGCGCCGGAACCTCCTCATTCGTCCTCTCAATCCATCGAACCCATTCCACCCATGGCTCTGAACATCCTCATCACCGGCGGCTGCGGCTTTCTCGGCGCGCAACTCGCACGTCGCCTTCTGGCGCAAGGCCAGCTCGCGCTCTGCGGCGGAGCATCGTTGCCGATCACCCGCATCACGCTGGCCGACCGTGCGCCACCACCCGCCGATCTTGCGGCCGATACGCGTATCGACTTCATGCAGGGCGACCTGCTGGAGCAGATTGAAAGCGGGGCTGTTCCCGCAGCTGATGTCGCGCTGGTCGTGCATCTTGCGGCTGCCGTGAGCGGCGAGTGCGAAGCAGATCTGGATCTGGGGTTGCGCAGCAACCTCGATGCCACGCGCGCCCTGCTGCAGGCCTGCCGGCATCGCGCGCAGACACCGCCGGTGCTCGTGTTTTCCAGCTCGGTGGCGGTGTTCGGCGATTCGCCAGAGCAGCCCTTGCCCGCGCTGATTCACGATGACACCCTGCCCACTCCACAAAACAGCTACGGCATCCAGAAGTTCATGGGCGAGCAACTGGTGGCCGACTTCACCCGCAAGGGCCATGTGCGAGGTCGCAATGTAAGGCTGATGACAGTATCGGTGCGGCCCGGCAAGCCCAATGGCGCGGCGTCGAGTTTTCTGAGCGCCATCCTGCGCGAGCCGCTTGCCGGCCAGCGCGCGGTCTGCCCGGTACCCGCCGAGACCGCAGTGGCTCTGGCGTCTCCCGCCACCACCATCGACGGCATCCTGCGGGCCGCCGAAACCAGCGATGCCGACTGGGGACCGCGCACGGCGCTGAACCTGCCGGCGCTCACCACCACGGTCGGCGAGATGGTGCAGGCCCTCGAGCGCGCTGCCGGCCCAGCTGCGACAGCGCTGATCGACTGGCAGCCGGACGAAACCATCACCCGCATCATCCGCAGCTGGCCCAGCCGGTTCGAGAACACGCGAGCAGCTCGACTCGGGCTTGAGGCCGATGCCTCCTTCGATGCCGTACTTGCGGCCTATATCGAAGCCAATCGGTCGGCCTGCACGCTGCTGCCGGAGGGCTCAGGAAGCGGGCATCGTCAAAAAAGCGCCTGAGGCCTGAAGCGATTGCGCCACTTCCATGAAACCACCCAGTACTGGACCTGACACCTCATTTCGACAAGCCAACACCAAGCTGGCGCGCACTCGTTGTGCGGGAATCAGATCGGCGAACGCCACTCGCGGAAACGCCAGCCTGCGGGACGAGGCTGGCACCAGCGCCACCCCTAGTCCACTACCGACAAGTGCCAGCACGGTGGTGAGCTGATTGGCAACCTGCACGACCTCCGGCGGTCGGCTCGCATGGCGAAACACCTGCCCCGCAATCTGGTCGAAATAACGGGCGTCCTTGTTATTGAAGGACACCAGCGGTTCGCGACACAGTGTTTCGGCATCGAGCTCCCGACGCCCGGCAAGCGGATGCCGCGCCGGCAGTGCGACGAGGATGTCTTCGCTGCGCAACTCCAGCGTGCGGATTTCTAGAGAATCGCCCACCGGCCGCATCAGACCGACATCGATTTCGCCTGCCACGAGCGCTTGGCACTGCTGCGGTGAAACCAGTTCCCGAAGGTGAATCTGTACATCAGGATGCTCTGCGCGATAGGCCTCAAGCAGCGCAGGCAACAGATCTGGCAGCGCACCCATCACGAAGGCCAGTGTCAACGCACCGCGCGAGCCTCGCGCCATCTGCCGTGCGCTCTCACGAAGTGCTTCGGCCCCGGTGATCAGGCGACGAGCTTCAGGCAGCAACTCCTCACCTGCAGCCGTGAGCCGCAGCGGCCGCTTGCCGCGCACGAAAAGCGGCACACCCAGCGTTTCCTCAAGCTGCATGATTTGCTGACTCAGCGGCGGCTGGGTCATGTGAAGACGCACGGCGGCGCGCGCAAAATTCTGCTCTTCGGCCAGCGTGACGAAATACCGCAAATGGCGCAGGTCAAAATTCATTCAGGTCGCAAAACGGATGAAGACATAGCCCTGAATATATTGGACGACTGGAAAGCCGGTTCATAGACTGGCGAAGAATCCTGCCAGACCAGCATGTGGGCGGGCCTGCCACACAACCAAGGAGACCTTTCATGTCCATCCGTCGTTCTGCTTTCGGCCGCCGCGCCTTGTTGTCTGCCGCTGTGGTCAGCCTCGCCGGCCCGCTCGGGCTGGCCGCCAGTTTTGCACAGGCTGCCGATGCATGGCCCACCAAATCGATCCGATACATCGTGCCATTTGCCGCAGGCGGACTTGCAGACGCGGTAGCGCGCGCCATTGGCCCGGCCCTTGGTGAGCGGTTGGGTCAACCAGTCATCATCGAAAACCGTGCCGGAGTTTCCGGGGTCGTGGGGGCTCAAATGGTTGCGCGGGCCGAACCGGATGGCTACACGATCATGGGCGGGACCATCACAACACACGCTGTCATTCCGTTCCTGAACAAGTCGATCGGCTACGACCCGGTGAAGGATTTCGAACCGGTCACCATGGTCGGAACCGTGACCAATATTCTTGTGGTGAACGAAAACAGCAAATACAAGACGGTTCAAGACCTCATTGCCGACATGAAGGCACGCCCGGACGCGCTGACTTTCGGTACGGCCGGCCCCGGCACGACGCAGCATCTGGCGGGGGAGCTTTTTCAGAGCATCACCCATACCAAGATGCGGCCCATTGCCTACAAGGGAGGCGCAGGGGCGATCACCGATCTGATGGGCGGTCAGATCGACATGGTGTTCGAAACCAGCACCGTCGCCAAGCCGCTGGTTGTGGCCAACAAGGTACGCGCGCTTGGCACTACTGGACCTGAGCCGGTAGCTGGTCTGCCCGGAGTGAAGCCGCTTGCAGACGAAGGTATTCCAGGCTTCGACGTCCGCTCCTGGCAGGGGATCTTTGTGCCGGCCAAAACACCGAAGGCGATCGTGAATCGATTAGCGACCGAGCTGGACGCGGTTCTCAAATCACCCGAAGTGCGGCAACGGATGGCAACGCTGGGCGTAGACATCAGCGGCATGGGTCCCGAAGCCTTCGGCAAGTACCAAAAGGCTGAAATCGCCCGCTGGGGCAAGGTCATCAAGGACGCTGGCATCACAGCGCAATAAAAGGCCTCCGAACTGCTGCAAGCGCTTCGGCCACGGGCAGACGGTCGCCTATATGGCGGCTACGTTTTGGAGGCCACTGCCGCGTCTTTTTCTTTTTCTATCGATCGCTTTTCTTTTCAGGAACCTCATGCGTCCCAATCTCGTCCAGCAACGCTTTCGCGCGCAGCAGCCCATCGTCAACGCATGGCTTTCCATGCCCGGAAGCTACAGCGCCGAGGTGGTGGCGCGACAGGGGTACCACGCGGTCACCGTCGACCTGCAACACGGGATGATGGATTTCGAAACTGCAATGGCCATGCTGCAGGCTATCGGCGCAACCGATGCTGTGCCACTGGTCCGTTGCCCGGCTGTGGACGGGCCGCAAATCATGCGGCTGCTGGATGCAGGCGCCTACGGCGTCATCTGCCCGCAGGTGGATTCGCCGGCGCTGGCACGGCGGTTCGTCGAGGCGTGCCGGTATCCGCCTGCCGGCACGCGCTCTTTTGGACCGGCGCGCGGTGTGCTGTACGGCGGCCCTGACTATTTCGACCATGCCAACACGCATGTGCTGGCGCTCGCCATGATCGAATCGCGCGACGCGCTGGATGCGCTTGACGCCATCCTCGACACCCCGGGGCTGGACGGCATCTACATCGGCCCGAACGACCTGGCGCTGAGCTTGGGCGTGCGGCCGGGCGCAGAGCACGCCGGACCAGTCGCAGAAGCTATTGCCCGCATTCTTGCTGCTGCACGCCAGCGCGATCTCCTGGCCGGCATCTTCTGCGCCGATGCGGCCTTGGCGCGCCGAAGACTGGCACAGGGATTTCATCTCGTCACGCCAGGCAATGACGCCACCGTTCTGGCACAGGGCTGCAAGCTTCGGCTGCAGGACACGCTGGCGGATGGTGCGGTTACGCCGGACAAAGGACCTGAAAGTTCGAGTGGTTATTGAGGTAGGAGCCGCCTTGACCCGCACCTCGCCAACAGGTCTGCGTCCGTCGAAGAGACATTCATCATCCCTGGAATAAGCAAGCACATTTCGCGGCGAGATGCAGCAGCGCGCAGGAGCGTATGTCGTGAGGTCAGCGCCGGCCCCAGTGGCGCAGTGCGTCGGCGAGGTCGCCCAAGACATCGGGCGGAAAAAGTTCGTCGATGCAGAGTAAAGTTGTAGGCTGAATCTGGCTGTTCGCCGCACTGTATGACACTTCCGCACTTCCAGTCGATCTGCCCCGGTGCCCGCTTGTCCGATCGCGTCGCCGAAGCGCTTTCGACCGAATTGCGTTCTGGCCGTATCCCGCCAGGAACCCGAATTCCCACTGAGACCGCGCTTGCCGGGCACGAATCTTCCGATTCATCCGCCACGTCAGAACCCCGTTCACATGCTCGCGCCATCCTCATGAAAACTTCTTCCATCGGCCTGATCGGCCTTGGCGCAATGGGCGCCGGCATGGCGGGCTCCTTGCGCCGCGCGGGCTATGACGTTCGCGTGTGCGACGTGCGCGCCGAAGCGGCGCATGCGTTCGCGCGCGACGGCGGCACCGCTTTCGACACGCCCGCAGCGCTTGCCAAAGACTGCGACATCGTGGTGTCGGTGGTGGTCAATGCCGCCCAGACAGAAGCGGTGCTGTTCGGGGTAGACGGCTGCGCCGCAGCGATGCGACCGGGCAGTGTGTTCGTGATGTGCTCGACGGTCGACCCCGCCTGGTCGATAGCGCTCGAAGGCCGTCTCCAAGAACTCGGCATTTTGTATATCGATGCACCCATCTCGGGCGGCGCTGCGCGGGCGGCCAGTGGCGAGATGACGATGATGACGTCAGGATCCATGGCGGCGTACGAGAAAGTGGGCGGCGCGCTCGATGCGATGGCTGGCAAGGTGTATCTGCTGGGCGACAAAGCCGGTGCCGGCAGCAAGGTGAAGATCATCAACCAGTTGCTAGCCGGCGTGCATATTGCTGCCGCCGCCGAGGCCATGGCGCTTGGCCTGCGAGAGGGCGTGGACGCTGCCGCGCTCTACGAGGTGATCACCCACAGCGCTGGCAATAGCTGGATGTTCGAGAACCGGATGGCGCATGTTCTGGCCGCCGACTACACCCCCTTGTCCGCTGTCGACATCTTCGTCAAGGATCTCGGTCTGGTGCTCGACATGGCGCGCAGCAGCAAATTTCCGCTACCGCTTTCCTCCACCGCGCACCAAATGTTCATGCAGGCATCAACCGCCGGTTTCGGCCGCGAAGACGACAGCGCTGTGATCAAGATCTTCCCGGGCATCGAACTGCCCACAGCCGACAAGAAAAAGTAGCGCCTCGCGGCTCACAACTCCTACCGATGACCGACCCGCATAACGACAAAATTCTGCTCGGCTGTATCGCCGACGATTTCACCGGCGCGACCGACCTGGCCAACAACTTGGTGCGTGCCGGCATGCGCGTGGTGCAAACCATCGGTGTGCCTAGTGCTGCGCTGGACACCAACGCGGATGCTGTGGTGGTGGCCCTCAAGTCCCGCACCGTCGCGCCCTCTGACGCAGTGGCGCAATCGCTTGCCGCCCTCGCGTGGTTGAAATCGCAAGGCGCGCAACAGATCTACTTCAAGGTGTGCTCGACTTTCGACAGCACACCCAGGGGCAACATCGGGCCGGTTACCGATGCGCTCATGCAGGCGCTTGGCACGCGCTTCACCATCGCCACGCCGGCTTTTCCCGACAACGGGCGCACAGTATTCAATGGCTACCTTTTTGTGGGTGACGTACTGCTTAGCGAAAGCGGTATGCGCGACCACCCGCTCACACCGATGACCGATGCCAACCTGGTTCGGGTGATGCAGGCGCAGACGTCGCAGCGCGTCGGGTTGATCGACCACAAGGTCGTCGCAAGCGGCTCCCTGGCGATTCAGCAGAAGATGCAGGCGCTACAAGCAGATGGCATCGGCGTCGCTGTGGTCGATGCGGTTTCCAACGACGATCTGCAGCGCATGGGCCCGGCATTTGCAGAGCTCGCCCTGGTAGTGGCCGGTTCGGGCGTGGCGATCGGCCTGCCGGCTAACTTCGGTATCGCGCCATCGGACCGTGCCGCAACGCTGCCCGCCGCTTCAGGATTGAAGGCGGTGGTGTCAGGCAGCTGCTCGATCGCAACGTATGCGCAAGTACGCCATTTGATCGAATCCGGCCGGCCTGCCTTTGCCATCGATCCGGCACAGATCGCCGCCGGAGCCAACGTGGCGGGGCAAGCACTTGAATGGGCTCGACCACTGTTGGCGGAAGGTCCGGTGCTGGTGTATTCGACGGCAGAGCCATCCGCTGTGAAGGCCGCACAGAACAAGCTGGGCACCGAGGCTGCCGGAGCCATGGTGGAGCGCACCCTCGCGAGCATTGCCCGTGGCCTGGTCGAAGCAGGGGTGCGCCAACTGGTGGTGGCGGGCGGCGAAACCTCAGGCGCCTGCGTTCAAGCACTCGGGATCGCACAGATGCAGATTGGCGCGCAGATCGACCCGGGTGTGCCGTGGTGTCATGCCGTGAGTGCGGTAATGGGCGATAGCGCGCCACCAGGTGATCATCCACAAACAGAGGGCACAAGCCTGCACATCGCCCTCAAATCCGGCAACTTTGGCGGCCCCGACTTTTTCATTCGCGCCTTCGACCAGTTGCTGGCATGAACGAAAACCAGGCACGCGAGGAAATCTGCCGCGTCGGAC
>JBBSUX010000082.1:0-12242 GCA_038234045.1 Burkholderiales bacterium
AATCTTTGCAATCGCGTTCCGGTGTACTTCGTCCGGACCATCCGCAAAGCGCAGGGTCCGAGCATTTGCATAGGCATGTGCGAGCGGAAAATCGTCTGAGACGCCGCCGCCGCCGTGTACCTGCATAGCCCAGTCGATGACCTGACAAGCCATGTTAGGTGCGACGACCTTGATCATGGCAATTTCGGCTTTAGCTGCCTTGTTGCCAGCTACGTCCATCATCCACGCCGCCTTGAGGGTCAGCAGTCGTGCCATGTCGATCCGGCACCGGGCTTCGGCAATCCGCTCCTGGGTTACGGTCTGCGCCGCAACAGTTTTTCCAAAGGCCACCCGGGAAGATGCTCGACGGCACATCAATTCAAGCGCACGTTCCGCCAAGCCAACCAGGCGCATGCAGTGGTGGATGCGGCCTGGGCCAAGCCTGCCCTGCGCAATCTCGAAGCCCCGTCCTTCCCCGAGTAAAACATTGGACGCTGGGATGCGGACATTCTCGAAATGCATTTCGACATGCCCATGCGGCGCATCGTCGTAGCCGAACACCGTAAGCGGGCGCACGATTCGGATGCCCTTGGCGTCAGCGGGAACCAAAACCATACTCTGCTGCGAGTGGCGTGGCGCATCCGGGTCGGTTTTACCCATCGTTATGAAAACCGAACAACGGGGATCTCCAGCTCCCGAGATCCACCATTTGTGTCCGTTAATCACATAATCATCACCGTCGCGCTCGATTCGGGTGGCAATATTGGTCGCATCGCTTGAGGCAACAGCTGGTTCAGTCATCGCGAACGCAGATCGGATCTTTCCATCGAGCAGGGGCGCGAGCCAGCGCTCCTTGTGCTCGGCATTGCCATACCTTGCAATCGTTTCCATGTTGCCGGTGTCCGGCGCGGAGCAGTTGAACACCTCGGATGACCAAGGCACCCGCCCCATGATTTCGGCAAGCGGCGCGTATTCCTGGTTCGTCAGTCCGCCCCCGGTGTACCCGGAGGCCGCGGCGCTATCGACCGGCAAAAACAAATTCCACAACTTGGCTTTTCGGGCGTGGACCTTGAGCTTTTCGACCACTTGCAGCGCGGTCCATCGTTTTCCCTGCGCGGTGTTTGCAGCAAGCTCTTCAGAGTAGGCGGATTCGTTTGGATAAATGTGCTCATCCATGAAGCGCAACAGGCGCGACTGAAGTTCGTGAGTCTTGGGGGAATAGTGAAAATCCATGGTGTCTCCCTGAGTGTGAATCGTCAGTGCTGTTGGGCTTTGGCCCACGCCATTTGCGCCAACGGACGGGCGCCGGATGCAGAGGATGCCGCCTGCGCGCTCGATGCTGTCCCCATCTCTACTCGCTTGGCGATCCCCTGGAGAATTGCGGCGAGTCGGAACAGGTTGTAGGCGAGGTAAAAATTCCAGTCTCTGGCCAGCAACTCGGGTGTGGCGATTCCGGTACGCTCGCAGTAGCGGGCGATGTAGGTGCGTTCATCAGGTATGCCGAGCGCAGAAAGGTCGAGGCCACCAATTCCACGAAATGCTCCTGGCGGAATGTGCCACGCCATGCAGTGATAGCTGAAGTCGGCGAACGGGTGGCCGAGTGTCGACAGCTCCCAGTCCAGCACCGCCAAAATTCTGGGCTCATCTGGATGAAAGATCACGTTGTCCAGTCGGTAGTCTCCATGCACGATGCTGCTATATGCGTCTGAAGTTGCACTCTCAGGCAAATGCGCGGGCAGCCATTCCATCAACGCATCCATTTCCGGGATCGGTTGAGTGACCGACGCAAGGTACTGCTTGCTCCAGCGAGCGATCTGTCGCTCAAAGTAGTTGCCCGGGCGACCGAAGTCCGAAAGACCACAACCGTTGAAATCGACCTTGTGGAGGGCGGAGATCACCCGATTAAGCTCGTCGTAGATCGCTCCACGCTCGGCCGGCACGAGTCCCGGAAGAGCCTGATTCCAGAGAATGCGACCTTCTACGAACTCCATGATGTAGAAGGCTCGTCCAATGACGCTTTCATCGACGCATAGTGCGTGCATTTGCGCCACGGGAACCTGTGAGTCGCGAAGCGCGCCCATGACGCGAAATTCCCTTTCGATAGCATGCGCCGAGGGTAGTAGACGGGCCGAAGGTCCCGGTTTCGACCGCATGACATACGCCCGCCCGGGCGTCTGTAGCTTATAGGTGGGATTGGATTGCCCGCCTTTGAACATTTCCACGGAAAGTGGGCCGGCGAAACCATCAACATTTGCCGCCATCCACTGGTCGAGCCTGGCCATATCGAACGAGTGGGCCGCACCGACTGCTTTGGTTCCAAGGTACTGATCGAAGTCATTCATGGATTTAGCCTCACCACTCCCGCATCCACGCGAAATTCACAATTCGGCTTCAGCAATGCGCTGCAATGCAGATCTGTTTCTGACCACGAGGCCGCCGGCCTCGATTCGAATGACGTTTTCTCGCTCCATCGCTTTGAGCTCCTGATTGACGCGCTGGCGCGAAGCTCCGAGAAGTTGTGCGAGCTCCTCTTGTGCCAGATGCAGACTGATGCGGATGTCTTCTGATTCAGAAAGGGTGGGGATGCCATAGCTTCGAACCAGATGGGCGAGCTGTTTCGCAAGTCGAGCACGCAACGGCAATGTGTTGAGGTCTTCCACCAGCCCGAAGAGTGTGCGGATACGCCGCGCGTGCAGCCTGAGTAGTGCTTCGTACAGTTCGACATGCTGAGCGAGGATTTTTCGGAAATCTGCGCGGGCCACGCAAAGAATGGTCGTCTCTCCGTGAGCATAGGCATCATGGGTTCTGCGTTCGCCATCGAAAAAAGCGACATCACCAAACCATATTCCGGGTTCGACATAAGTCAGCGTGATGAGCTTTCCGGAAATGGAAGTCGAGCTCACACGCACGGCGCCGCGTGCACACGCTATCCAGTCCTCCGGCGAGTCGCCGCGAGCGGCGATAAGTTCGCCATCCTTGTACCGTCTGACAAATGCGCATCGAAGAATGTCGTGGCGGAGCGATGGGGAGAGTGAGTTGAACCAGCGACCACCGTTGATCGCCTCGCGTTCGTCGATGGTAAGAATGGGGTCGTCCATGTTCTGTCTTGCAAGTGACTTGATCTGCGAGCATTGTCGCGTCTGGGACCAGGTTAGGCAGTCACCCCTGTCGCAGGGGATCACGAACTTCTGGGTGTGATGTGCCTCAGGGGCTACTTGAACACTGGCGTTTGCTTGTCTCGAAACGCTGCGATGCCGATCCCGGCGTTCGCGTGATAAAGGTTACGGACAAAATGATCGCGCTCGTTCACAAGCTGGTCGGAGAGAGTCGAGCGTGCACCGGCCCCCAGGAGCTCCTTGAGACTGGTGATGACATTGGGGGCCATTGCGTTCAAACGGATGGCCATCTCAAGAGCCGCCGAGCGTGCCTGCCCCGCCGCAACGACCTCATTGACCAGCCCCAACTCCAGCAGGCGTTCGACAGGAATGCGATCCCCCAACATCAGCCATTCGGCCGCAAGGGCGCGTGGTACCGAGCGAGCCAGTTGCCATGAGGCCCCGCCATCGGGCGAAAGTCCGACCAAGCCATAGGACATTCGGAAGACGGCGTTTTGTGCCGCCACGATGAGGTCGCACGCCAAAGCAAGTGAAAAGCCCGCGCCAGCTGCCGCGCCCTCGACCGCTGCAATCACGGGTTTCGGGAAAACAGCAAGCTCCTCAATCCACAGATGCAGGCCATCGATACTGGCCGCCTGGATCTCGGGTGAAATGTTTCGATTGCGCTGAAGACGGTCCAGGTCTCCACCTGCGCTGAATGCCGAGCCTTCCCCGGCAATCACCACCGATCGAATCTCCGGGTTGTCCGACGCGGCGTTGAGCGCCTCGACACCTGCAGCGTAGACAGCCGGGCCGAGCATGTTCCTGCCAGTCTCATCGCAGAGCGTGAGAATCATGGTTTGGCCAACCGTTTCACTTCTGATTTGCGCGCTCATTTCAAGAATCCGGATGAAATTTGAAGCGGCCGGCGAGGCTAAAAGCTCGGGCGTTCATAGCTCGCGATGGAGCAAGCTCAGCCCCAGTGCGGCCCGGCGCCGTAACCATGGACTGGGTCGATATCGAGGGTCCCCGTGAACCGTTTGCTGATTGAAAAGTACCTCGAGGATGTTTGCCGCACCGACAGCGTCGCCGAGCGCGAGCGGGCCGCGCGGATAACCAAGTCCAAGCTGCACGGCGGTGTCCAGATCCTCCGGAGTGCAAATGCGTTGCTGACAGATATCTGAGGCGATATTGACAATCATGGCCAGCACGCGCTGCGTCACAAAACCAGCACTGTCGCGAACTACATCGACCGGTTTGTCGTCGCTCGTGAAGAGGCGATAGGCGGCATCGCGTGCGGGAGCACTTGTGCCCGGGTTGGTGGCGAGCACTCGGCGCTTCGTTGCCGCGTCGTCGAGCAGCATGTCGATACCGACGGTCCGAGCGCCATCGAGCTGCTCGACTGCAACGATGGTGGAGACGTCGAACCCAAGCGGCGCGACGAGGATAAGCGCAGTGGAGGAGGGCATCTGACTCGTCTCCAGTTTTGCTCCAAGACGATGTACCAATGCGAGCAGATCGGCACGCCGCGCTGCCCGTGGAGACACCCAGACTGAATCCGGCATTGGTCCAGTAGCCGGCAGTTTCGGAGGAGGCTGCTCCTGTTTGCCCGACGGGTACCGGTAAAACCCTTCGCCGCTTTTGCGTCCGAGCATTCCACCTGCAAGGCGTTGGGCCGTGATCACGCTGGGGCGGTACCGAGGTTCCTCGTAGTACTGGTGATAGATCGACTCCATCACGGGGTGGGACACATCGAGTCCGGTTAAATCAAATAACTCGAATGGGCCAAGTCGGAAACCTGCTTGATCCCGCAAGATTCGATCAACAGTCGCGAAATCGGCCACGTTTTCGCCAACGATGCGGAGTGCTTCGGTTCCAAATGCTCGTCCCGCGTGGTTGACAATGAATCCGGGCGAATCCGTGGCGCGCACAGGCGTGTGGCCGAGGGTCATCACATAGACGCCCAGCCTTTCACACACTTCCATCGAAGTTTTCAGCCCTGCGATCACTTCGACGACGCGCATGAGCGGTGCAGGGTTGAAAAAATGCAGGCCAGCGATGCGTTCGCAATGCAGTTGTCCTGCTGCAATCGCTGTAATTGAGAGCGATGAGGTGTTGCTTGCCAACACAGCCGTGGGTGCAACAATTGCGGTCAAAGACTGGAACAGCAGGCGCTTGACTTCAAGCGACTCAACGATCGCTTCAATCACCAGGTCGCAGTCCGCAAGGTCTCCTAATGAGTGGGCGGGGTGGAGAAGTTTTTCCCACTTCTCACGTTGGGTTTGTTCGATTCTTCCTTTTTCTTCAAGGCGTTTCCATTGACTCACTATCGAAGCCATTGCGGTCTTGGCAGCCACAGGATCTGCATCAAAAAGTCTGACGCTGCTTCCGGCTTGCGCCGCCAGTTGCGCTATACCGCGCCCCATTGCGCCACATCCGATGACGGCCACGCTGGTGAAGATTGGCTTCATAGGGATTTCACTTCCTCGGCAATGCCTATCCCGCGAACGCGGATGATTTCGATGTTCATCGCCGCACCCCCAGTGCGGCCGGATTCACGAGATTGGTCGGGTGACCTTCGACAAAGTTGACGATATTGTCGAAAGCCGAACCGAAGTACTGCTCATAGCTGCTTTGTTCGACATAGCCGATATGCGGCGTACAAATGCAGTTTTCCAGACGCAGCAAAGCATGGCCCTGAAGCGGGGGCTCCGTCTCGAAGACGTCGACAGCGGCCATCCCGGGTCGGCCTTTGTTAAGCGCTGCGACGAGAGCGTCCGATTCGACAAGCTCGGCACGCGAAGTGTTGACGAACAGGGCCGCTGGTTTCATGCGCGATAGGTCGTTGAGTGAAACTACGCCACGCGTGGAATCGTTCAAGCGTAGATGGAGCGACACCACATCACATTGCTCAAAAAATTCTTCCCGACTTGCAGCGGCAACATGCCCTTCGGCGATCGCCCGTTGCCTGGATGATTCGCTGCCCCAAATGCACACCTGCATCCCGAACGCACGACCGTAGCCTGCAACCAGTTGACCAATCCGGCCATATCCCCATATTCCCAATGTTTTGCCGAGCAACACGCTGCCCAAGCCAAAGTTGGCTGGCATCGATGCGGCGCGCAGGCCTGCCTGTTGCCACGCGCCATGCTTGAGGTTGGAAATGTATTGAGGCAGTCTGCGCATTGCCGCCATGACGAGGGCCCAGGTCAACTCTGCTGGCGCAAAAGCCGACCCAGTTCCCTCTGCCACGGCGATGCCCCGCTCGGTGCAGGCGGGAACGTCGATGTGGGCGCCAACCTTGCCGGTTTGGGAAATCATCTTCAGGCGCGGCAGCTTTTCAACCAGAGCCCTGCTGATATGCGTGCGCTCCCGTATGAGAACGATGATATCGGCGTCTTTCAGTCTGATGGAGAGCTGGCCCACACCTTTGACAGTATTGGTGTAGACCTTTGCTGGGAAGGAGTCCAATTTTGCGGCGCACTGAAGCTTGCGCACCGCATCCTGATAGTCGTCGAGAATCACGATGTTCATCTCGCCATTGTGCATCGGCGAAACTGTGCAACCAGCGATGCGAGCTGAAGGTTATCCAGCGCTTTTGCTCAAACGTGCTGAGGCGGTTGACCAGCCGCCATACGTTCCAACGCAGCGCACACATCTGCCATTCGCCCGCATATGACCATGCGGCCGGCAGTTAAGTCGTCCAGATCGGCATGCGGACGGTCATGCAAGATCGAAAATCCGCGTGACGGAAATTTGCGCTGAATGCTTTGAGGGAGCTGCGTCACGTGCTCCGGACCACGCCGGTCGGTGCCGATGATTCGTTGTTCTGAGTCGAAAAACGCCAGTGGCATTTGCTGCGAGGCCATTCCCGGGTCTTGAGCGCGAACGTGGACTTTGGTCGTTTTCATGATTGGTTCCTGCCCGATGTGCATCGGACCAAAGGCAGGATTGACTGGATCGAAGCGTCTGCCCAAGGGTTGCTCAGACTCTCCAGTGAGCCGATGAACGCCCGCCACCTTAGGCAACCCGCATACATTTATTAAAGTGGCATAGCGCCCCGAATCAGCCCGACCGCCAGCCCTTCGATATCAAAGGATTCGTCAGGGCTCACTTGAATAACCGAAAAATCAGGGTTCTCAGGACGTAGCTCTATACCTTGGGTCGTTCGAAAAAACCGTTTCACGGTGACGTCTTCCCCGAGGCGCGCGACCACGATCTGACCGTTGTGGGCGCTGCGTGTGGACTGAACGGCGAGCAGGTCACCATCGACTATCCCCGCATCGCGCATCGACATCCCCCGCACTTTCAGCAAGTAGTCCGGCTGCTGCTGGAACAGAGACCGCTCCAGCTGATAGGTTTGCTCGATATGTTGCTCGGCCAAAATGGGGGAGCCAGCCGCGACCCTCCCGATCAAGGGTAGAACCAGTTGCCGTAACTCTGCCAGCGGCAGCGTGAATTGCTTGACACCGCGGGCGGCACCAGCCCCCGTGCTGGGCACACGAATGCCTCTGGAAGTTCCGCTCACCAGTTCGATGGCGCCCTTGCGCGCCAATGCCTGAAGATGTTCCTCTGCGGCATTGACCGAGCGAAAGCCGAGTTGGCTTGCAATTTCTGCGCGCGTGGGGGGGGCCCCGGTCGTCGCGATAGCATTCTTGACAAGATCCAGAATTTCCTGCTGTCGCGGTGTGAGGCGTGCGGCAGGCCGGGTTGAGCGGGGGAATTCGATCATGTTGTGAGCTGTAATTAAATCCAGTCCTGTATTTTTAATCAGTTTTCTGAATTGTGCAAACGAAACCCATGACCAAAAAAATTGTCATCCTCGGAACAGGCGGCACGATTGCAGGCGTTGCATGTGCTGAAGCGGCGAACGGCTACGTCGCGGGCGCTGTTTCGTTGGCGGATCTCATCGGACCAACGATGAAGGATTCCGGATTGCAGCTTCAGCTGGATGAAATAGCGCAAATCGATAGCAAAGATATGTCCGAGGCGGTTTTGCGGACGCTTGCATTGCGAACCCAGCACTGGCTGCAATCGGAAGAGGTGGGGGGAGTCCTCATTACCCACGGTACAGATACCCTGGAGGAGTCCGCCTATTTCCTCCATGCTGTGGTCGATGCGTGCAAGCCCGTCATTTTTGTGTCGGCCATGCGTCCTGCAACCGATCCCTGGCCCGATGGGCCCCGCAACATTGCCGATGCTTTGACGGTCGCGCAGGTGCCAGGCGCGAGGGGAGTGATGTCGGTTGCTGCAGGGAAAATTCACAGCGGTCGTGACGTCCGCAAGATTCATCCAACCCGAATCGATGCGTTTGGATCGGGGGAGGCCGGCTGCCTCGGCTACGTCGAAGATGGGCGGGTGCGCATGGTACGTCCGTGGCCAGTGGCCGGAATTGACCATGTCCAGGGCGTGCTCGAAGTCCTGAAAAGCGGCGGGGGTGGATGGCCGCGCGTCGCCTTGCTATTGAGCCATGCGGCAGTCCGGGCGGACTTGCCGCTCTTGCTCGCTCGCGAAGGCTACGCAGGACTTGTTGTGGCCGGTACCGGAAACGCGGCCATTCACAAGGACTTGGAGCAGGGATTGCGCAGCGCAGAAGCGATGGGCATGCGTATTGTTGCTACCAGTCGGTGCGCAGAAGGCCCGGCGTCGATACAAGGAACGTGGACAGACGATGTCATCACTCCCCTTGCTGCACCCAAGGCTCGGTTGGCGCTGCAGTTGCGGCTGATGCTGCCAGCTTCAAAGCACCCGTCGCCTGAAAATATCAATCGTTAAGCGCCAATTCCGCTCGGCGGGTTATTTCTTCAACACTTCCCATGCCGCTGATCTTGCGGTAGCGCGGCGCGTGCTGCGGGTCTTGTTCCGCCCAGCGCGAATAATAGTCCACGAGTGGACGCGTCTGGTTGCTGTAAACCTCCAGCCGCTTTTGGACCGTCGCTTCCTTGTCGTCATCCCGCTGGATGAGCGCTTCACCGGTAACGTCGTCTTTTCCTTCAACCTTGGACGGCGCGAAAGTGATGTGATAAGTGCGCCCGGATGCTGGGTGGGAGCGTCTGCCGCTGATGCGCTCAACGATCGCCTCAAAAGGCACGTCGATTTCCAGCACGTAATCCAGGGGAACTGCAGCTGCCTTCAGTGCATCCGCTTGCGCGATCGTTCGCGGAAAGCCATCGAATAAAAAGCCGTTGGCGCAATCGGCCTGTTCAAGCCTTTCCTTCACGAGATTGACGATCAGTTCATCACCCACGAGAGCGCCTGATTCCATTACGGCTTTCGCTTTTAGCCCAAGTGGCGTCCCGGCCTTGACCGCGGCACGGAGCATGTCACCAGTGGAGATCTGGGGAATCGCGTATTTCTTGCAGAGGAAGGTGGCTTGCGTGCCCTTTCCGGCGCCGGGCGCGCCCAAAAGAATCAGTCTCATGGAGGTCCTTGAATGATGAAAAGCGTCGAGCTATGCTGCCCGCATGCCAGCCCTGCGCGAGCGAAGGCTCAATATTTCGCGGGAGGATAGCACGCGGTTCTTGCGTGTAACTGTCGCCCGCGGCGGGTCTGGTCAGGCCAGGATTTTTCGGACGCGGGCCAGGTCTTCGGGCGTATCCACACCGATTCCCGGTTCCGTCTCGGTGATGTGTACTCTGATTGAGTGCCCATGCCAAAGCGCGCGTAGCTGCTCAAGGGATTCCGTCCGTTCCAGAGGCGCCGCTGGCATTAGGGGAAATGCCTGGAGGAATCCGGCGCGGTATGCATAAAGGCCCACATGACGCAGTGGCGCCGGATCGGGGAGGCAATAATGTGGTGCGCCATTCGGTGATCGGCGATGGGGTATGGGCGCCCGGCTGAAATAGAGCGCCTGACCTGTGGCGTCGACCACAACCTTCACTACATTGGCGTCGAGAAACTCGTCAAGACTCGCGATCGGGTGGGCAGCAGTGGCCATGGGCGACGCAGGATGCAGGTGCAGCTGCGCTGCGACCGAGGCGATAAGTTCGGGCCGGACCAAGGGTTCATCTCCCTGCACATTCACGACGACCGATTCATCCGAGAGCCCGAGAAGCTCGCATGCTTCGGCTAGCCGGTCGCTTCCGCAAAGATGATCTGCCCGCGTCATGAGGGAGCGCACCCCATGAGCCGTACAGGCCAATGCGATGGCATCACTGTCCGTGACCACCAAGGTATCTTGAGCGCCAGAAGCCATCGCGCGCCGGGCTACGTGTACAACCATCGGCAATCCGGAAATATCGGCCAGCGGTTTTCCGGGCAGGCGCGTCGACGCCATCCGCGCAGGTATCAGGACTGTGAACGTCGGCAGGCGGCGTTCAGCGGTCGATTTCATCGTCGGTCAGGGTGCGGGCTTCTGCTTCCAGGAGGATCGGGATACCGTCCCGCACCGGGTAGGCAAGCCGGGCCGACCGCGATATGAGCTCGGCATGTTCGCGATCGAAAACAAGTGGACCTTTGGTCACAGGACACACGAGTAACTGGAGAAGTTTGCTGTCCATGGCACGTGGGGAATCAGTTTTTGACGTTTGATGATAGTCGGGCCTGCAGCAGCCAATCAAAAGCTTTGTAGAAGCCCGGCTCCGCCTTGAAAACCAGCGGTGCGGCAAGGGCAGTCGGGTCACGCTCCCAGAGTTTTACAGCGTCTTTTTCGGTACAAACGACCAATTTATCGTTTGCAGGAGAGCGCTCCCAGCTACTGAAATCATAGTGATCGGGCAGGGCGGTTTCCTGGGCTGAACGGATGCCTTGTTCTTGCAGCATCTCAAAGAACTGTTCAGGATGAGCAACACCGGCGACCGCATGAATCTTGCGGGTTCGGATTGAAGTCCAAGGATGTCGGGTGCCATTGATGTCTACGAGATAACTGGCCAAATACCGTTCGCTTCGGAACCCGCTCGTGAACGCCGCGTGCTTTCCCGTGTGCAGTACCAGGTCCACCTTGCGAGGCCAGGGCTCCCGCAACGGTCCAGCAGGCAGCATCAAGCCGTTCCCGATGCCGTGTTCATCGAACGCACATATTTCAATGTCGCGGCATAACGCTAAATGCTGCAAGCCGTCGTCACAGAGAATCACCTGAACGTCCGGGTGCACGGTCAATAACCTGCGGGCTGCAGCCGCGCGGTCACTGGCTACAAAAACCGGTACATCCGTTGTACGTCGAATGAACAAAGGCTCATCGCCCACCATTGCGGGCGAACTGTCGGGCTGCACTTCAACGATTTCGTCCGTCTTCCGGTCAATCCTCCCGTCCGTCGCCCGCGTCCGGCCGTAGCCGCGGGAAACAATACCAACCTTCAGATGGTGAGAGTTGGCGAGGTGCGCAGCAAGGGCGATCACGACCGGTGTTTTGCCGCCGCCTCCAGCCACCACATTGCCGACTACGACGACCGTTGCGGGCATGCGATTCGATCGCAGCCAACCGGCCCGATATGACATTCGACGCAGGTGCCATGCGGCGCGGTACAACCAGGAGAGAGGTCGCAGCGCTTGAGCAATCCACCCCCGGTGCTTCCAAGCGTCTAGCAGCACGGCTGACGCAGATCGGGCGGGCGACAATTCGGTTACCAAGGGTAAACCTCAGGATTGCCCAACCCACAGAGGAGCCATCTCAGGGCCGGCTGGAGCCCGCGGAGCTCTGAGTGGCGAACGTGATCTGCGCAAGACCTGCTCGACGCGCCGCCTCCATCACCGTGATCACATTCTGGTGCGCCGCACTGGCGTCCGCGCTGATGACGACAACGGTTTGAGGGCCTGCCTTGGCCGCGCTGGTCAATGCATCACTTACCGCACCAACGCCGCGACCGGTTACCGGCTGTCCGTTGACGGATGTGCGTCCGTCGGCGGCCACTGTTACCTGGACCTCCTTCGGATAGTCACGCTGCGTCTCGGTATCGGCAACCGGCAGCCGCAACTGCAGCTCCGTGAGGCGGCTGTAGGTGGTCGACAGCATCAGGAAGATGAGCACCACCAGCAGCACATCGATGAACGGGATGAGATTGATCTCGGGCTCACTGCGTCCGGACGAACGAAAATCCATGCGGGCACGAGAACGAAAATTGAGGCTCATGGCAACGGAAATCCGCGTTCCTAGTTTTTGCGCAACTGCTGCAGATGCTGCAAAAGACGTTCGGCCGACAGTTCCAAAGTGAGCAGATAACCATCAACCCG
>JBBSUX010000083.1:0-12224 GCA_038234045.1 Burkholderiales bacterium
ATTTGCCCATGCGTGTTTCGTCCCCCTACCTGCGTCCGCTTGCCTTTTCCCTGCTTGCCGTGGCTGCGCTGGGCATGTCCGGCTGCAAATGGTTCAACAAGGCCAACGCCAACTATGCGAAGACCGGCGAAAGCCGTCCTCTGGAGGTTCCGCCGGACCTCACCCTGCCGAACACCGCGGGCGGGATGAAGCTGCCGCCGCCGGCTGGCACCGCGCCGTCGAATGCCGCTGCTGCCACTTCCACCACCGGGTTCAACGTTGCGGCTCCGCGTGATGACGTTTTCGCGCGAGTCGGTGCATCCCTGGGGCAGATTCCCGGTGTCACCATCGCCAGCCGCGCGCAGCTGCTGGGAACCTACGATGTCAGCTACGACGGCAGCAACTTCCTGGTCCGCGTGGTCGCGGTCGAGGCAGGCACCTACGTATCGGCAGTTGACCCGCGCGGCCTGCCGGCCACAGGCGAAGCCGCCGTGAAGCTGATGGCCGCGCTGAGGGCGCAGTTGGGCGCCTGATCGGCTGGGCGAAGGACTACGTCGGGTAACGCCAGACTCTCGAATTACCGCAATCGCGGGAAAAGGCCTTGGACGAAAGTAGATCGGGCATCGGCTTTGGCGCCATTCGTTCAGCAATGCATTGCGGAGATTTCACCTCTCGTGGATGTGAAAGAATGACTTGAGAGAACCGTCGCGGCGGGCTCCTCAGCCTGGTAGCCGCTATAGCGCTGGTCTCGTCTTTGGCGTACGGCAGCTTCACAAACAGGGCGGGTTGCGAAATCGTTTCTTGGGGCAGCCGACTCTCCGCTCTAGGCCCATCTATAATGCACGGCTGCTTTTTACTGGAGATTCCGTGCTCGACCTTCACTGCCACTTGCTTCCCGGGATTGATGATGGTGCGGTCGACCTCGACATGGCGCTGGAGATGGCCCGGATGGCGTTCGCCGACGGAATTCGGGTGGTGGCCTGCACCCCGCACATCTATCCAGGCGTGTACGAGAACGACGCTGATGGCATCCGAGCCGCCATCTTCGCGCTCCAGGCAGCGCTAGATGAACGTGGGATCAATCTGAGGCTGGTCGAGGGTGCAGATGTGCACCTGGCACCGGATCTTGTCGGAGAGATCAAAGCCGGACGCGTGCCGACCATTGCCGGCTCGAGATACATCCTGCTGGAGCCCCCGCATCATGTGGCTCCACCGAGGCTCGAGGATTCCGTCTTCCAATTGACCGTGGCGGGCTACGTACCGGTGATCACTCATCCTGAGCGGCTTAGCTGGATCGAAGGCCACTTTGATTTATTTCAGCGCTTGGTCCGGGGCGGGGCGTGGATGCAGGTAACTTCCGGCAGCGTGACCGGCCGTTTCGGCACGCGGCCAAAGTACTGGGCCGAGCGAATGCTCGACGAGAATATGGTTCACATCCTCGCGACCGACGCTCACCATCCTCGCCGCCGCCCGCCGCTCCTTGCGGAAGGGCGCGAAGCAGCGGCGCTACGCGTTGGCAATTCCGAGGCGACTCATATGGTCTTGACGCGGCCACAGGGCATCCTCGACAACGTCGAACCTGGCGCGCTGCCGCAGGTAGCCGTTCGGCAAGACAACAATTCAGCGACGCCAACATTCTGGCGCCGTGTGCTGGGGCAGGCATAATCCACGGCCATACGCCATGAATCGGGCTGGAAGAATGTTGCAACTGCTGCGAATGATGATTTTGCTAATGATCGTCGCTGGGCTGGCCGGCTGCTCAGTCGGCGGCGGGACGCGCCACGTCGCTTCAGGGCAGGCACTGCCTGTGCCCGACACCACTAATGCTGCCGGAGCTTACGAGGGCGTGTCGGACTACCGCTTGGGCGCACAGGACCTCATTGAGGTCAGCGTGTTCGGAGTCGAGGAGCTGAGCAAGACGGTACGCGTCAATTCCAACGGACAGATCTCGCTGCCTCTGGTCGGTGGAGTGATGGCGGGTGGTCGCACAATTCCCGAGCTTGAAGCCGATCTTGCCAGAAAGTACGCGGACGGGTACCTGCAGCGTCCGCAGGTCACGATCTTCGTCAAAGAATTCGCCAGTCAGAGCATCACTATGGAGGGGGCCATCAACAAGCCCGGTATTTACCCGTTGAGCGGCAGGATCTCGCTGCTACAGGCAGTCGCGGTTGCAGGTGGATTGGATCCACTCGCGGATCTTGGTGGGATAGTGCTGTTCCGCAAGGTGGATGGCAAGAAAATGGCTGCCGGATATGACATGCGCGCACTTCGCAGCGGTAGCATCGAAGACCCGCAACTGTACGGCGATGACATCGTCGTCGTGGAGCAGTCGGGGAGCAAGACCGCCCTGCGTCGATTCCTCGAATCTCTCCCGGCGATCGGTCTCTTCATGGCGCTGTAAGGCGTCGAACTCGATTTAGGGAAGTACACGTAATGCAAGATGGAAAGGTGCCCGTCGTTTCAGCGGGCGACGAAAGTCGAATGCCTGCCAAGCTCGAAGCTGGCGCGGTGGGATCCTACCGCGGGGGCGTTCTGTCAGTTGAAATGCTGCAAGAGCGCAGGGAGGATCCGGACGAGATCGACCTCCTTGCTTACTGGCGGATACTGTCGAAGCGCCGTTGGCTCGTCCTGGGCGTGGTAGCTGCTGCGGTGGCGTCCAGCCTGTTGGTGACCCTGATGGCGACCCCGATCTATCGCGCCACTGCAGTGATGCAGATCGACAACGAGGAACAAACGGTCGTACAGATGGGAACGATGGTGTCGGCAGGCAGTGATCCGCAATTCCTGCAGACTCAGTACGAACTCTTACAGAGCCGCAGTTTGGCAGAGCGTGTGGCCGACGACATCGCCATGGACGCCGACGCATTAAAACGACTTGACCAGCCCGGCTGGCTGCATCGTATCAAAGGCCTCTTTCGTCGGGATAAAGTTGCCAAGTCCGCAGTTGGCGACGCCAATCCTCAGGCGACTCTGGCTGCTGCGACCGCAGTGGTGCAGGCGGGGCTAAGCATCGAGCCGGTGCGCAACTCGCGATTGGTGAGGATTCATTACGACAGCACGACACCGGCATTTGCGGCACGCGTGGCAAATGCCTTGGCCGAAGGCTTCATCGCTTCGGGACTGGAGCGTAGATTCGGAGCGAGCTCGTACACCAAGACTTATCTCGAAGACCAACTAGCCACGACCAAGGCGCGGCTGGAGGATTCCGAGCGTCAGCTGGTTGCTTTCGCGCAGAGGGAAAACCTGGTGTCCTCATCAGACGGCCAGTCGTTGGCGGGACAGAATCTAGGTGATCTGAACTCGGCGCTCGCCGATGCGCAGGCGCAGCGCATCCGTGCGCAGGCCCGCTGGAGCCAGGCTCAGGCAGCGAGTGGCGCCGCTTTGCCGGCCGACATGCTGAGCGCTTCGATCATCCGAACGCTTCAGCAGCAGCGGGCTAATTTGCAGGGCACCTATCAACAAAAACTGACAGTATTTCAGCCCGATTATCCGGAAATGCAACAGCTGAAGGGGCAAATGGACGACCTCGACAGGCAAATTTCCTCCGAGTTGCGCAACATCCGGTCCTCTGTCAAGGCTGAGTACGACGCCGCCGCGTCGCAAGAACGCCTGCTGCAGGGCCAACTGAACTCGCTGCGAACCGCTGCGCTCGACGTGGATGGCCGCAGCATCGACTACAACATCATAAAGCGCGAAGTTGACACCAATCGGCAGCTCTACGACGGTTTGCTGCAGCGCTACAAGGAAGCCGGCGTGCTCGGTGACGTGCGCTCCAACAACATTTCCATTGTCGATCGTGCGCAAGTCCCAAGTTGGCGATTCAAGCCGAGTCTCGCGCAAAACCTCGCGATCGGCCTTTTGCTGGGTGTGATCCTCGGTGTGCTCCTGGCATTCGTTCTGGAATTCCTGGACGACACGATCAAGACCCCAGACGACGTTGAGCAGCGCCTCCGGCTGGCCGTCCTTGGCATCGTGCCGCGTTTGCGAAAACAGTCACCCGAGGAGGCTGTGCAGGACCTGCGCTCCGCTTTTTCTGAATCTTATCGCTCGGTACGAACTGCCCTGCAGTTTTCCACCGACCACGGTGTGCCAAAGGTGCTGCTGGTCACCAGCGCAGGTCCCGTCGAAGGCAAGTCGACCACAGCACTGATCTTGGCGCGCAACTTTGCGCAGATGGGCAAGCGTGTGCTGTTGATTGAGGCTGACCTGCGCAACCCGTCGCTGCACCGAACGCTTGGCATTCGCAGTGAAGTTGGCCTAAGTAACCTGCTGGCAGGCGCACAGACCGTAGCCGAAGCGGTGCTCAGCACGACAGACGACAATCTCAATGTCGTCTTGGCTGGGCCTCTCCCGCCAAACCCGGCCGAGCTGCTGTCAGGGTCCAGGTTGGTCACGTTCCTGACCCATGCGTCTGAAAAGTACGACCAAGTGATCATTGACGGGCCGCCAGTCATGGGCATTGCCGATGCACCAATCCTGGCGAATCTGGCAGACGGCACGCTGCTGGTTGTAAGTTCGGGGAAGACGAGGATCAGTACCGCGCAGGCAGCTGTAAAACGTCTCCAATCGGCGCGATCCAAGATCGCAGGCAGCGTGCTGACGATGTACGACTCCAAGGTCGCCGGTTACGGATATAACTACGAAGGCTATTACGCCTACGGCGACACGCCGCAGTTGACCAAGCGCTAGCGCCTGCGTGGACTGCAATGCGTTGGAGGTTGCCTTGGGCCTTGTGCGCCTGCCCTCAGCGCGCGCGTCCTTGCGCCTGCGCCCGTTGCCTGAGGGTGTCGGCGATCTTATCGAGCTGGCCGCTGCTGTGCCCAAGCGCATAGAAGAGGCGACCCGACTAAGCGGTGAGTCGCCGGACGAGGTGATCGAAGCCGCGCGCTTCTACATTCGAGAAGTGCTCCTCTTCCAAAGCGCTGACGCTTACCGCGTATTGGGGGTGGAAGAGACCGCCAATGCCTCTCGAATCAAGCTCCACTATCGACGCCTGCAGCATTGGCTGCACCCGGATCGCCGGGGAGACGAATGGGACTCGGCATTCGCGGCGCGCATCAACGACGCATGGGGCCAGCTACGCTCGCCGAAGCGCCGTGCCGCATATGACCTGCGCCGCTCACGGGCTCTTTCATCCCAGGATCGCCGCGTCGCGCGTCGGGTCCGGGTCAATGGTTGGCGTGCGGTGCCACAGGCTGACCTCGAGCGGCGCAGGTGGCTGTTTCCTGCAGTCGCGGTTGCGGGTTGCTTGGGCGCGGCGTTACTCCTCCTGCTCAGGGACAAACCGCGGGCGCCGGACCTGGAGTTGCAGGCCGAGGCTTCTGCTCGCGCGCAACCCACGGGTTCCGCGGCAGCGCCCCTGGTGCCCGTCGAGGATACGCAAGCGCGCGTCGGTGCTCTGGGTAATGCTGCTGCCGGCCAGCGCGCGCGGACCCCTGGCGGGGAGTCCATGGGGGTTGTCTCTGTGCCGAAAACGCAAGAGCCAAAGCTTGAACGCTGAGTCCAAACTCAGGGGTCGTCCTCTCTGCGGGTTCAGCGACCGCCACAGCCGGGAGCCCACGGGAAGTGACCAGTCATCGAAGGTCAAGTTGCTGACAGGGACGCCGTCCTGCCGCGCGGCGCCAGAATGGTGCTGAGCATCGAGGCCAATTCCGGAGCCTCCCAGCGACGTTCCATGCCGAAGTTGGTTCGGTTGCGAATTGTACAGAGTCGCGGCTACCGGGTGACCCGCTATTTCGCAAGCCGGATCGGCCGATTGTCAACGATCTGGCACAACTGCGCAGCGCTTGATGAATCCAGCGAAGGTCTTGAGCGTCCGAAGGATCTTGACCTCCGGCTGTTCCACAGGGCCGTCGTCGGTGATGCCAACCGGCGTACTGGCCTTGCGCGACCACGCATGGCGTCTAGAATGAGCCGCGGTGGTCGTTTCGAGGTCCGCGTTTTACTTATGAGCCTCGTTTGGAGTAGTGGCATTCCGCTGGTCGACCATGCCGAGGCTGGGGCGCTGTGAGCGGTGCCGTTCACGGCCGGGTCCATGCAGTCTCCTGGCTGCTCGCTGTTTTGCTTACCGGCCTCTCAGTGATTGCCGCTTGGCGCGTCGTCGCACACACACAGGCGGAACGTTGGGCGACATCTGACCCGGAGCGTGCATTGAGCTGGGTACCCAATCATCCGAAAGCCCTCCTCACTCTCGCAGAAGCCCAACTGACCGCCGGTCACTTGGACGCTGCTACCGCCAGTGCCCGACGCCTGCTCGCGGTGGAGCCGCTCAAAGGCAGCGCTTTCGGTATATTGGGGCAGGCGGCTGCCGCCCGCGGGCAGGAGCAAGAGGCACTGGCCCTCTACCGCATCGCTGTGCGCCGTAGCCCGCGCGATGTCACTGCAAGAGCGTGGCTGATTGACCATGCATTGAGGACCCGCGACTTTCAGCAGGCGCTGCAGCAGTTGGACTCCCTCCTGCGAATCTCTCCCCAGTATGGTTCTGCATTGATGCCGCTGCTGGGTCAGCTTGCCGCCGATTCGGAATTCGCTTCAGAGTTGGGGCGCACGCTCAAACGGCGTCCGCCGTGGAGAGGCGCCTTCCTGACCGCACTGCAGCGAGTCGAGGATCCGCTTGTGACCGACAGGATACTGGCCGTGCTGCGCAGCGAAGGGGGATTGAACAGCCAGGAGTTCGAGGAATGGCTGGACTACCTGATGCGCCGAGGCCGCTGGGGCGAGGCATACGGCCGCTGGGCAAGCAACCTGGACTTGGACCGCGGACCCCTGCGTCCTGTCTATAACGGAGGTTTCGAGCAGCCGGTCACGGGACGCGGCTTCCAATGGCGCATGACTAGGGTGCCCGGGGTTTCGGTTGAATTTGTTCCCGATCGCGGTGCGCAAGGACTCGTCGCGCATGCCTCTTTCCGTGGCCGTCCGGTTCCCCATGTAAACCTGGAACAGCCCCTGCTGCTGAGCCCTGGCCGCCACCGCCTCACAGCACGCGTGCGCGCAAAAGATCTGCGAAGCGAGCGTGGATTGGAGTGGAGCATTTCGTGTGAAGGCAAGGAAACGCCGTTTGCGAACAGTGATCCGATCCAAGGCACGTTTGGGTGGCGTAAGCTCACCATGGAGTTGGATGTGCCGTCCGAACAATGTGAAGGGCAGTGGCTGCGCGTACGCAATCCGGTCGGGCCGGGATCCATTCAGCAGGTGTCGGGCGACCTTTGGTTTGACGATGTGGCGATCGAATGATGGTGCCGCCTTAACGCAGTATCCCGGCACTTGGGCGCCTTAGTCAGTGGCTGCAGCAGTGCGCGGCCGCGCTCTTGCTCGACGCTTTAACCTTGGAGGATTCACCCTTTGACCAGGCTTGGCGTAATTTTTCTAGGTGTCGTTGCGGCAATGGGGTCCTCTATTGCGGGTTCCGCTCAGGACTTCGCAACCGCGGCCCTTGACGTGGTTCGCGGTAGGGTCATGACCAGCCAGGGCGGTGCGTTCACAATAGCGCAGGGCATCGGTCAGGTGGTCGCGTCAGGCAATCGCGTGTTGATCACTGAGAATTCAGTCGCCACTATGACCTTCAGCGACGGGTGTCGTCAGACCTACAACACGCCGGGCGTTTACACCGTCGGGCGCACATGCGCACCTGGCGACTCTGTCGACGGCACTGCCGCGGGCATCCAGGTCGAAAGCGCTGTAAAAGTAAATTCGATCACGCTTCGCGTTACTTCGATCGTGAACAACTTCGACCATGGCGACGCAGCTCCGCTTCCGGTCGGCCGCTAAGCATTTCCTTCCTGACGGCGGTCCCGCGCCATTGGGTGTCATGGCCCCTTTCCTGCCGAGCTCAACCCTCGGACTTGGTCGTACGGCGAAGATCAAACGATCCAAGCGCCTGTGCGCGCGGGGAAAAGCAGCAGAATGCGGGGTGTTTCGAGGGTAAGTTTTCTACCAGAAAACGGCCGGGAAGGGACGGTTTCTCCTTCAGGAACAAGCAGTCGCTTCTGGGCCAGCTATAGGCCGTGCGCTAACCCTCCCCAAATTTTGGGTTACGTCTCGACGCCCGGTGTCCACTGACTTGCTTGTTCAGCCGACGGTATCGCCAATATAGGTGAATGCGTCGGGCGAACAGACGATGTTTGCCCTATGCACCTCCCTGACGTACACGTCAGGGAGGATCCCATGCAGTCTGTACGTTCCAGGGCGTCTCTCACTGCGCCGTCGGCACGCGACACATCACCTGAGATTGAGTGCCCACCGGTGGGTTCTTGCAAGAATCAGTCGAGGGAAATCGAAAAATCCGACTGACGCCTTACACTAGCGCCGAGTCTGAGACTGGATCGGACGCATGCCTTTGAACATCGATAAATCACCGACAAGCTTTCGGCGCTGGGGCTGGCTCGCGATTGCCTGTGTCCTTTCACTGGCTTTTGTGACCGGCGGCGGCTCGACGGACCGTGGTTTGGGCGATGTCGCTGCCCAGTTGCTGGCCTTGCCTTTGCTGATGTGGTCGGTTCTGGCGCTGCATCGCTCCGGCTGTAGCCGTCTGCAGTGCGCTGCACTCGGCGTGGCCGCCTTGATCGTTCTCACGGTTGCCTTGCAGTTGTTGCCGCTGACTGAAACCTGGTCCGGCGGCACGGCAGCGCGGTTGGCATTACGCGCCGACCTGCAGGCAGCCGGCGTCACCAAGCCTCTTCACCAGTGGTCCCTTTCGCCGTCAGCGACGGAGTTGGGGCTTTGGTCAATGCTCCCTGCGTTGGCCGTGTTCGTCGGCACGCTCGCCATGCCGACGGAGCGGCAGCCACACTTGCTGCTGCTGCTGGTGGCGCTGACTGCGTTGAGTCTTGTGCTGGGCTACGTGCAGTTGGGCGCGCCGCAGGACAGCTTTATAAATCCGTTCCCGCAGTGGGCGCCGGCGCTCAATGGGGTTTTTGCCAATCCCAATCACCAAGGAACGGCTGCGGGGATTTGCATCGTATCCATCGCCGGTGTGCTGCTCAGTGGCCGATCGAAGGAGGTGCCACTGTATTCTCGATCGACACGCTTCGCGCTGGGAGGGCTGGCTGTATTTCTATTTGCTTCGCTGGTATTGATCGACGGGCGGGCGATGTTTCTGTTGACGGTGCTGGGTCTGGTCGCGGTGCCACTGGTGTTGCGCAGATATGGAGGCGGCGGCCGGTACGCCACGCGCGCGCGGGTGCTGCTGACTGTGCTGGGAGCGGTGGCGTCAGGCGTGATCGTGTCAGCCGTCCGCTGGCTGCGTTTTGACGACGATTGGCCAGTGCGTGGCTCCGTGGCGGAGGCCACTTTTGCGATGGGAGCGGCTCACGCGCCTTGGGGCGCAGGCGTCGGCAGCTTTGTGGCCTGGTTCGATCAGTCCGCCCCGTCGCCGTTGGTGGAGTGGGAATATATCAACCATGCGCATAACGAGTATGCGCAGTGGTGGTTGGAAAGTGGGTTGCTGGGGGTGCTGGCGGTTCTTGCGGTGGTAGCGCTGCTGGCCAGCTGCTATCCGCGCGATCGGCGCGGGGCGGGGGATCTTGGGCTGGCAGTGGGAGCATGGATGGGCTGCGCGCTACTCCTCCTGCATTCTCTGGTTGACTACCCGCTGCGAACCCCTGCGCTCATGACCGTGGCTGCACTGCTGGCAGGAATGGCGGTCGGGCAGCGAGCGCATCAGGGCGCGAGCCTCAGCACCCGGGACAAGCCGCAAGTGCGATCACCCGAAAGCTCAGTCAGTTGAGCGATGCCGGAAAGACGCACCCGGGCAAGGTTCACGCCTCAATTCAGCACGGGGCACATATAATGCCGGGCTGACGCGCGGCATCTGGGCGGCGCTTTTGTTTCAGGGGCTACTACACTGTTAACTTTAGACGATCTGGCTCGGGGACAAGCGTGTATCGCCGTTGTGGGGCTAGGCTATGTGGGGTTGCCGCTGGCCGTCGAATTCGGAAAGCTGTACGACACCGTGGGTTTCGACATCCATTCGGCTCGCATCAAGGAGTTGACGGAGGGGCACGACAGCACGCTGGAGGTAGAGGCGGAGCTGCTTCGCTCCGCCACGCGTTTAGGGTTTACTGACCAACTCGAGGGCATCCGCCACTGCAACGTGTTTATCGTCACCGTGCCGACGCCGATTGACGCGGCCAAGCGTCCGGATCTGACTCCGTTGATCAAGGCCAGCGAAGCCATCGGCAGCATCATCAAGCACGGGGACCTGGTGATCTACGAATCCACCGTTTATCCCGGCTGCACGGAAGAGGTGTGCGTGCCTATTCTTGAGGAACGCTCTGGCTTGAAGTTTGCATCCGAGCGAACACTGAACCCGTCGAACCAAGGCACGTTTGCTGTGGGCTACTCCCCCGAACGGATCAACCCCGGCGACAAATCGCACCGTCTAGCCACGATCCTCAAAGTCACCTCGGGCTCCACCTCCGAAGCCGCCAGCCTGGTGGACACGCTCTACAAGAGCATCATCACCGCCGGTACCCACCAGGCCAGCAGTATCAAAGTGGCCGAGGCCGCAAAGGTCATCGAGAACACCCAGCGAGACCTCAATATCGCGCTCGTGAATGACCTTGCCATCCTGTTCAACAAGCTGGGCATCGACACGTTGGAGGTACTGGAAGCCGCCGGGACCAAGTGGAACTTCCTTCCTTTCCGTCCTGGTCTGGTTGGCGGGCACTGCATCAGCGTCGATCCCTACTACCTGACCCACAAGGCACAGGAGGTAGGCCACCATCCCGACGTCATCCTGGCGGGCCGCCGCACGAATGACGGGATGGGTGTCTACATCGCCAGTGAAGTCATCAGGCTGATGGTGTGCAAGGGAATAAGCCCCGTAAAGGCCCGAGTGCTGATCTTGGGCCTCGCCTTCAAGGAGAATTGTCCGGATCTGCGTAACACTCGGGTCGTGGACGTCATAAAGGCACTTGAGGGTTACAGCGTTCAAGTTGACATCTGTGATCCGTGGGTCGATATCGTAGAGGCAAAACACGAGTACGACCTGCACATGACGGAACCACTCCAGGGCGCGTACGACGCGGTAATTGTGGCAGTAGGACACGACGAGTTCCGAAAGCTCGGTGCGCAGGGCATCCGGGCATTCGGGAAGCCCGAGTCGATTCTCTATGACGTGAAGTATGTCCTGCCGCGGGACGCGGTGGATGGAAGGCTCTAGGGCGCGAGCCTCGGTGTTGGACAGGATGTGTTTTCGCACCCAGTCGGAGCATGTCGCGTTGCGGCCTGGAATCTGTTCATTAAGAAGTGATGCCCCATAGATCACAGGTCAAAAATTTGCAGTGCGGCGGCTTCAACACATCGCACCGTGCCTCCTCCAGCGTGGAGAGGAAGATATGGGACTTGGCAAACTCAGAGAGAAAAAATGAAGACGAATACTGACCAGAGCACGGTTGACAGTTTCGGTGACGAGTGGGCCCGTTTCGACCAGGCGGCGTTGCCGGAGGCTGAGTCGCGGGCGATCTTTGAGCGCTATTTCGCGGTCTTCCCGTGGGAGACGCTGCCCGCAGACGCGGTTGGGTTCGACATGGGCTGCGGTTCCGGGCGCTGGGCGCGGTGGGTTGCACCGAGGGTCGGCACCTTACATTGTATCGACCCTTCAGGCGCACTGGAAATTGCACGAAGGAACCTTGCGACTGAGCCAAACATCGTATTCCATCGGGGGGGTGTAGACGATGGATGCATCGCGCCTGCGAGCCAGGACTTCGGCTATTCGCTCGGCGTGCTGCATCACATCCCCGATACAACGGCGGCGCTCCGTGCCTGTGTGGATTTGCTTAAGCCTGGCGCTCCGTTCCAGATTTACCTTTACTACGCCTTCGACAACCGATCAAATACGTTCAGGATGATCTGGCGAGCGAGTGAACTCATTCGCGCGGCGGTTTCCGGACTGCATCCGACGCTGAAGCAGTTGGCTGCGGAAGTGTTGGCCGCCACCGTGTACTTCCCGCTGGCCAGGTCCGCCGCCTTGCTTGAGAGGTTGGGCTTTGGCGTGTCCTGGATTCCACTTTCCTTCTACCGCGACAAGTCTTTCTACACCATGCGCACAGATTCGCGCGACCGCTTCGGAACGCCGCTTGAGCAGCGTTTCACGCGGGCTGAAATCACGAAGATGATGACCAGTGCCGGGTTAGGGGAGATTGTTTTCTCGGCCACCGAGCCTTACTGGTGTGCGGTTGGGAGAAAGCTGTGAGAGTCCTTGTCACCGGTACCGCGGGATTTATCGGATCCAACGTCGCGATGCG
>JBBSUX010000084.1:0-12191 GCA_038234045.1 Burkholderiales bacterium
GCTGTCGTCGAAGCCGAACAGGTTGGTGACGCTGTGCGAATACTTCAACGTGGCGACGCTATAGGTGAGCGCGCCGTAGACCTCGGTGGTGTTGGGGCTCACACCGAGGTGTGCGCGCGGATATTGGTAGCGCAACAAACCGACGTCGTAGCCGATGCCATCGATCGTGTTCTTGTAACCGCCGTATAGATCCAGCTCGGCGTCGGAATCGCCGCCGGCGTCCTTGATCCATTTGATGGTGGAAGCCCACGTACCCAAATAGAAACCGCTCTTGTGGGTGAAATCGATACCGCCCTGCAGAGCCGGATCGAAGCGGCTTTGCGAAATGCCCCGATACCGGTATTCGGTAACAGCACCGACGTTGTAGGCCAGCGTGTAATCAGGCACGGGTGCTACAGGCATCGCTGCGGTTTGCGCGAAAACCGTGGCGCTGGCCGCCATCGCGGCAAGGGCGATCAGGGTCTTTTTCTTCATGGCTTTCTTCTCCTGCGGGGTGGAATGTCAAGGGACGATCACGATTTGCACGAACCGTGCCAGCGTGGTCCGGATGCCCATACCGCTCTGATCCGGCGCATCGCTATGCACGTCTGCACTGAAGCACTGTTAGCAACGGCGCGTTACAGCACCGATGTGGTGCTCATCGATGCCACGCCCCAATAACGTGCTCCCGAGAAACAAAGTGAAGCTCACGCCTTCGTGCATAAAGTCGGTGCGCAAAGGCTGCTCCGGTGGCAATGCGGGCCGCCTGCCGCGTGCTCGGGTTGCCATGCACGCCATGCGTCGCCACAATCCATGCTGTTTATTTATCCAGTGAGTAGTGAATGACCATCGCCATCGTGCAAAGCCGTGCCCTGCAAGGGCTCATCGCATCGGCGGTGACGGTCGAGGTGCATCTGGCCAATGGCCTTCCCAGCTTTACGCTCGTCGGGCTTGCCGATGTGGAAGTCAAGGAGGCGCGCGAAAGAGTGCGCTCTGCGCTGCAGAACGCCGGGCTGGAGTTTCCGCACAGCAAGCGCATCACCGTGAACCTGGCGCCGGCCGACCTGCCGAAGGATTCGGGCCGGTTCGATCTGCCGATCGCGCTCGGCATCCTCGCTGCCAGCGGACAGATCGATGCTGCCCAGCTGGTGGGCTGGGAATTTGCGGGTGAGCTCTCACTTTCTGGCGCGTTGCGGCCGGTTCGTGGTGCGCTGGCAACCGCGCTGGCGCTGCGTGTCGGAACTGCCGGCAGCGTCCGATTGGTCCTGCCCCATGAAAGTGCGCAAGAAGCCGCTCTGGTGCCTGATCAAGAAATTTACGGCGCGCATCACCTGCTCGATGTGGTGCGGCGCTTTCAGCCTGCTGCTACAGCCGCTGACAACGCAGCGACGGATTCAGGAGGCGGATCTGGCGACGGCGCCGCACGCGACCAGGGGCAATCCCCATCAAGCGACGACAGCACCGCGCCTGGCGGTTGGTCACGGATGCACGCTGTCGCACCGCTAGCGGCGAATGGTGGCCCTGTAGCGTATGCCGACCTGGCCGATGTGCGCGGCCAGGCCGGCGCCCGGCGAGCGCTGGAGATTGCTGCCGCTGGCGGGCACAGTCTCTTGATGGTGGGACCGCCAGGCTCAGGCAAATCCATGCTCGCGGAGCGCTTTGCTGGTTTACTGCCGCCCATGTCGCTGGACGAAGCACTGGAGAGCGCGGCCATCGCCAGCCTGGCGGGTCGCTTCACCCCCGCCCACTGGGGAGTGCGGCCGACCAGCCATCCGCACCATACGGCCAGCGCTGTCGCTTTGGTAGGAGGTGGATCGCCACCGCGGCCAGGCGAAATCTCGCTGGCGCATCACGGCGTGTTGTTTCTCGACGAGCTGCCCGAGTTCCCGCGCGCAGCACTCGAAGCCTTGCGCGAGCCGCTGGAGACCGGCCGCATCTCTATCGCCCGCGCAGCCCGCCGCGCGGAATTCCCCGCCGCCTTCCAACTGATCGCCGCGATGAATCCCTGCCCTTGCGGCTATCTGGGAGCCACTACCCGCACCTGCCGCTGCTCGCCCGATCAGATTGCCCGCTACCAGGGCCGACTCAGCGGCCCGCTACTCGACCGCATCGATCTGCACGTGGAAGTGCCAGCCCTGCCGCCCGACGAATTGCTGCACAACGGCCCCGGCGAAGCCAGCGCCGCTGTCCGGGAACGCGCCACGCATGCCCGAGCGCGTGCGATCGAACGCCAGGGCAGCACCAACCAGCTGCTGCAGGGCAAGGCTCTGGACGAGCACGCCGGCGCATCTAAGGCAGCGCTTGGCTTTCTGCAGACCGCCGCAACGCGTCTCGGCTGGTCGGCCCGCAGCACGCACCGCGCACTGAAGGTAGCGCGCACGGTGGCGGATCTGGCGGCATCCGACACGGTGGAGATCGCGCACTTGGCTGAAGCCATTCAATACCGGCGCGCGCTTCGCGCGGTGCAGTGAAATTCAAGGGCGAGTTTGACTCGATAGCTACTTAATAAGTAGCTAGTAGCGCTTATCCATACTGCGCTTAAGTCTCTTTTAACTGGAGATTTTTTAGGCGCGCAGCGTCACGGCAAGCTGGCGCGTGCTGCGCCGGAGTGCGAGGCAATCGACGCACGCACCCGCGCGCTGGCGCCGGCCAGATCAGCCCACGCCGGCGCGCCCGGCGCAAAGCGCTGGCGCATGTAGCCCGCCAGCATCGCAATCTGCGCATCGTCCAGCGCATCGGCGAACGACGGCATAAATCCAATCGCTTGCGTTGCCGGCTGCTGCACGCCTTCGAGGATCGTGCGCAGCAGGTTGTCCGGTGTGTCCGCATGCAGGTTGCTGTTGAGCGCCAGTGACACGTTGGCTCCCAGCAAACGCGGGCCGTCGCCATCGTGATGGCAGGCGGCGCAGGCGGCATCGAACATGCGTTGGGCGGTGCCGGGTAACGGTGCCTGAGCGGCCGCCTCGGCAACCAACGATTGGGCCTTTGTAGAAAGCACGGTGGTCGCAGCGACGGCGTTTGCAGGCTCGGCGCGAGGTGACGCTTGTTCCGGCGCTGGCTGGTGAAAATCCGCCAGATAGGCCGCCATCGCGCGGATGTCGGTGTCGGGCAACTGCTGCAGTTCGTGCACCACCGGAGCCATGGGTCCACCCGCCGTACCGTGTTCGATGCTGACACCGGTGCGCAGGTACTGGTACAGCGATTCGGCGTTCCACGGCACGGGTGCCTTCGACAGCGCCGTGAGCGCGGGCGCCTCCCAGCCATCGACCATCGCGCCCGCAAGAAAAGCGGTTCCGCCCTTCTCCGAGCCAAGCGCATTGCGCGCGGTGTGGCAGGCTCCGCAGTGGCCAAGGCCCGTCACCAGATAAGCACCGCGGTTCCACTCCGCGTTGCGTGCCGCATCGGGTTGGTAGGCCTGTGCGTCGGTGTGGAACAACGCGTTCCAGCCGGGCATCAACGGGCGCAGGCTGAACGGCGTTTTCAGTTGGGGTGCGGGCGTCTCGGAGCGTACGGCGGGCTGGCTGACGAGGTAGGCGTACAGAGCGGTCAGATCTGCGTCGCTGGTTTTGGCGAACGCGGTGTACGGGAACACTGGGTACAAGTGATGTCCGTCGCGCGAGATCCCTTCGCGCATGGCGCGCTGAAACGCGCTGAACGACCAGCTGCCGATGCCGGTTTCGGCATCGGGCGTGAGGTTGGTGCTGTAGATCGTGCCGAAGGGCGTTTCCATGGGACGGCCACCGGCGTTTGCGGCGCCACCCGCAGCGGTGTGGCAGACCACGCAATCGCCAGCGGCGGCTAGCAGTCGGCCGCGATCGATGGTGGCGGCCGTGTAGACCGTTGCTGAATTTGCGGTCAGCACCACCGGCGCGATCGCAGTCCGCCAGCCGAGCAGCGCCGCGAGCACGCCGATGCCGCCTGCCAAGAGCGCGACGCCTGTCGCCCAAACGCCCCTGCGCTTCGGCCAGATGGCGTTGGTCTTACTCCTTCCCCCTCTGGGGGAAGGTTGGGATGGGGGCACGACGGCCTCACTACTCGATCGCCGTCCGCCCCCACCCCTGACCTCCCCCAGAGGGGGAGGGAGAACGGCCTGGTTCAGAGCGGCGCGTACTGTCTCGGGCGTGAACGGCGGGTTGCGAAAGCGCACACCCGTGGCATCGAAAATGGCATTGGCGATAGCTGCCGTCCCGGGTACCGACGACGACTCCCCCGCGCCCAGCGGCTCCTCATCGGGCCGCGACATCTGCAGCACGTCGATGACGGGAACCTCGCGGAAATTGAGGATCGGGTAGCTGCCCCATTCGCGGCTTTGCACGACACCCGGCTGCAGCGCTGTCTGCGGGGCGAACGTCACCTGCTCTTTCAGCGCGCGGCTGGTGGTCTGCAGCACGTTGCCATGCACTTGATGCTCGACACCAGCCGGGTTAATCACCAGCCCGGCGTCATGCCCCACCACCACCCGGCGCACATGTACCTCGCCAGTGGCGGGGTGCACCTCAACATCCGCGACCCAAGCTGTCCATGCAGCGCCAAAACCAGGCCATTTGCTGTGCGAGTAGCGCGCATAGGCAAACCCCTGGCCACGCACCCAGCCGTCCGACTGCGGCGGCGCTTCCTGCGGCCCGGTGCGCAAGCGCCAACCGGCCCTGTCTGCCGTGGCGCGCACCAGATCGACAGCGCGCGGATCCTTCAGGTAGCGCAGCCGAAATTCCACCGGATCGACACCGGCGGCTGTCGCCAGTTCGTCCACATACGATTCGTGCGCAAAACTGCTCGGCAATGCCGCCACACCGCGCAGCCAGGAAGCACGCACCAACGGCGGCATGTCGTTGACGCCGACGCGCAGGTTGTCGTACGCATACGGCGGCCGCGCGGTGCGGTCGCCCATCTGAAAAGCCTGCGCTACCGGCTCGATCGTACGGGTCAGCAGCAGCGCCAGCGTAGGGGCGCCGTTGGAGGGGTAGCTGCTTTGAAAGTCGTAGGTAATCTCGTGCCCGTCCGCGCCAAAACCGCCCTGCACTTCCATGAGCTGCGCGGCGCCCTTGGGGTCCCACTGGTGCTCCTGCGCTCGGCTGAGCTGTACCCGCACCGGTGCGCCCGCCGCGCGCGCGAGCAGCGCGGCGTCGGCCGCCACATCGTCGGCACAGTTGCGCCCGTAACAACCGGCGGCCTCCATGCGAATCACGTCCACGGCTGGCTCAGGCAAATCCATCAACCGCGCCAAATCGGCGCGCAGCACATGCGGGTTCTGACTGCCCGCCCACACCCTTAGCCGTGCCGGGCCAGCGCTGTCCGAATCGGCCAACCATTGCGCCACAGCGCAGGATGGGCCGATCGACGCATGCAGCTGCCACGGCCACACATAGGTGCGCGGCATGGGCGCCGCGGCAGAGGCGAGGCCGGCATCGACATCGCCCTCGTCCACCAGCAGGCGCCGCGTGGCAGTCTGGGTACGGATGGCTTGAGCGGTATCAGAAAGATCGGGCATGCCAGGCCACGGCTTCCAGCGCACTACAAGCTGCTCCATGGCCTGCTCGGCATGCTCTTCACGCTCGGCGACGATGCCGACAAAATCGCGAATCACCACCACGCCGCGAATGCCAGGGATGTGCGCGATGGAAGCCTCGTCCACCGACTCCAATGTGTTGCCGATGAAGTCGCCGTGGTCGGCGCCGGCGTACGGCGGCCGCACTACGCGCCCATGCAGCATGCCGGGCATGCGCATGTCGTGCACATAGATCAACTCGCCCGATACCTTGGCGGGAATATCGACACGCGGGATGGATTGGCCGACAGTGCGGTAATCGGCGGTCGGCTTGGTAACGGCCGCCGGATTCAACATCAACTCGACGTGCGCTTCGCCCACCAATGCACCAAATCCGATGGCGGCCTCCATCGCACCGTCCAGCGCCACCACCGATCCGTCTCGCGTCACAAGACCGCTCACTGGTATTTCCAGTTTTTCGGATGCACGCTCCAGCAACCAAGCGCGCGCTTGCGCTGCCGCCTGCCGCAGCGGTTGCGCCGTGATCTGGATGGTGGCGCTAGCAATGGTGGCGCCCTGGTTCGGCACGGCGCCCGTACTGCCCAGGACCATGTGCACACGATCCAGCGGCAGATCGAGCTCCTCGGCCACGATCTGCGCCAGCGCGGTGCGGATGCCTGTGCCCAGATCGACGTGGCCGTTGAGCGCCGTCACGCTGCCGTCGTTCCACAGCGCCAACAGGATTTCGACGCCTTCAGCCGGATTGCCTGCGACATACGGCGGCTGGCCCGGCGCGGGAGGTGGAGCGGGCGGCGGATTACGCACCACCAACAGAACGCCAGCGGCGGCGTGGTAGGCGGCTCGAGCGGCTTTTGATTCCTGCTCAGCGCGTGATGTGCTCATGCGACTTCGCTCCGCACAAGGATGAAAGGCGCTGACGTTGGCACATGCTCGATGATTTCGGACGCGCCGATCGACCGAACCGCCACCGCCGCACGCATCACCGCACGTATGATTTCCACATGCGTGCCGCAGCGACACAGGTTGGACGAAAGCTCGCGCCGAATGGCGGCCTCGTCAGCATCCGGGTCACGCGCCAGCAGCGCCGCAGCGGTGACGATCATGCCGTTGATGCAGTAGCCGCACTGGGCGGCTTGTTCGTCGATGAAGGCCTGCTGTACAGGGTGCAACTGTTGGGCGTTTTCCTCGCTGCACGCGCCGTCAACATCGCGCGACTCCAGTGCAGCGCGATCGCGCCACTCCGCTGCCAGACCTTCCAGCGTGGTGATGCTGCGCCCGGTCATAACTGCTGCGGGAATGCAGCAGGAGCGCGCCGCCACACCATCGACCAGCACCGTGCAGGCACCGCACTGGCCCAGGCCACAACCGTACTTCGGGCCATTCAAGGCCAGGTCATTGCGCAGTATGTGCAGCAGCGTGGCGCCAGTTCCTCCGGGCACCTCGACTTCCTGCCCATTGACCCGTAGCGTCAGACAAGGATGTGAAGCGTCGCCGTGTTGCGTCTGCATGTTCATTCACCACACTCATCGGACACCGCTTGATCCTGCGACGGCCGGGGTTAGCTCACCAGCTCGGCGGATGTGATGCGCTGCACACCTGCCGCCTTCATCTGCTTCCATGCCGCAGCAAGCGAGCCGTTCAGGTCGATGGCGCGGGTGGCATCTTCCACCACCAGCACCTTGAAACCGAGCTTGCGCGCATCCAGCGCCGTCCAGGCGACGCAGAAATCGGTCGCCAGGCCGCAGACGTACACGGTGTCAATCCCGCGCTCTTTCAGGTAGCCGGCGAGCCCCGTCTTGGTCTTGCGATCGGCCTCCTCAAAAGCGGAATAGCTGTCTACGTTCTTGTGGAAGCCTTTGCGGACGATCAGCTGCGCCGTCGGCAACTTGAGATCGCTGCGCAGCGCCGCATCGTCCGTGCCTTGCACACAGTGATCGGGCCACAGCACCTGCTGGCCGTAGGAGAGCTTGGCCGTCTCGAAAGGCTTTTTGCCTGCGTGGCTGCTGGCAAAGGACGCATGGCCAGCGGTATGCCAATCCTGCGTCATCACGATGTTCTCAAACGCTGGTGCGATGCGGTTGATGACGGGCACCACCTCGGCGCCGCCCTTGACCGGCAAGGTGCCGCCTTCGACAAAACAGTTCTGCACGTCGACCACGATCAGCGCAGCTTTCGCGCCCGGATGGCGCATCTTCGCGGCTGCGGCCCACAGCGTGGGAGACAAGGCGACGAGGCCTAGCGCGGCGCCGGCCTGGAGGATAGTTCTGCGGTGCATGAGACGACTCCTGTTGAGGGATATTGACCGGGGCGAAAACGTATCAAACGCTCAGATAACTGCGGCGTACCTGATCATCCGCCGCCAGCGCTTCCATGCTGCCATGCCAGCGGATCTGGCCTTTTTCCAGCACATAGGCGCGGTCGGATACCAGCTCGGCAAAGTGCATGTTCTGCTCCGACAGCAGGATGCTCACACCCTGCTCCTTGAGCGCCACGATCATGTGCGCCATCTGCTCCACGATGACCGGCGCCACGCCTTCGGATGGCTCATCGAGCAGCACCAGATACGGGTTGCCCATGAGCGTGCGGGCGACTGTCAACATCTGCTGCTCGCCACCGCTCATGCGGCCGCCGGGACGGTCGGGCATTTCGCCGAGGTTGGGGAACAGCTTGAAGAGTCGCTCTGCCGTCCACTCGGGCGCGGCGCTGCCATCGTCCCACTTGCGCGGCGGCTGGCGGCCCACTTCGAGGTTCTCCATCACGGTCAGGTCGGTAAACACGCGGCGGTCTTCCGGAACAAAGCCCAGGCCGAGGCGCGACGCATGGTGCGGCTCGGTGCGGGAAATGTCGTGCCCCCTGAAATGGATAGCTCCGCGCCTCCGCGCCAGCATGCCCATCAGCGCTTTCAACGTCGTCGATTTGCCAGCACCGTTGCGGCCCATCAGCGCCACCACTTCGCCGCGCCGGACATCAAGGTTCACGTCGTAGAGGATTTGCGCTGCGCCATACCAGGCGCAAAGCGATTCGGCCTGCAGCAGCACGGGGCTGTTGGCTGCTGCCGACACGTCGTGGCAGCCGGGACTATCGAGCACCGCAGATGCGTTCATACGGCCTCCTCTTGTGGCTTGATAGCGGTAGATTTTTTGGCTTTTTCAAAGGTGCTTCCGCTTCCAAAATACACCTCTTGCACCTTGGGATGCGCGCGAATTTCCTCGCCGCTTCCTTCTGCAATCAAACGTCCGCGCGCCAGCACGATCATGCGGTCGGCATAGGCAAACACCACGTCCATGCTGTGCTCGGTAAAAAGCACCGCCATGCCCCGGCCGGTGACCAATTCCTTGGTAAGGGCCATCAAATCATTGCGCTCTTTCGGCGCCATGCCGGCCGTCGGCTCGTCCATCAGCAACAAGCGGGGTGCATTGGCCATGGCGACGGCGAGCTCCACCCGCTTCACGTCGCCATAGGCCAGCTCGCTGCAGGGCCGATGCGCCTGCGCCCGCATGCCGACCTGATCCAGCAATAGAAGCGCATCGTCAGGCCGGTAATCCGACGCGGCGCGCCAGAGCCGCCCGAGCTTGCCGTCCTGCGACAGCAAGGCCATCTGCACGTTCTCGATCACGGCCAGCGACTGGAAGGTCTCCGCGATCTGGAAGGTTCGGCCGACTCCAAGCCGCCAGATGTCGCGCGGCTTGCGGCCGACAAGTTCGGTGCCATCGAGCCGGATCGATCCGCGGTCGGCCGGTAGCTGGCCGTTTACCATGTTGAAGGTGGTCGATTTGCCAGCTCCGTTGGGGCCGATGAGCGCCAGCAACTCGCCAGCGTGCAGATCGAAATCGATGCCATCGACGGCCTTCACGCCGCCGAAGGATTTGCCCAGACCGCGCACAGCCAGCAGCGGTGGTGATGTTGTTGGGGTGGTCGTGGTGGTCATGGCCGTGCCTCCGCTGTCTCGGGCGCCACATCACCGACTGGCGGCGTCGTGGCCAATGCTTCTGCACCGCTGCCCGGTAGCGCAGCGGGTTCGGCCGGCCGCCGCGTATGCATGAAGCGCTCGAACAAAGTGCGTATCGAGCCAGCAATTCCCTGCGGAAACAGCAGCACCAGCAGCAAAATGATGCCGCCCAGCACTGCGCGCCAGTAGTCGGTGTTGCGCGCCACCACATCGTGCAGCCAGGTGAAGGTGACAGCACCCACCACCGGTCCGGCCAGCGCCTGCAAGCCGCCCAGCAGCACCATCACCAGGCCGTCGACCGAACGGTTCACGCTGAGCACATCGGGCGAGATGCTGCCCTTGCTGAACGCATAGAGCCCACCCGCCACGCCAGCGAAGGTTCCCGCCAGCACAAACGCCATCCACTGCGTGCGTTTGACGTCGATACCAATGGCGTCCGCCCGCAGCGGCGAGTCGCGCCCCGCCCGCATGGCGAAGCCAAAAGGGGAAAACAACACGCGCCGCAGCAGCACGATGCCCGCCATCACCACCACCGCCGTGAGCCAGTAATAAGCGCGCTTGTCCGAAAGCCATTCGGCTGGCCACACGCCGGTGAGCCCGTTGCTTCCACCCGTGAGACTGTCCCACTGGTAGGTGATGGCCCAGGCGATCTGCGCGAAAGCCAGCGTGAGCATCGCCAGGTACACGCCGGAGAGCCGTACCGAGAACCAGCCGAAGACGAGCGCGCCGAGCGCAGCGACCAGCGGCGCGCCAATGAGCGCCACCTCCATCGGCAGATCGGCCGCGCGCACTAGCAATGCCGCGCCGTACGCACCCAGCCCGAAGTACGCGGCATGGCCGAAGGAATGCATGCCGCCCGGCCCCATGATGAAGTGCAGGCTGGCCGCAAACAATGCGGCGATCAGCAGATCGACTGCCAGCACCACTGTGTAGGGCGAGCCGGCTGTGAGCCAGGGCAGCGCCAGCAGCAAGAGTGCGCCCACCACCACTGCCGTGCGATAGCCCTTGCCGGCCCGGCGCAGGGGTTGCTCCTGCAAACCGAGATGCCGGCTCGGCGCTTGCGGGCGGCCGAACAAACCCCAAGGCCGGATCACCAGCACCACCGCCATCACCAAAAACTCCACTACCAGCGTGAATTTGGAAAACGAAAACGACATGCCGCCAAACTGCACCACGCCCAGCCAGATGCAGATCGCCTTGAGCTCTGCGATCAGCAGTGCCGCGACATAAGCGCCAGGAATCGAGCCCATGCCTCCCACCACCACCACCACGAAGGCCGCACCGATGGTGATTAGATCCATGTCGAGCGTTGCCGGTTCGCGTGGCAACTGCAGCGCACCACCGAGCCCAGCGAGCAAAGCGCCGAGCGCGAACACCGCCGTGAAAAGCCAGGCCTGATTCACGCCAAGAGCGCTCACCATTTCGCGGTCTTGCGTGGCGGCGCGCACCAATGTGCCCCAGCGCGTGCGGGTGAGCAGCAGCCACAAGAGACCCAGCACGACCGGGCCAACGACGATCAAAAACAGGTCGTAGGAAGGGAACTGCCGCCCCAGAATTTCCACCGATCCGCGCAGTCCCGGCGCACGCGGACCCAGCAGCTCGTCAGGCCCCCAGAACCACAGCGCCGCATCCTTGATGATGAGCACCAGCGCGAAGGTGGCCAGCAGCTGGAACAGCTCTGGCGCCTTGTAGATGCGCCGCAGCAGACTCATCTCTATCGCCGCTCCCAGCAGCCCGACAATAATGGCCGCCAACGGCAGCGACAGCCAGAAACCCGCACCTCCCCCCCAGCCGCTCAGATGCTCGGCCAGCGAGTAGGCAATGTAGATTCCCACCATGAAGAACGAGCCGTGCGCGAAGTTGACGATGCGGGTCACGCCGAAGATCAGCGAGAGCCCGGCCGCCACCATGAAAAGCGAAGACGCTCCCGCCAGTCCGTTGAGCAACTGGACGACGAAGCCGGAAAAATTCATGCCACTGACACTCCACGGTGGGATCTCAGGCGCACGGTGAATCATCACCGCCACTCCTGCGCATCTCTGCCGAAAAACTATTGGTTTAATAGCTAGTAGCGCTTATGTGATATGCGCTAGAGCCACTTTTCATCATCAAAAGCTACCGACTGGATGACGCGATGAGTTCGGGACCCATCGCGTCACCAAGTCATCGCAGCACGGCGGCTCAGTTCGCCGGCCGCAGTTTCTTCACCTCTTCGTCGGTCGGCTGGAAATTGGCGCCGTCCTTATAGGTGTAGTCCACCATCACGCCCTTGCCGTTCTCGTTCTTGGTCATGCCCACGTACGCGCCCATCGTCGACTGGTTGTCCTGCGTGCGGTAGGTGATGGGGCCGAACGGTGTCTGAACCTGCAGGCCATGAAAAGCGGCGATGAGTTTTTCGGTATCCGTGCTGCCGGCCTTCTTCACGCCGTCGGCGATCGAGTAAATCTCGCTGTAGCCCACCACTGAACCCAGGCGCGGATAGTCCTTGAACTTGGCCTCATACGCCTTCAGGAACGCCGTGTGCTCAGGCGTCTTGATGGAGTAGTACGGGTAGCCCGTCACCAGCCAGCCGTTGGGCGCCTCGTCCTTCAGCGCATCGAGGTATTCCGGCTCGCCGGTCAGCACGCTCACCACCGCGCGGTCCTTGAAGAGACCCCGGGTATTGCCTTCGCGCACGAACTTGGAGAGATCGGCACCAAACAGCACGTTGAAGATGGCGTCGGGCTTGGCATCGGCCAGCGCCTGCACCACGCTGCC
>JBBSUX010000085.1:0-12141 GCA_038234045.1 Burkholderiales bacterium
ACCGCGCCCACGGCCGCAATGGCCAGTGAGGCGAAACCCAAACCGCGTGCGTGGCGCATGTGCAGAAGCTCCAGGGAACGGGGAAAAGCGGCGCCGTCGGCAGCCGCGTAACTGGCGAATTATCGACGCCGCGGACCGCCGCGGTCAATTGCGCCAGTCTCGCCGCCACCAGTCCGGCGCCCGGATTGCTGCGCTCGGCTGGCCCGCATTGCAGGCAGGGCGGGAGCTTGCCGGCAAAGCCTGTCATCCTGTCGCCCATGCATAACCCACTGGAAAGAGCCAAATACCTGCTGGCGGCGCACCTCCCCAGCCAGCTGCCGCCCGACATCGGTCACGAGGTGGCCTTCGCCGGGCGCTCCAATGCCGGCAAGTCGACCGCGCTCAATGCGCTGACCCGGCAGAACGCGCTGGCGCGGGTGTCCAAGACCCCCGGCCGTACCCAGCAGCTGGTGTTCTTCGAAGTGGCGCAGGACAAATACCTGGTGGACCTTCCAGGCTATGGCTACGCCAAGGTGCCGCACGATCTCAAGGACCACTGGCAGGCGTTCCTGGACCGCTACTTCCGCACCCGCGAGGCACTCAAGGGGCTGGTGGTGGTGATGGATATCCGCCACCCGCTGAAAGAATACGACCTGCACATGATCACCTACGCGGTGGAAAGCGGCATCCCCGCCCACGGCTTGCTCACCAAGGCCGACAAGCTCGGACGCGGACAGCAGGGCAATACGTTGCAGGCGGTGCGCAAGGACCTGTTCTCCAGGTTCGGCGATACGGTCAGCGTGCAGAGTTTTTCCGGCGAGTCCAAGCAGGGCGTCGACGAAGCGCGAACGGTGGTCAACGGCTGGCTGGGGTACGGGCCTGATGGCGGAGCATTAGATGCTCCAGCCGAGTTCTGAGCGACTGGCAGTAGGTGCGGATGCGTTACGAGAACTTTGGAAAGGCAAGCAGGGGGATATTCGCCAAATGCGTGTTAGTCGCACGTTTAGGCATTGACTCTATCGACGTGCCGAAAAATGGGTCTCGCCATGTCCGTGAGGCTGAGCGTTGAGAAAGTGGCAGCTCCGGCAGAAAGCGAGATGCTCTAGAAGAATGCGGTGAGCAAGCCAGCGCCACAGATTCGCCGCCGAGGGTCTAAACGCTGCGACACCCCTATTTGCACCGGCTTCCCGAATAGGAGCAGGGAACCACCGATGGGCGTCTCTCGTGGCTCGCCTCCCACCCGCAGCCTGTGATCTGGCACGCCCTCATGCGGCGAAATGGGTCGTGGCATCGGACATAGAGCGACGGTTGCAAGATTCTGCGCCCCCTGATATAAAAACCGGCTGGAAGATTGAATCGAAAGAACAAGGAAGAATTAAGGTGTCTCTAGGAATCAAGCCCGTGTGCGCGGCGCTAGTTTTTGTTGTTGCTGTGGCGCTAGTGGGCTGGAAAGTTTTTGTCGGAGCTAATCTGCCCGAAGATCTTTCCTCGTCCAAGCCTTTAGCCACAGGCTTGGGTGCGTCTGTGCCGACGGACGCAGAGCTCGCGTCGAGTGGAACGCTTGGCCATCGGCAGCCCGGAAAGCTGGGAACGGCGAGCACTCCTCGCACAGTCATGCCACCTGCTGACATGCCTGCTGTTGAAGTAATTTTGAGATTGGAATCTGCCGCCAACTCGGGCAGTGTGCCGGCCTCGTGCCGAATTGCCGTTGAATTGCAGGACTGCGCTGGCAGGAAAAATCAACTTGCGGCTGCGGATGCAGTCCAAAAAAGCATTCAAAGCACAGGCGCGAGCTCAAGTCGGCTAGAAGACATGGCAGGTAGCTTGCTGGCTGCAAGCGATCGATTGGAGGCCAAGTGCTTTGGCATTGATGATCAACAGCTCGCAACGGCGTTCGGGTATCAAATGAACGCAGCTCTCGCATCCCCTGATCTCGCGAGATGGCTCGTGGCCAATCCGGCCTTGGATCGATCGATTTTCATGGACCACATTGAGCAATGGCGAAGCTATAAGGAGTTCGCGGACCAATATTTGACGCTTGCAGTGGAACAGCCAAGCTCTGAGAACCTTCCGCTTCTTCTTTCAGCCTATAAGCCCCGTAATCATCCCAACATTGAGATTCTTCATCGAGAAGATCCGGCGATGTTTCTGGCGCTCGTCGACATTGCTCAATCCGGGGGTGCACCGATACCGAGCGATCTCCTAATGAGTGCGCATGCAATAAGGAGCAGTCCGAGCGTGGTGAAAGCTGCATCACAGCGGAGGCGTGCGCTTGAGGATGCAGGATGGGGCGGCGTGGCGCTGGACCGCAGCGACTTTACGCCTAACCCGCTTAGAAGGCCGACGATTGAGCGGTGCGCACAAGTTCCGTAAAAAAAGCATTTTTTCTATACCACTCTAATGAGGAAGTTTTCTCATGCGCCACTTGGTTCTGCTCGCACCTATTGTGTTTCTCGCCTCTTGTGCGTCTTTGCAAAGCGAGGGTAAAAAGCTGGGCGTTATTCGCGGCCGCGCAATTATTCAATTTGAGCAACAAGAGTTTTTCGAGTGCGGAAAGGCCGGACGAGTTCTGACGATCAGCAACCCAGAAGTGTTTCGCAAGGCCGATTTAGAAGCTCACCCTGACGATTTGTATTACGTCGTCGAGGGCTACATCACGAAGCCAGGTGCATTTGGAAGTTTGGGGTTGACGGAAGGGGTGCTAGTTGCAAAGAACGTAAAGGCGATGACAGGAGCTCGACTGGCGTGTCTCGACACAATGCAGGGACGGTGAGAGCAAAATTTTGATTTATAAAGGAGCAATTTTTATGCTGCAAAGGATGCTTTTTCCGCTGCTAATTGCATTAATCGCGTTGTTCTATAGCCCATCAGCAAAGGCCACTGACGAGGCATGGGATTCAGTAACGACCTGCAATGGGGTTCGTTGCACCGTAATTGTCAATTACTACTATAAAACTCCTGACGGGCGCTTCGTTCTTTTGGGCACTTACGTTTATCACTATCCGGATCCTGCTTTGCAAAAAGATCCGTCGGTGAAGGAAAATTGAGAGCTACGACAACGTCAATTTACACAGGGATGGTGGGGGATGAATTTATTGGGGCTACGGAAAAGCGTTTGGGCTGGACTATTGCTGCTCGCGGTGATGCTGCCACTTCAGGTGTTGGCGAACGAGACGATCACAATGGTGTCTACGTCGTGTAGTAGTGTTGTTGGTACCTGCACGGTGATAACAACGATCTATGTGAGGTATCCCGACGGATCGATTTGGTTTGTCAGTCAAACAACCGTCGTCATACCTTATTTCAAACCGAAGCCGCCGACGGTAGAGAACTGATGGCGAAATCTGACTGAGTTCGTTCTTAAGTCAGCTGCCAAGGCAGAGGAGAATTCTTTTCTCCGCTGCTTGTTTAGCGCAACACGTTACAGGCCCGCCATGCTTCATTTGAATCCTACATTTCGGTGTTCTGGCGCGTGAGGTGAGTGGCGTTGGATTCGACTCGGCCTAAGCGTTTGCCGCCAGCCGTGGGTCCATCCACCCGCGTAGCGCGTCGACCAGGGTGTTGATCAGCACGATCAGCGCGCCTACCACCAGCACCACGCCCAGCACCAGGGTGTAGTCACGGTTGAGCGCGCCCTGCACGAAGTAGCGGCCCATGCCGGGGATACCGAAGACCTGTTCAACCACCGCCGAGCCGGTGATGACGTTGATCAGCGCCGGCGACAGCCACGCCACCACCGGCAGCAGCGCCGGTTTAAGGACATGTGCGAACAATAGCCGCGATTCTGAAAACCCGCGCGCCCGCGCCGCGCGCAGGTAGTCGGCCGACAGGGTTTCCAGCATCGAGGCGCGGGTCAAACGCGCGCAGTACGCAATGTTGGGCAGGGCCAGCGCGATCACTGGCAGCACCAGGTTCTGCCAGTCGCCCCAGCCACCGGCTGGCAGCCAGTGCAACGTCACCGCGAACAGCAGGACCAGCAGCGGCGCGGCGACGAATTTCGGAACGGCCAGGCCCAGCCCGGCGATCAGCATCAAGCCGCGATCGATCCAGCGTCCGGCGCGGAGTGCCGCGGCCACGCCCAGAGGAATCCCAAGTCCCAGCGCCAGCAGCAGCGCCAGTCCGCCATTGAGCGCCGACACCGGCAGGGCCTGGCCGATGAGCTGGTTGACCGTGCAGTCGGGATATTGGAATGAAGGCCCCAGATCACCCCGCGCCACGTCGCCGAGCCACGCCCCGTACTGCGCCAGCAGCGGCTGGTCGAGGCGGTACTGTGCTGCCAGCGCGGCCTGCACTTCGGGGGGCGCTGCCTTTTCCGTATCGAAGGGGCCGCCCGGCGCGGCACGCAGCAGCACGAAGCAAAGCGTCGCCAGCAGCCAAAGTGTGAGGAGGGCCTCCGCCAGCCGTGAGGGCAGCTGTTTCAAGCTGCCAGCCCGCAATGGCCGCGCCTCACACCAATGCGCCGAAGAGCCGGCCGACCGCAGCGGCGGCGGCCATCGCCGCGGCGCCCCAGAACACCACGCGTGCCGCGCCGCGGGCAATTGGAGCGCCGCCCACGAAAGCGCCCATCCCGCCTGACAGCACCAGGCCAAGCAGGGTTGCCACCACGGTCACCGTGATCACCCGGCCCGGCGGTGCCAGCACGCTTGCCAACAGCGGCAGCAATGCGCCGATGGCGAATGCGGCGGCCGACGCCAGCGCCGCCTGCAGAGGCCGCGCGCGCAGGCTGTCGGTGATGCCCAGCTCGTCGCGGGCGTGCGCGCCAAGCGCATCGTGCGCGGTCAGCTGCGCTGCCACCTGGCGAGCCAGCGCCGGCTCCAGGCCCCGCTGGCGATAGATGCCGGCCAGCTCGACCAGTTCGCTTTCCGGATCATCGTCCAGCTCCCGCAGCTCCCGCGACATGTCGGCCTTTTCCAGGTCGGCCTGCGACTGCACCGACACGTATTCGCCCGCGGCCATCGACATTGCGCCAGCCACCAGCCCGGCAACGCCGGTCGCCAGCAGCACACTCTGCGAAACGCCGCTGGCGGCCACGCCGACCATCAGTCCTGCGATCGAAACCACCCCGTCGTTGGCCCCGAGCACGGAAGCGCGCAGCCAGCCTGCGCGGTCGGAGCGATGTGATTCCCTGTGTCCAATACGCATCAGTGCCTAGCCTCTTGGTGGTGGGTCAGTGCGATCTCAGTGACTCCAGCGCAGCCAGCGGCTGGCGTGCCGGTCCAGTGCGTTCGGTTCGAAGCCGAGCACGCGGTCGTCGACCAGATGCTTGGATGTGTAGAAGTACAGCGGAATCACCGCGTGCAGGTTCAGCAGCCGCTGCTCGGCGGCGCGCAGCCAGGCGTTGCGCGCGTGCTCGCTGGCGGCGGTATCAGCCCTGTCAAGGCGCCGGCGGAACCCGGGATCGTCGAAGCCGGTCCAGTTGAGCGGACCGTCGCTGCCGAACGCGACCAGGAAGTTGCGCGCGTCGACCACGTCGCCAACCCAGCCGCCGCGGAACACCTGCGTGATTGCCTGCTGCTTGCGGTTCTGCACGAAGACTTTCCACTCCTCGTTGCGCAGGCGCACGGTGACGCCCAGCACCTCACGCCACATCGACGCCACTGCCAGGGCCATGCGCCGGTGCGGGATCGAGGTGTTGTAGCGCAGTTCCAACACCAGTGGTTGGTCACGCGAGTAGCCAGCCTGGCGGTACAGCCGCCGCGCGCGTGCTTCGCGCTGGGCCTGCGTCGCATCGGCCCACGCCGTGCGCGCGCCCTGGTAGCCGGGAATTCCGCCCGGCACGATGCCGTAGGCGGACGCTTCGCCAAGGCCGGTGACATGGCGGGTGATCTTGTCGCGATCCACCGCCAGTGACAGCGCCTCGCGCAGCGGCGCATTGTCCTTGAACGGCGGCTGGGTCATGTTGAAGCCCAGCCAGAACGCGCCCACGTAGGGCGCTATGCGCAGCTGCGCGCCGAAACGCTCGCGCAGGGCGTCAATCGGCTGCGGCGGCACGGTCTCGGTGATGTGCAGGTCGCCAGCGGCGAAGCGCTGCAGTTCGGCCGACGCGTCTTCGGTGACCTGGTAGCGCACGCGCTCGATGGACACCGTGCGGGCATCGTGGAAGTACAGGTTGCGAAGCACCACCAGATTCGCCTGCGGCGTCCATGACTCCAGCACGTAGGCGCCGTTGCCGATGAGCCGCCCGGGGCGCGTGTGCTGCGCGCCGTGTTCCTTGACCGCAGGCAGGTACACCGGGAACGCGATCGGCAGGGTCAGCAGCGCTGGCAGCGCGGCGCTGCGCTCGAGCTGGAACACCACGGTGCGCGCATCCGGTGCCGAAACGCCCAGCGCCGACGGTGGCAGGGTGCCGGCCTGCACGTTTCCAGCGTTGAGCAGCGCATCGAAGAGTTCGGCAAAGGGCGCTGCGGTGGCCGGTGTAAACGCGCGGCGGAAGCTGGCCACCACTTGGGATGCGTCCAGGGCCTGCCCGTTGGACCAGCGCAGGTCGTCACGCAGTGCAAAGGTCCAGGTGCGCCCATCGGCCGATACGTTCCAGCGTTCGGCCATGCCCGGCACCAGGCGCCCGCCCGCGTCTTCGGTCACCAGGCCTTCGTAGAGATCGCGCAGCACGTTGCCGCAGGCCACTTCCTGGCAGCGATGCGCGTCCAGTGTCGATGGCTCGGGCCCGTTGCCGCGTTCCAGCTGCGCACCGATCGCCGGCTGTGACCACGCGCCGACGGAACACAGCAACGGCAGGAGGAACACAATCGGGCGCATGGGCTCGGGCTATAGTGCGGGCCTTGCGATGTTAGGCCAGCCGCCCCACATCGCCTAACCCCCACGCAGCGAGCCACACCTTGTCCAGCCCCAGTCACGCCGCGGACACGCAGGTCACCGATCGCTCGCAGCTGGTGGAGTACATCGCATCGGGTGAGAAGCCGAAAGACGCCTGGCGCATCGGCACGGAACACGAGAAGTTCGGCTTCCGCCTGGACGACCTGAGGCCACCGACCTTCGACGGCGACCGCGGTATCGAGGCCCTGCTGCGCGGGATGATGCGATTCGGCTGGGAAGCCGTGAACGAAAACGGGCGCACCGTCGCCCTGCTGCGCGACGGCGCGTCAGTGACCCTGGAGCCAGCCGGCCAGCTGGAGCTGTCCGGCGGCCTGCTGGAAACCATCCATGAAACCTGCAGCGAAGTGCGTTCGCACCTGGTCGAAGTCAAGACCGTGGCCGACGAGCTGCAGCTCGGCTTCCTGGGCATGGGGTTCCAGCCCAAGTGGCGGCGCGACCAGATGCCGTGGATGCCCAAGGGCCGCTACCAGATCATGAAGAGCTACATGCCCAAGGTCGGCAGCCTTGGACTGGACATGATGACCCGCACCTGCACCGTGCAGGTCAACCTGGATTTCTCGTCCGAAGCGGACATGGTCAAGAAGTTCCGCGTGTCTTTGGCGCTGCAGCCGATCGCCACGGCACTGTTCGCGGATTCACCGTTCACCGAAGGCAAGCCCAACGGCTACCTCAGCTACCGCTCGCACATCTGGACCGACACCGATGCCGGCCGCACCGGCATGCTCGACTTCGTGTTCGAAGACGGCTTCAGCTACGAGTGTTACGTCGACTACCTGCTCGACGTGCCGATGTACTTCAGCTATCGCGACGGAAAATACATCGACGCCAGCGGGCAGAGCTTCCGTCACTTCCTGGAGGGCAGGCTGCCGGCGCTGCCGGGCGCGCTGCCTACCTTCACCGACTGGTCCGACCACATGACCACCGCCTTCCCCGAAGTGCGGATGAAGAAATTCCTGGAGATGCGCGGCGCCGACGGCGGTCCGTGGGGACGGTTGTGCGCGCTGCCGGCATTCTGGGTCGGGCTGCTTTACGATGACGAAGCGCTGGACGCCGCGTGGGACCTGGTCAAGGATTTCAGCCGTGAAGAGCGCCATGCGCTGCGCGACGGTGTGCCGCGGCACGCGCTGAAGCTTCCATTCCGCGGCGGCACCGTGCGCGACCTCGCGGCCGAGGCGCTCAAGATCGCCGTGCAGGGCCTGCGCCGTCGCAACCGGATCGGCGGCAGTGGCTCGGATGAGAGCGGTTTCCTGGATCCGCTCATCGAGTTCACCGAATCCAACGAGACCCCGGCCGAACGCAAGCTCGCCCTGTTTGCCGGTGAGTGGAACGGCGACATCGATCGCGTGTTCGCCGACTTCGCCTACTGACCAGGCCATGCGTTAGGCTGGATTCCCACCATCAGGAGAGTCATATGCGCCGCATTACCCTGCTTGTACTTGTATTGCTGACCAGCGTTTGCGCCAGCGCAGCCGAGCGCATGGCCCTGGTGGGCGGCACCCTGGTCGATGGCACGCTGAGCGACCCCATCCACAACAGCGTGATCCTGATCGAAGGCAAGCGCATTGTCGCGGTGGGCAGCGTCGGCACCCTGGCGGTGCCCGCCGATGCCAAGGTCATCTCCACCGAAGGCATGACCGTCATGCCCGGACTGTGGGACATGCACGTGCACCTGATGATCAACGGTCACGCCGACTACGCCTATTGGGACAAGAAGTACCCGGACCAGTTCGGCAGCGTGATCATGCCCTCGTCGGCCAAGCAGCTGCTGATGGCCGGCGTCACCGGCGCCCGCGACCTCGGCGGCCCGCTCGAAGAAAGCATCGCGGTGCGCGACGCCATCAACGCCGGGACCATTCCGGGCCCGACCCTGTTCGTAGCGGGGCCCTTCATCCAGAAGAAGCCCTATCCGGGCACCGAGCAGTTCCGCTGGGGCGTGGATTCCCCAGCCGATGCGCGGGCCAAGATCCGGCGCATTGCGGAGGCCGGCGTGGACGTGGTCAAGCTGATCGACCAGGACCAGATGAGCGAAGCGGAGGTCGCCGCGATCGTGGACGAGGCACACAAGCACGGCCTGCCGGTGATCGCGCACGCGCACCGCCCCGAGGAGATCCGGCGCGGAGTCAAGGCAGGCATCGACGGCTTCGAACACACCGGCTTGGCCGCCGCACCCGAATACCCGCCCGACGTGATCGCCGCGCTGCGCGAGCGCACGGCCGATATGTCACGCGGCCCCCTGTTCTGGACGCCGACCATCGAAGGTCTCTACAACTTCCCGTACACGGTGAAGAACCACGAGTTCATCGATGGCAGCGACTGGCATGAAGGCCTTACTCCAGAGATCGTGGCCGATATCCGCAAGTCGCTCGAACATCCGGAGCGCATCTCCTATTTCCAGCAGACCCCGCAGCGTTGGCCCACCCTGGAGCGCAAGTTCAACCAGCTGCGCGAAACCGGCGTGGTGATGCTGGTGGGCACCGACTCGGGCATCCCGATGAAGTTCCACAGCGGCAGCACCTGGAACGAGCTCGACGTGTGGGTGAACAAGCTGGGCGTGCCGGTGATCGACACCATCCGCGCGGCGACGTATTGGCCAGCGGTGGCGATGAAGGCCGACAAGGACTACGGCACGGTCACCGAAGGCAAGTACGCGGACATCATTGCGGTCAAAGGCGACGTGCTCAAGCACGTGGCGCTGCTGCAGCACGTGGACATCGTGATCAAGCACGGCAAGCAGGTGAAGTAACTCGCCGACCTCCTGCTCTCCTGTGGAGGCGACGTGAGTCGCGACGTCATCACCAGCAGAACCATCGCGACTGAAGTCGCTCCCACAGAGCATGTGCGGTCAACTTTCATAGCGCGGTCAACTTTCAATCGGAGAACCTCATGAAGAGTCGAGCTGCCGTCGCCTTTGCCGCAGGCCAGCCGCTGCAGGTCGTCGAGATCGAGGTCGAGCCGCCGCGCGCCGGGGAGGTGCTGGTGCGCATCACCCACACCGGCGTGTGCCACACCGACGCCTTCACCCTGAGCGGTGACGATCCGGAAGGCATCTTCCCCTCGGTGCTGGGCCACGAAGGCGGCGGGATAGTGGAGGCTCTCGGCGAGGGCGTCACCAGCGTCAATGTGGGTGACCACGTGATCCCGCTGTACACGGCCGAATGCCGGCAATGCAAGTTCTGCCTTTCGGGCAAGACCAACCTGTGCCAGGCCGTGCGCGCGACCCAGGGAAAGGGCCTGATGCCCGACGGCAGCACGCGATTTTCCTATCAAGGCAAGCCGGTGTACCACTACATGGGCTGCAGCAGCTTCAGCGAGTACACGGTGGTGCCGGAGATTTCGCTTGCGGTTGTGAATCCTGACGCGCCGCTGGAAAAAGTGTGTCTGCTCGGCTGCGGCGTGACCACCGGCATCGGCGCGGTGCACAACACCGCCAAGGTGCAGGCCGGTGACAGCGTCGCCGTGTTCGGACTGGGTGGCATCGGTTTGGCGGTGATCCAGGGCGCGGTGCAGGCCAGGGCGGGCAGGATCATCGCCATCGATACCAATCCGGGCAAGTTCGAATTGGCAAAGTCGATGGGCGCCACCGACTGCGTGGACCCGAACGACTTCGACAAGCCAGTGCAGGAGGTGATCGTTGAGATGACCGACGGCGGCGTGGACTTCAGCTTCGAGTGCATCGGCAACGTGCAGGTCATGCGCGCGGCGCTGGAGTGCTGCCACAAGGGCTGGGGCGAGTCGGTGATCATCGGCGTGGCCGGCGCCGGGCAGGAAATCAGCACCCGGCCGTTCCAGCTGGTCACCGGTCGCGTGTGGCGTGGCTCGGCCTTCGGCGGGGTCAAGGGCCGCACGCAGCTGCCGGGGATGGTGGAGCAGTCGATGACTGGCGAAATCGACCTGGACCCGTTCATCACCCACACCATGCCGCTGGAGCGGATCAACGAAGCATTCGATCTGATGCATGAGGGCAAATCGATTCGTACGGTGATTTATTTCTGATCTGGCCAGGGCCGTCATTCCCGCGGCTCGCAGCAGCCGAAGGCTGGTCACGCGGGGATCCAGCGACTGTGATCTGGGTCTCCAGATGGACACGCAGGCGTACTGGTTCACCGGCTTGCGCCGTCAAAAGCGCTTCGCGAACGAGTGGACCATGCATGAAAGATCAGGAGCGCGGAGGTCTCTCGGCGTAGATCCGAGCTTGCTCGGATGCCCTTGCTGCAAGATGTACAGCATCCGCGACGTAGATCCGAGCTTGCTCGGATGCCCTTGTTGCGAGGTGAAGAACATCCGAGCAAGCTCGGATCTACCTCGGTCTTCATGGTCCACGGCAGCGGCAAGAATCAGGCGGAAGAGCACTCACCTCGTCATGGAGTGAACCACATGGGTCCAACACAACGCATCGAACATCGCGCCTGCTTCGGCGGCTGGCAGGACGTATACCGCCATCGTTCGGACATGCTCGGCTGCGACATGAGCGTCGGGGTGTACTTCCCGCCACAGTCAGAAGACGGTCCGTGCCCGGTGCTGTACTGGCTGTCGGGCCTGACCTGCACCGAGCAGAACTTCATCACCAAGTCCGGCGCGCAGCGCTACGCGGCCGAACACGGAATCATCCTGGTCGCGCCCGATACCAGTCCGCGCGGAGACGGCGTGGCTGACGCCGAGGGTTATGACCTGGGCCAGGGCGCAGCCTTTTACCTTGACGCCACTCGTGAACCTTGGGCATCCCACTACCGCATGCACGACTACATCGTCCATGAGCTGCCGGCCTGGGTGGAGGCCGATCCATCGGCCAGCAACCGCCGCGCGATCAGCGGCCATTCCATGGGCGGGCACGGCGCCCTGGTGATCGCACTGCGCAATCCCGGACGCTATGCCAGCGCGTCGGCATTTTCGCCCATCGTGGCACCGAGCCAGGTGCCGTGGGGGCACAAGGCCTTCGGAGCGTATCTCGGTGAGGATCGCGAACAGTGGAAGGCGTGGGATGCGGTAGAACTCATTGCCGGGGCCTCCGAGCGCCTGCCGCTGCTGATCGACCAGGGCGACGCCGATGAATTCCTGCAGTCGCAGCTGCGTCCCGAACTGCTGCAGGTAGCGTGCACGGCGGCGAATCATCCGCTCGAACTGCGCATGCAGCCCGGCTATGACCACAGCTACTACTTCATCGCCAGCTTCATCGGAGACCACATCGCCCACCACGCCAGGGCCCTCAAGGCCTGAAGTAAGCCGTTGTGGGAGCGACGTGAGTCGCGATGCGGCGTTACCGCTGGACCCTGTCGCAGCTTACGTCGCTCCCACGGCTGCCTGCAGCTGGAAGTCGGTGTAGGCGAAGCG
>JBBSUX010000086.1:0-12039 GCA_038234045.1 Burkholderiales bacterium
CGGGAAGTTCTGCCGATAAAGAACCATGTTCGATGGTTTTCGGCACCGGACGTTTTGGAGGTTCCCATGAAGTTGTCTAGAAACTGGACGCTGGCAGCTCGCCTGCGCACGAGCTTTGCTGTGCTTTTGATCTTGTTGATGCTCGTAGCGGCGTTGGGAATCTGGCGTCTCAGCACCATTCACGGCAGTCTGGACAAGGTACTCAACGTCACCAATGTCCAGTACCAGCAGACCATGCGCATGCGGATCGCGGCCAATCAAATCGCGGGCGGAATCCAGAGCGCAATCCTTACCAGCGAGGCGAGCGATGTGGGAAGAATCCTGTCGGATATCGCCAGTTCGCGCGAGGAATACGACACCGCAGAAGACCGGCTCAGCAAGCTGCTTGCCAGTTCACCGGACACCAGCCACGGGCAGAAAGCCGCGTTTGCCGAAGCCCGCCAACGCAAGCAAGAGGTGCGGACTGCGCAGGACACCATCCTGAAACTGACAGAAAAAGGCAAGAGTTACGAAGCGACATCCGTGCTCGAGAAAACCGCCAAGCCGGCACAGGTTGCCTGGCTTTCGGCGCTGGGCGATCTTTCCGATCTTGAACAGGTACTCAGCAGCGCGGCGGGAACGCATGCGGCTGACATTTACCTGGCCGCCCGCAAACAGCTGGCAATTCTGTGCGGTGTGGCCCTCGTGGTTGGCTGCTTCGTCGCGTGGGGATTGGGACGCAGCCTCCGGCGGCAACTCGGCGGTGATCCGCGCTACGCCGGACAAGTGGTCGAGCGCATTGCTTCGGGCGACCTGACCAGCCCGATCACCCTGGCAAAAAACGACTCCACCAGCCTGCTCGCATCCATGCGCCGCATGCAGGAAAACCTCGCGCATGTCGTGGGCGAGATCCGCTCCGGCTCCGACAGCATTGCCACCGGATCCAGTCAGATATCCGCTGGCGCGGCCGATCTTTCGCAGCGCACCGAAGAGCAGGCCAGCAATCTGGAGGAAACCGCGGCGTCGATGGAAGAGCTCAACAGCACCGTGCGCGCCAATGCCGATACCGCCCGCCAGGCCAGCGCATTGGCGAGTTCGGCCAGCAGCGTTGCCGTCAAGGGCGGCGAGGTGGTCAACCGTGTCGTGGGCACCATGCAGGAGATTTCCGCCTCCAGCGGCAAGATCGCCGACATCATTGGCGTGATCGACGGCATCGCTTTTCAGACCAATATCCTTGCGCTGAATGCTGCCGTCGAAGCCGCCCGGGCCGGCGAGCAGGGTCGAGGCTTTGCGGTGGTAGCGGCCGAGGTCCGCAGCCTGGCGCAACGCAGTGCTGCCGCTGCCAAGGAGATCAAGGGCCTGATCGGTGACAGCGTGGCCAAGGTCGGCAACGGCAGCGCGCTGGTAAACGAGGCAGGCCGCACCATGCAAGAAGTGGTCAGCCAGGTGCAGCGCGTGAGCGACCTGATCGGCGAGATCAGCGCGGCATCACTTGAGCAGACCTCGGGCATCGAGCAGGTGAATAACGCCGTCGTCCAGCTCGACCACGTGACGCAGCAAAACGCCGCGCTGGTCGAGGAAAGTGCGGCCGCAGCCGACAGCCTGACGCGGCAGGCCGCCCGGCTGGTGCAGGCGGTTTCCGTGTTTCAGCTCGACGGCAGCGTCAAGACAGCAGCTGTCAAAGCATCAACAGGCGCTTCGGCAGTACCGACCGCCGCGCACAGCACCGACCAGCGGCTCGCGGCGCCCCAGGCGGCCGCCCCATCGGCACCATCGGCGGCGGCCGCCGCCAAAGCCATCGCTGTTGCGCGATCGACCGCACCGGTTTCTGCCAAGGCGCAGGCTGGCGCGACGACACCTGGCAACACTGCTGACCCTGCAACCGCTGCGCGCAAACCAGGCAACGCATCTACGACAGCGATGTCCGGCCCCGACGATGACTGGGAGTCGTTCTGAACGAACACTGGGCCGAAATCCCGGCTGCCGCAAAAAATCTGCGCCTGAGCACCCGCTGGCGTCTAGAGTCGGCGCATGGCTTATGAACTGCACTACTGGCCCACGATTCCCGGACGCGGCGAATTCGTGAGGCTCGCGCTGGAAGCATCCGGCGCTCCCTATCTCGATTTCGCGCGCGCGGACGACGGCGCTGGCCTTGAACGCTCTCAGCGGGTGATGAACGACAGACGGCTCGCGCATCCGCCCTTTGCCATGCCGTTCCTGAAAGATGGCGATATCGTCGTCGCGCAGACATCAGCGATCCTGCAATACCTGGCACCGACGCTCAAACTCGTCGCCCGCAACGAACAGGCCCGCGTCTGGACGCACCAGATCCAGCTGACGCTGGCAGACCTGGTGGTCGAAGTGCATGCCACCCATCACCCGGTAGCGACAAGCCTCGCGTATGAAGACCAGCGCGACGCAGCCGAGCGTGCCGCCCGCGCCTTTTGCGCGGAGCGCATGCCCAAATTTCTGGACTGGTTAGAGAGCCTCGTCGCGCGCAATCCTGCCGGGCAGCGATACCTGGTGGGCGGCAAGCTGAGTTACGCGGATCTCTCCCTCTTTCAAGTGGTGGAAGGCTTGCGCTATGCATTTCCGCGCGCTTCAGCCGGCGCCCTCAAGCGCTCGCCCCACCTCATGAAAATCAGGGACCGTGTGGCGTCGCTGCCCCGCGTGGCGGCCTATCTGCGAAGCGAGCGGCGCCTGCCGTTCAGCGAGGACGGAATCTTCCGGCACTACCCGGAGCTCGATATCGTGTCAGGCGCCTGAAAATCACAATCTTTTAGGCCTCTAGCGCTTTACATAAAGGCGCTAATAGCTTCTATTTAGATAGCATCTTCCTTCGATAGAGGCCGGTTCGAGCCGCGCCCGATGCGCCCCAATCAGAGACCGCAAAGGGACAAAGGCGCACAAGCCAGCGCGCCCGGCGCCGACGCTTTGTGCGCCGCGCCGACTCGACCATGAAGGCTCACCCGGCACTGATGCTGGATCGCATATCAGGTGGCTCAGCGGCAGACGCTGAACCGCCAATGATCGACTGGAGCACTTCACCCATGAGTAACGCTAATACCCTCCACAACCACGACAAGCTGTGGGACCTGATCAAGGACATCAAATTTGGCATGTTCACGCATCGTCATCCCGAAGGTGGCCTGCACAGCCATCCGCTGACGACGCAGAACAAGGAACTGGACGAAAACGCGACCATTTACTACTTCGTTCCGCGCTCGGGCGAAGTGGCGCAACGCGTGCAGAGCGATCCCAAGGTCAATATCTCGTATGCGCATCCGGGCAAGGACAGCTATGTGTCGATCAGCGGAACCGCAAGTGTTTCGCAGGACCGCGACATCATCGACCGGCTGTGGTCCAAGATGGCCGAAGCCTGGTTTCCCAAGGGCCCGTCCGATCCTGATTTGGCCTTGCTGGCAGTCCGTATCGATGAAGCGGAATACTGGGACGTGACCGACAGCAAGATGACCCAGTTGTTCAAGATGGCCAAGGCTTCCATGACGGGCAAACCGCCGCAGGATATGGGCGAGCACAAGGAGATGCGTCTGTAAGACGCATCTCGCACCCCGCGAAGCTGCTTGAGCGCGCAGGAAAGAGCTTGCTGCGCGTGCCATCAGGGCACGGGTCGACAAGAAAAATAGACCGCAGGAGCAAAACTCCTGCGGTCTTTTTTTGTGGATGACGCCTTTCTGAGCCTACTGAGTTTCCCTGAGTCTTGCGCCGATCAGACCCGTTCCAGCACCACCGCAATCCCCTGCCCCACGCCGATACACATGGTGCATAGCGCGTAGCGGCCGCCGGTGCGATGCAGCTGGTTCACCGCCGTGGTGGCCAGCCGCGCCCCGCTCGCGCCGAGCGGATGGCCGAGCGCAATGGCGCCGCCATTCGGGTTCACACGAGCGTCGTCGTCCGCCACACCGAGCATGCGCAGCACGGCCAGACCTTGTGCCGCGAAAGCTTCGTTCAGCTCGATCACATCCATTTGGTCGATGGTGAGCCCCGTCAGCGCCAGCACCTTCTGCGTCGCTGGCGCCGGGCCGATGCCCATGATGCGCGGCGCCACGCCGGCTGTCGCCATGCCGACGACGCGGGCGCGCGGCGTGAGGCCATGCTGGCGCGCTGCGGCCTCGGAGGCCAGCAGTAGCGCCACCGCGCCGTCATTCACGCCGCTGGCATTACCAGCGGTGACGGTGCCGCCCTCGCGCACGATAGGTTTGAGTTTGGCCACTGCCTCCAGGCTGGTGGCGCGGGGATGTTCGTCCTTGTTGACCACTACGGCGTCGCCCTTTTTTTGTGCAATCGTGACCGGGACGATCTCCGCATCGAAAACGCCAGCTTCCTGCGCGGCAAGCGCCTTCTGCTGCGAGGCGAGCGCCATACGGTCCTGCGCTTCACGCTCGATGCCGTAATCTTGCGCAACGTTCTCGGCTGTCTCGGGCATGGAATCAATGCCGTATTGCTGCTTCATCAGCCGGTTGACGAAGCGCCAGCCGATGGTGGTGTCATACACCGCGTTGGCGCGGCTGAACGCCGTCTCGGCCTTGGGCATCACGAAAGGCGCGCGGCTCATGCTCTCCACGCCACCGGCAATCATCAACGAAGCGTCGCCCGAACGGATCGCGCGCGCCGCGCTGCCAAGCGCATCGAGGCCCGAGCCGCACAGGCGATTGATGGTGGCGCCCGGCACTTGCACCGGCAGTCCTGCCAGCAAGGCTGCCATGCGCGCGACATTGCGGTTGTCCTCGCCCGCCTGGTTGGCGCAGCCGTAGAGCAGATCGGTCACCGCCTGCCAATCGACCTGGGGGTTGCGGGCCATCAGCGCCCTGATTGGCACAGCGCCCAAATCATCGGTTCGCACGCTGGAGAGCGCGCCGCCATAGCGCCCAAAAGGGGTACGCACGGCGTCGCAGATAAAAGCCTGGGCAGGAGCGGTCATGGTCGGCCTTTGGAAAGCAGGAATGAAAGAGAAATTGTCGCTCTGAGACGGAAAGAATGCGGTAATTTCCGAGCGCCCGTGTGCGCCGAACCAGACGCAAAGGTGTCGCGCGCAGCTTCAGGCGGCGGCGCCCGGTGCGCGCGGCTGCGCAGCGTCTGCGGGGCGCTCGGCCTCCATGATGGGCAAGCCGAGAAGATTTTCCAGTTCCGCACGCGACAGGCCATCGACCGTATCGATGAGCCTCAGCCCCTGCGACGTGCAGGCCAGGGTTGCCAGGTCGGTGTAGATGCGCCGCACGCAGGCCAGCGCGGTGAGCGGATAGCTGCACTGCGCCACCACTTTCGGTGTGCCGCTTTTGCTGAGCAGATCCATCATCACCCAGGTTGCCTTCGCGCCCACAGCCAGATCCATGGCACCACCAACAGCCGGAATCGCGCCCGGCTCACCGGTGCTCCAATTGGCCAGGTCCCCGGTGGCGGACACCTGGAAAGCGCCCAGCACGCAGATGTCCAGATGACCGCCGCGCATCATCGCGAAGCTGTCCGCGTGATGGAAATAGGCCCCGCCATCCAGCAATGTCACCGGCTGCTTGCCGGCGTTGATGAGGTCATAATCCTCCTCACCCTCAGCTGGTGCCGGGCCCATGCCGAGAATGCCGTTCTCGCTGTGTAGCACCACTTCAAGGCCGGCCGGCAGATGGTTGGCGACCAGCGTGGGTTGCCCGATGCCGAGGTTCACGACCGCGCCGTCGAAGATGTCATGGGCAACGCGCTGCGCCACTTCATTTTTGCTTCTTTTTTGATAGCTCATTGCGCTTTTAAATAGTGCGCCGACAGCACATTTCGTTCAAGGTTTTGATGTGGATTGACGAACACCGACGCCTGCGGTTGCAGCGCGCGGTATCTCGACGATCCGGTTCACGAAGATGCCCGGCGTGACGATGGCTTCGGGATCGAGTTCACCCAAAGGGCAGATGCGATACACGGTAGCTATGGTGCAGCGCGCAGCCATTGCCATCACCGGGCCAAAATTGCGCGCCGCCTTGCGGTAAACGAGGTTGCCCCAGCGGTCGCCGGACTCGGCCTTGATGAGCGCCACGTCGCCATGGATCGGGTATTCGAGTACGTAGTGGCGCCCGCCGATTTCGCGCGTCTCCTTGGCAGAGCCGTCGGCACTGCGAGCGAGTTCGGTGCCATAGCCAGTGGGACTGAAAAATGCGCCGACGCCGGCTCCTGCAGCGCGCAATCTCTCGGCCAGGTTGCCTTGCGGCACCAATTCCAGCTCGATCTGCCCGCTGCGGAACAGGCCGTCGAACACCTGGCTGTCGGCCTGGCGCGGAAAGCTGCAGATGATCTTCTTCACCCGGCCCTCCTTCAGCAGTGCCGCCAGGCCGGCGTCGCCGTTGCCGGCGTTGTTGTTGACAACGGTGAGATCGCGCGCGCCCTGCGCAATCAGCCCGTCGATCAGTTCGCCCGGAATCCCCGAGGTGCCGAAGCCACCGATCAGAACCGTCGCGCCGTCCTGCACATCGGCGAGGGCCGCCTCAATGGAAGGGGAAATCTTGTTGATCATGGGAGAGGGATTCTGCCGGGACTTGGAGCGGACGCGGGTATCGGCATGTCAAGACCCCGCCACGACGCGGGCGGTTGGCACGCTGATAACCTCTTGGCCATGTTTCAACCGACCCAGCAGGAAGTTCGCCGTTTTTTCTGCGCGGTACACGCCAAGGCGCTGACCGGCCAACCGATGGAAGCGCTGGAGACGCTGGCGAGCCTGTGGATCGCCGAGCATCCGGAATACCACGCCGATCTGGCCGATGCTGAAGCAGCCGTCGTGCGCGTTTATGGCGGCGACGACACCATGCAGAACCCATTCCTGCATCTTTCGATGCACCTGAGCATCAGCGAGCAGTGCTCTATCGACCAGCCGCGCGGGATTCGTCAAGCGGTGGAATTGCTGGCCGCCCGTCGCGGCTCACTCCACGACGCGCACCATGAGGCTATGGAATGCCTCGGCCAGATGCTGTCGGAAAGCCAACGCTTTGGCAGCCCGCCTGATGGCAAAGGCTACGTCGCCTGCGTTCAGCGGCGCGCGACGCGCGATTGATGGCCCGCGCAAGCGTGAGGGGCCGTGTCATCTATCTCCGCCGGCACTTACGCTCAGCGCTATTAAGAAAATAGCTAAATGCGCATTCAGGATATACGGCTGAAGCTCTTTCTATTCGAAATTTAACCCGGACTGGATCAGTTGTTGTTGAGCAGCACCTTGGCAACAAGACCGAATGCCAGCGCCACCAGAGCGTAACAATGACCAGACAGATTGCCCACATCGACAGATCTCAATGACCCCCAACGACCGAGACACTTCCACTCGCCCTCGCCAAGAGCAAACATCTGCACACGACCACACCATCGGCGATCACAGCCATGGCGGCAGCCGTGCGGGCGAACAGGATCACGCTGGCGGCGCAGCGCACGCCCATGAACATGAAGACGGGACGGGGCATGTGCATGGCCATGGACACGGACACGACCACACGCGCGGAGCAAGCGAGCGCTCGCTGGCCATTGCACTGGCACTGACCACAGGTTTCCTGGTCGTTGAACTGGTCGGCGGCATCATGGCCCAGAGCCTTGCGCTCATCTCGGACGCCGCCCACATGTTCACCGACGCGGCAGCGCTCGCGATTGCCTTGCTGGCGATCCGTATGGCCCGAAAGCCCGCTGATCGCCAACGCACCTTTGGCTATCACCGTTTTGAAGTATTGGCGGCCGCTTTCAACGCGCTGCTGCTGCTGGCCGTAGCCTGCTACATCCTCTACGAGGCGTGGCGCCGGCTGCAGCAGCCGCCGGACATCCATTCCACCGTGATGATCGCCGTTGCCGTGGTCGGCCTTGTCGTCAACCTGGTCAGCATGCGGGTGTTGTCAGGCGGGCAGGAACACAGCCTGAATATGCGCGGCGCCTATCTGGAGGTGTGGTCCGACATGATCGGCTCAATCGGAGTGATCGCCGGCGCATTGATCATCCGCTTCACCGGATGGGAGTGGGTGGATCCGCTGGTGGCGGTGGCAATCGGTCTGTGGGTGGTGCCCCGAACCTGGACGCTGCTGAAGTCCAGCGTCAACGTCTTGCTCGAAGGCGTACCGGAAGATGTGGATGCCAGCAAGGTCCGGGAAGCGCTCCTGGATCTGCCGGGAGTTGCCAGTCTGCACGACCTGCATCTGTGGTCAGTGACGAGCGGAAAAAATACAGTGACGGTGCACCTGGTCTGCGAACCCGGCGTGGATCCCGTCACCCAGGTCATGCCCGCTGCCAGAGCGCTTCTGGCGAAGCGTTTTGACATAGGACACAGCACGGTGCAATGCGAAACGACACCTTGCGAACAGGCATCGACGCAGCATGCGTGTTTCGATCAGAGTGCCACGCAACCCGAAAGCCGCATGCACGCCCACTGAACCGGATCAGGGCTACGGCTCAAGCACGCCGCGCAGAGTCCCGGCCTTTCCGATTAGCGGAAGCGCGATTCCGGTTGCGTGCTTAGCTGGCCATCGAGCGAACCGATGTACTCCGCCAGCGCCTTGAGCTCGCTGTTGGAGAACTGCTTGGCCACGCCGGACATGATGGCTTGCGACCGTCCGATCAGCGGGTTGTTCTCGGTCTTGTAAGCACGCAGGGCAGCGTAGAGATAGTCGGGATGCTGTCCTGCCAGCTTGGGATAAGACGCATCGATTGGCTTGGAGAGGTTCGCGCCGTGACACGAGATACAAACGCCCTTCTTGAGCAGGCCGGCCACCTGGGCGCTGGGCTCCGTCACTGGCTTGTCCGGCAGTGGCTGTGCGCCGGAATCCTTGCCGTGCTGCTCGTAATAGGCCGCGATGTCTGCAATGTCCTGATCGGTCAGCGGTGCTGCCACGCCACGCATGGTGGGGTGCTTGCGGTCACCCTTCTTGTAGGCATGCAGTGCGTTGGAAATGTATTTGGCGTTCTGGCCGGAAAGTTCGGGGACGCGATACACCTCCGGGAAGCTGGCACGGTAGCCGATGATGCCGTGGCACCCGAGACACATGTCGATCTTGGTCGCACCGGCCTGAGCATCGCCCTTGATCTCCTGGGCCATGGCCACAGACGAAAACAGCAACACAGAAGCCGTCACGGAAGCGACAGAGAGACTCGCCGCGGCGACCATCGTGGACATCAGCTTATTCATTTGCGCGGACAATCTGGTTGAAATTTGAATGATTCGACCAACTCTCGATCAACATTTGATTATAGCCAACCGCCTTGCGCGGATGAGTTCAGACACCCGGCGGATATGCATCCGCCACAGATGCCGCACACCATGAAGTTTCAAGGCTCTTCCCAATACGTCGCGACCCCGGACTTGATGCTGGCGGTCAACGCAGCAATGACGCTGCAACGCCCGCTTCTCGTGAAGGGCGAACCCGGAACCGGCAAGACGATGCTGGCAGAGGAGGTCGCTTCGGCGCTGGGCATGCCCTTGCTGCAATGGCACATCAAGTCGAGCACCAAGGCTCAACAGGGCTTGTACGAGTACGACGCGGTCAGCCGCTTGCGCGACAGCCAACTCGCCGGAGCAGACGGCGCCGAGCGGGTGCGCGACATCCGCAACTACATCGTCAAGGGCGTGCTCTGGCAGGCGTTTACGGCGGAAGAGCCGGTGGCATTGCTGATTGACGAAATCGACAAAGCAGACATCGAGTTTCCGAACGACCTTCTGCGCGAGCTCGACCGGATGGAGTTCTATTGCTATGAAACCCGCGAGCTGATCCGAGCGAAAAAGCGCCCGTTGGTCTTCATCACCTCGAACAACGAAAAGGAGCTGCCCGACGCATTTCTGCGGCGCTGCTTCTTTCACTACATCCGGTTTCCCGAAGCGGAAACGATGCAACAGATCGTCGACGTGCACTTCCCGGGTCTCAAGCGTGAGCTGCTCGCGGCCGCGATGAAAACCTTCTATGACGTGCGCAAACTTCCCGGGCTGAAGAAAAAACCTTCCACCTCCGAACTGCTTGACTGGTTGAAGCTGCTGGTGGCTGAGGAGATTCCAGCCGAAGCGCTGCAAAGCCAGGACGACAAGGTAGCGGTTCCGCCGCTCGTAGGTGCGCTGTTGAAGAACGAGCAGGACGTGACACTATTCGAAAAACTCGTCTACATGAACGCGCGCAACCGCTGAGTGATTGACAATAAAAAGGCATCGGCAAGTGCATCCCCTGCTTCTTGAAGGCCTTGCCGATGCGATGGGTTTCCTGGCGGGCGCGCTGATCGGCTTTGGCATCGGAAAACTGCTCGGTCTCGACCTCTTCGCGCCGGGCTATGGCTCCATGAGCCTCGGGGCCATCTTGCTGGTGGGGTTGGGCGGCGGCGCTGGCTTGCAAGCAGCACGGCGCTGGCGCCAGGCGCGATCGACCCGTCTGAACAGCACACAGGAGAAAGAACAGTGAGCCGCCCCGCACCCACACCGGTCAGGCTGACCGCTCCGGGCGTGCAGCTGGTGCCCATGCAGACAGTGCACATCGAAGGCCTGCGCGCTGCGGCCGCCGATGGCGAGCTCTGGCGCCTGCGCGTCACCTCCGTTCCCGAGCCAGAGGAAACCAGCGCCTATGTCGAGAATGCACTGTCGATGCAACAAGCCGGAAGCAGGTTGCCGTTCGTGGTGCTGGACCATACCGGCACCGTTATCGGCAGCACCAGCTATCACGACATCCTGCCTGCAGTCGAGCGGCTGGAGATTGGCTACACCTGGTACGCAGCGCGCTGCCAGCGTACGCACGTTAATACACGCTGCAAACTGCTCCTCCTGAGTCATGCGTTCGATACGCTGGACTACCAGGTCGTGGGCTGGCGAACCGACAACTTCAATCTGGCGTCGCAGCGCGCCATCGAACGGCTCGGTGCCCGCAAGGACGGTGTGATCCGCGGTCATGCCCTGCGCCGCGACGGTACGGTGCGCGACACGGTGATGTACAGCCTGCGTGCGGGCGAATGGCCAGAGACTCGCGCCCAACTCAATGATTTGCTTGGCCGGCCGCGCACCAATGTGCGCACGAGCCTCTGAAGAGCGAATCACCGCACAGCCCTCTTTCGTCTGAAGCCATGCTGATCGACTTTTTCTACACCTTGCGCAGTGCCAAACTGCCGGTTTCGGTCAAGGAATTCCTCGTCCTGCTTGAGGCGCTCGATGCAGGAGTCGTGGGCCCCAAATCCGAAGACGCCACGTCACTCGATGATTTTTATCATCTCAGTCGCACGGTGATGGTCAAGGACGAAAAGCATTTCGATCGCTTCGACCGCGCTTTCGGCGCCTACTTTCGCGGCGTTGAATCCCTGGCAGACCTGACCCGTGAGCTGCCGCAGGAGTGGCTGAAAAAGCTGATCGACCGTGAATTCACGCCCGAGCAAAAAGCAGCGCTCGAAGCTCTCGGCTGGGACGAGCTCATGGAAACACTGAAGAAGCGGCTTGAGGAGCAAAAAGAACGGCACGAAGGCGGCAGCAAGTGGATCGGCACCAACGGCACCTCGCCCTTTGGACACGGCGGAGTCAATCCACGTGGCGTACGGATCGGCGGAGCAGGTCGCAACCGCAGTGCGGTGAAGGTCTGGGAACAGCGCGCCTACAAGGACTATGACGACACGCAGGAGCTGGGCACGCGCAACATCAAGGTGGCGTTGCGACGGCTGCGCCGCTTCGCACGGGAGGGACACGAGGACGAGTTCGATCTGGACGGCACGATCCAGTCGACTGCGGCCAATGCCGGCTGGCTCGACATCCGAATGCGACCGGAGCGCCACAACAATGTGAAGGTCTTGCTGTTGATGGACGTGGGCGGCTCTATGGACGAACACGTTGCCCGGGTAGAAGAGCTTTTTTCGGCGGTGCGCGGCGAACTCAAGCACCTTGAGTTCTATTATTTTCACAACTGCGTGTACGACTTCGTCTGGAAGAACAACCGCCGCCGCTTTGCCGAAAAAATCGACACCTGGGACCTGATCCGCAAATACAAGCGCGACTACCGGCTGATCTTCGTTGGTGATGCGACGATGAGTCCTTATGAAATCCTGCAGCCCGGTGGCAGCGTCGAATACAACAATGAGGAA
>JBBSUX010000087.1:0-12006 GCA_038234045.1 Burkholderiales bacterium
GTAGCTGATCCCGAGCGTAGCCATCAGCAGGGTGATGCCCTCCTGGTTCACCAGCCGGCGCAGCGCCAGTCGCTCAATCAGCCAAGCCACGGCGATCATGCAAAGCACGGCAGCAGCAAAAGCCAGCACATTGGCCAGCAGCAGACTGTTGAAACCCAGCCACTGCGGGATCCATTCCGAGAACCGCGCCATGGCCAGTGCGGCGAACAGCACCATCGCGCCTTGCGCAAAGTTAAAGACACCCGATGCCTTGAAGATCAGCACGAAGCCGAGCGCCACCAGGGAATAGAGCATGCCGGCCATCAGGCCGCCAAAAATGGTTTCGAGAAAGAATCCCATGAACTAGCGCTCCCCCAGCCTGCGCGCTGCGCGCTGCGCGCACCCCCTCGCCGGGGGCGCCGCCAGCGGCCTGGCAAAGCCGGTTCCGCGTCGGCTGCTCGAGAAGGCAAGGCGAAGTAATCGCATGTTGTGCGCTTTCATCAGTGTCCGGTGCCGAGGTAAGCGCGGATGACATCGGGGTTGCTCCGGACTTCCTGCGGCGTGCCGTCGCCGATCTTCTGGCCGTAATCAAGCACCACCACACGGTCGGAGATGTCCATCACCACGCTCATGTCGTGCTCGATCAGCACAATCGTGGTGCCGAACTCTTCGTTCACATCCAGGATGAACCGGCACATGTCCTGCTTCTCTTCAACGTTCATGCCGGCCATCGGCTCATCAAGCAGCAATACCTGCGGTTCCATCGCCAGCGCCCGGCCCAGGTCCACCCGCTTTTGCAGGCCATAGGACAGCTGGCCCACCGGAGATTTGCGATGCGCCTGGATCTCCAGGAAATCGATGATGCGTTCCACCACTTCGCGGTGCTGAATTTCTTCGTGCTGCGCCGGGCCGATGCGAAGGGCCTGCCAGAGCAGGTTGCGCTTCATGCGCAGGTTGCGTCCGGTCATGATGTTGTCGAGCACGCTCATGCCCTTGAACAGGGCCAGGTTCTGGAACGTGCGCGCCACGCCCATCTCGGCCACCTGCCGGCTGTTCATGTGGCCGAAGGTCTTGCCGCGGAAAGTGATGGAGCCCTGTTGCGGCTGATATACGCCGTTGATGCAGTTGAGCATCGAGCTCTTGCCCGCACCGTTGGGGCCGATGATGGCGCGGATCTCGTGCTCACGCAGATCGAAGCTGATGTCGCTGAGCGCCTTCACGCCGCCGAAGGACAGCGAGATGTTGCGCACCTCCAGGATCACGTCGGCAACCGGGCGCTCGGCTGCCGGCAGCGGCGCGGCTGCTTCAGGCTGTTCGCGCAACGCAAGCGGATTCGCCATAACAGTCGCCGCGCTCACGCCGCTGCTTTCACCGGCTCGAACACGCGGGCATCGTCGATGCGAAGAGTGGCGCTGACGCTGCCAGTGCGGCCATCCTCAAAGCGCACCTGCGTCTCGATGTGCTGCAGGGCACGGCCGTTATAAAGCGCATCGATCAGCGGTGCGTATTTTTCGGCAATGAAACCGCGCCTTACCTTGTTGGTGCGGGTGAGCTCGCCGTCGTCGGCATCGAGCTCTTTGTGCAGCACCAGAAACCGGCTGACCTGGCTGCCAGCCAGCAGTGCGTCGGCGGCCAGATCAGCGTTAACCTGTTCCACGCACTCTTTCATCAGCGAATAGACCTCGGGCTTGCCGGCCAGATCGGTATAGCCGGCATACGCAATATTGCGGCGCTCGGCCCAGTTGCCCACCGCATCGAAGTCGATGTTGAGCATCACGCAGACCCGGTCGCGACCATCGCCGTATGCCACCACTTCCTTGATGTGCGGGAAGAACTTCAGCTTGTTCTCGACATATTTGGGCGCAAACATGGCGCCGTCATGCGCGCCACCCGCGATTCGGCCTACGTCCTTCACCCGGTCGATGATCTTAAGGTGCCCGCTGGCATCGAGAAAGCCGGCATCGCTGGTGCGGTACCAGCCATCTTCGGTGAGTACTTCGGCCGTGGCCTCGGGGTTTTTGTAATAGGAGCGCAGCAGGCCGGCAGATTTCACCAGCACTTCGCCGTTCTCAGCCACCCGCAGTTCAACGCCGCGAATCGGCACACCCACCGTATCTGCGCGCGCATCGTTATCGGGTTGCAGGCACACGAAGACCGCTGTTTCGGTCGAACCATAGAGCTGCTTCAGGTTGATGCCGATTGAGCGGTAGAAGCTGAACAGATCCGGCCCGATGGCCTCGCCCGCGGTATAGGCAACCCGCACGCGCGAGAAACCCAGGTTGTTTCGCAGCGGGCCGTAGATGAGGAAATCGCCCACGGCATATCGCATGCGGTCCCACAGGCCCACCGACTTCCCATCGCGCAAGGCCGGCCCTACGCGGCGCGCCAGGTTCATGCAGCGCGCATACAGCCAGCGTTTGATGAAACCGGCGTCTTCCATGCGGATCGTCACGCTGGTAAGTAGGCTCTCGAACACGCGGGGCGGCGCGAAGTAGTAGGTCGGCCCGATCTCTTTCAGGTCAATCATCACCGTGCTCGCGTCTTCCGGGCAATTGACCACATAGCCGCATTGCAGCCACTGCGCGTAGCTGAAGATGTTCTGACCGATCCAGGCGGGCGGCAGATAGGCGAGCACCTCTTCTTTTTCGGTGAGGTGGTCGAACTCCGCTCCGGCACTTGCGCGATCCAGCAGGGTTGCGTGGCTGTGCACCACACCCTTGGGCTTGCCCGTGGTACCTGAGGTGAAGAACATGGCGGCCACATCGTCGGCGCGTGTGGCCTCCACCGTATCGCGAAACCACTCTGGATGCGCCGTGCAGAAAGCTGCGCCGGAAGCCACCAAGGTGTCGAGTGGCCCCACGCCAGGTTCTTCAAGGTTGCGCAAACCGCGGGGATCATCAAACCAGATGTGCGCAAGCTGCGGGCATTCACCTTGAACCTCCAGCAATTTGTCGAGCTGCTCTTGGTCTTCGACGATGCAAAAACGCACTTCGGCGTTAACCAACGGAAACACGCATTCAGCCGCAACAGCGTCTTGATACAGCGGCACCGCAATGGCGCCGAGTGATTGCGCAGCCAGCTGCGCGGCGTAGAGGCGAGGGCGGTTGGTACCGATCACTACCAGGTGCTCACCCTTGGCAAGGCCCACCTCGTGCAGGCCTGCGGCCATGTGTGCCACCAGCGTCGCCAACATGCGCCAGCTATGGGTCTGCCAGATGCCGTATTCCTTTTCGCGCAACGCAGCAGCGTCGGGGCGTGCATCAGCATGCTGCAGCAGCAGGCGCGGGAAGGTGCTTTGCGTGAGCCCGTTCATGGGTCTGTAGTCTCTTGTCTCCATTGACCGGCACGGGCATGCGTGCGGCCTTGTCGTGCGAGCACTGTAGGCTCGGCTTTGACGTCCAGTTGTCGTTCCGCCGACAATTTGCGGGTTCACCCTTCCGGGGACTTTCCCGCACGCTTGCTCTCTTCGCGACACGTGAGCTCACCCGTTCAACTTTGGAATGCCCATGTCATCGGACGCGCTTCACGCCAGGCGCCGCGCAGCCACCCGTGAGGAGCTCGACGGCGTTCCGTGGCTTTCCACACTGGAGCCATCCTTGCGCGAGCGCGCCACTGACGCATTGATGGTGGGCGATGCTGACGCGGGCGACTATGTCTGCCGCGTCGGCCGCCCCGTCACCTACTGGTTCGGCGTGGTTGAAGGTTTGCTGAAGATGGGTAGCGACCGTTCCGACGGCGGCACCATGACTTTTGCCGGGCTGCCTCCCGGCGGCTGGTTCGGCGAAGGCACGGTGTTAAAGCGCGAGCCCTACCGCTACAACATTCAGGCGCTGCGACGCAGTGTGGTGGCCGGTTTGCCGGCAGATGACTTTCACTGGCTGCTGGACCACTCCATCGGCTTTAACCGGTTCGTGATGAACCAGCTCAACGAGCGCCTGGCGCAGTTCATCGGCGCGCTGGAGATCGACCGACTTGCCAATCCTGATGCGAGGGTTGCCCGCAGCCTGGCGGCACTCTTCAACCCGGCGCTTTATCCCGGCTTGGGCGCCGTGCTGCGCATTACGCAGCAGGAGCTCGCGTACCTGGCCGGGCTGTCTCGTCAGCGCGTGAATGAAGCGCTGCGTGTGCTGGAGGAGCAAGGTGCGATCCGCGTGGAATATGGTGGCTTGCGGGTGCTGGATCTGCACGCGCTTCGCAGTGGGGCAGTGCGGACGTGACCGACCGCGACCCTGCCCTGGACGGGGTACGTGGATGGGCTGCACTGATGGTGTTCTGGGCGCACTCGCTCGGATTTCACGCCTGGGGTGGCAGCGGCGTATGGCTATTTTTTATGCTCAGCGGTTTCCTGCTGTTCCGGCCGTTCGTTCGCAGCGGCTATGTGCTGGAGCGGCGCGCGTTGGCCGCGTATGGCGCTCGTAGGTTGCTACGCATCTGGCCGTTGTTGCTGGTGGCGTTGCCGGTCTATGCCATCTTCGTTCCTGCTTTCGGCGGCTGGCGCAGCGCGCTGGAGCATGCCTTCTTCCTGCGAGCCGATTTGCACTTCTGGACGGTGAAGCAGGAGCTGCTTTTCTACCTGGTGCTGCCCCTGTTCGTATTGGCGTGCCAAGTGGCGCCTCGCCATGCCCTGGCCATGCTCGCCGGGGCAGCGGTGCTGTGCTACGTTGTCTTTGACGTGTGGCAAATCGTCACTATCCCCTGGCAGGGCATTGGGCTGAAGTTTCGCGTTGTACCGTTCGTAATTGGCATGGGCGCCGCCGTGTTCGTCGCGCGGCTTTTCTCCTCCCGCGACACGGTGTCTTCGGGCTTCGACGGGGAGCGGTCGCGGCAACTGGGGCGAGGTCTCTTCTGGTTCGGTGCTGTGGGCATTGCCATCGCAAGTTCGTCCTGGCTCTATCTGGCGCTGCACCGTGATCCGGGTTTTTTCGAGTGGGAGCATCCTTGGACGCTGTGGCCGTTCCTCATCGCGTTTCTGCTTGGCTCATTCCTGTGGCCGAACCGCCTGGTGACGCATCCTGTCAGTCAGCGCATCGGCACTTGGGGCTACGGCATCTACATCTGGCACTTCGGCGTGCTCCTGGTGCTGCAGGTACATATACCTGCTGCGCCATATCTGCGGACTGCCGTGGCAGCTGTGGTGACGCTTGCTTTGGCCGCAGCGTCCTATCGCTGGGTCGAAGCGCCAGCGATGGCGCTTGCACGCCGGCTTGGGCGCGGGATGCGGAGCGAAGGTGCTACTTCGCAGCGGATTCCAGCCGCGCGCGACTGAACCAGTGGGCAACAGAGCTGCTGCCGCGTGCATCCATCGCTGCCGGGCAGCCATACAAACTGCGACCGCATTTGCGTTTTGTATGCGGGAGTTGAATATGCTTTGGTCGGATCTTTGAGGTGTTCATCGGGGTGACAGTCAAGCGCAGGCCGCGTAAATTGCAAGCAGTCATCACCGTTCAAAGCCACAATGAGCTTATGCAATTTGTATTGAGTCTTGCCTTGCGGGTGTTTGAGAAGCTGAGCCCCCGTGTTTGGGTGAGCGATGCGACGCGGCGCGCCACTTCGGCTTTTTCCGCTGCGTTGCTGTGCGGCGCAATTGCCGGGTGCGCCGTACCGGCAACGTCCGTACCTGCACCGCCTCCGCTTGCTCCCGGGATGAATATTCTCGTAGTGACGGATGGACTGGAGTTGTTGCGAATCCGCGCGTCCGAACCTGGCCAGGTCGTTGAGCGCAAACGGCTGCTTGGATTTTCGCGGGGTGAACAGGTGGCCGGCATCAGCTTTCGCGTCGCACGCGGAATCTTGTATGCATTGACAACGTCGGGGCGGCTATACACCGTGGATGCGTCCAGCGGCATCGTTTCACCGGTGGGCCTTGCGCCTGCCGTGTTGCCACTCGAAGGCGCCTCCTTCGGCGTGGACTTCAATCCATTGACCGATCGCATCCGGGTGGTCAGCTCTACCGGACAGAACCTGCGCATGCATCCCGATACCGGTGCAACGATCGACGGCGATGTCACGCGTCCCGGTTTGCAGGGCGACACGGCCTTGGCCTATGTGTCTGGAGACCCCAACGTCGGACGCGCACCGCAGGTGGCAGCGCTGGCGTTTACCCCCGGCCGCAACAATCCGCAGACGACCACGCTTTACGCCATCGCCGGTGCGGGCGGCCTGCTCGTTCGGTTGGGTGCGCAAGCGGCGGGACTCGATTCTTCAGCCGCATCAAGCGGCGAGCTCAGCACCATTGGGTCGCTTGGGCTGGGAAACATGGTGGACGCCACCATGGACATTGCCGATCGTGACGGATCAGCCCTGGCGGCAGTGCGTACCGATCGCGAGCCGCGTACGGTGCTTGTCAGAATTGATCTTCAAACCGGCCATGTCGTTTCACTCGGCACGCTGCCAGAGGGGATGCATATTCTCGGCATGGCAATCGAACCCTGATCATTTCTCGTCCTCTTCATGAATTCTTTCAAGCTTTTTCGGGCGCTGGTGCCAACAGCATTTGCCCGTTTTGGGATCGCTTTCACAATCGGTCTCGCACTGGCGGGAACTGCTGCGGCAGCGAGCGTGCGCATCAACGTGCAGGACGCTGCCGGCAAGGCCCTGCCAGGCGCTGTGGTGTATCTCGAATCACCGGCCGCAAAAGCGGCGCTCCAGCCCGGCGCCGGCGCAGTGATCGCGCAGGAACATCGCAAGTTCGCGCCCGCTGTCACAGTGATTCCGACCGGAACGCTCGTCAAGTTTCCCAACCACGACCGGGTACGTCATCAGGTGTATTCGTTTTCGCCAGCCAAAAAGTTCGAGCTGAAGCTCTATGCCGGCACAGAGGCCGATCCGGTGATGTTCGACCACAGCGGCATCGTGGTGCTGGGCTGCAACATCCACGACAGCATGGTGGGCTGGGTGCTGGTGGTCGATACGCCCTATTTCGGCAAGGCAGATGCCGATGGGGTGGTGGTGCTCGACGGTGTGCCAGCCGGGGACTACAGCCTGCGGGTGTGGGATGCGTCGCTACCTCCCGGCACCAATCCGGCTCAATCCAGTCTGAAGGTGGATGCCTCCGCAGCGGCTTCTTCCACCGTTCGGCTCGCCGGATCCACTTCCTGATGCCTTTGTTGCGCCGCCGTTCCGGCTGGAGCATCGTCACCCGCATCGTCGGACTTTCTTTCGTACTGCTGTTGCTGGTGCAGGCGGCAGGCTTTGCGGTCGTGCGCGCGTCCATCGACCGCAATGCGCGACAAGAGCTCAGCCGGGCCTTGTCCCTGGACGAACGCATCTGGCTGCGACTGCTCGCGCTGAACGTCGACCGGCTTCGTCAGGGCGCTGCACTACTCGCAGCCGACTATGGATTCCGGTCGGCGGTCACGTCGGGTGACACCGAGACCATCAACTCAGCGCTGGAAAATCAGGGCGGCCGAATAGGTGCCAGTGTTGCGGCCTTTCTCGATCCAGGCTTCGTGCTGAAGACATCGATCGGCGTGCGTGAATCTGCCGCGAAAGGACTCTCCAGCATTGCCAGCGCCATGGTCCCGGCGCGTGGAGAAGGATCGCCGGACGTTCAACTGATCGTGCTGGAGGGCAAGCCGTTTCAATTCGTGCTCGTTCCGGTGCGCGCGCCGCTCGTCGTGGGTTGGGTCTTAATGGGCTTTCCAGTCACGCAGCAGCTGGGCGATGAATTCCATGCGCTGGTCGGGGTGAACCTGGCCGTACTCGCTGGTGCACCCGGCGCGCCAGAGCAGCTCATACTTTCGACATTGCCGCCGCGCTATGCGAGTGCGTTGCGCGCAATCGCATCAGCTGACCAGGAGTTGCAAACGGATGATGGTTTGCTGCTGGCGCGCCGCATCAATATCCCGACGGTTGGCGGCACGACCCATGCCGTGCTGCTGCGGTCCATCGACGCCATGGTGGCGCCCTATCGATCACTGCAATGGGTGCTCGGCATCATCACGCTGGCGGGTGCGCTGCTCTTCGGCATCGGCATGGCGCTTATGGCGAGGCGGGTCACGACGCCCTTGCGTTCGCTGATAGCCGGCACGCGCCAGCTGGGTCGCGGTGAATACGGGCAATCCATCGGCTACACCGACAGGAGCGACGAAATCGGCGCACTGGCCCGTTCGTTCGACCAGATGCGCGTCTCCATCTCAGAGCAGCAGGCCGAAGTGCGACGTCTTGCCTTTCGCGACCGGCTCACCGGTCTGCCCAACCGGGTCAGCTTCCGTGAAGCCGTGCAGGCGGGCATTTCCTCCCGGCGCGAGGCAGCGTCGGATGCCTCGGAAGGCCTTGCCGTACTGACGTTGAACCTGGACCGCTTCAAGCATGTGAACGATGTGCTGGGCTACCCGTTCGGCGATCGCTTGTTGGTGGCGGTGGCCGAGCGCCTCAACGCTGACATTGCCCGCCCGCAGGACACACTCAGCCGCCTGGGTGGCAATTCTTTCGGCCTGCTGCTGCCGCACGATAGCGAGGCGACCGCGATGGCAACGGCCGCGCGCATCCTGCGTTCCTTTGAGAAGCCGCTCGCGATGGAAGAGCAAACCGTCGATCTCAGTACCGGCATCGGGATTGCCCACTGGCCGGATGATGCGGATGATGCCGACACCTTGCTGTCGCGCTCCGAGATGGCGATGTATGTGGCCAAACGTTCGACCGCTGGCATCGTCTGCTATGACCCGGCGCTGGATTCGGCCAGCGCTTTGAGCCTTTCGCTGCTGACCGAGCTGCGCCAGGCAATCGGCGGCGGCGAGCTACGTCTTTTTCTGCAACCGAAGATACGGCTTTCCGACGGCGCGGTGACCGGCGCTGAAGCATTGGTGCGATGGAAGCATCCGCGTCGCGGAATGGTGCCTCCGATGGAATTCATACCGTTTGCCGAGCAGACCGGTTTCGTGCGGCAGATCACCGGCTGGATGCTGGCCGAGGCCTCCCGCCTTTGGGGCGGTCTGCAGGAGCCGGGGCATGGACCGCTTCGCCTGTCGGTCAATCTCTCCACCCGCGATCTGATGGATCCGGAGCTTGCCTCGCGCCTGCCCGGCCTGCTAGCGCAACATGGCACGCCATCCCAGGGCCTGTGTCTCGAAATTACCGAGAGCGCCATCATGGACGACCCCAAGCGTGCGGAAAACACGCTCAACCGGCTGGCAGAACAGGGGTTTGCGCTATCGATCGACGATTTCGGTACCGGGTATTCTTCGCTGGCCTACCTGAAGCGCCTTCCGGTGAGCGAACTGAAAATCGACAAATCCTTCGTGCTTGGCATGCAGACGGATTCGAACGACGCCACTATCGTGCGCTCCACCATCGAGCTTGCGCACAACCTCGGGCTTTCAGTGGTGGCCGAGGGCGTGGAGACCGAGTCGCTGTACCGGCGGCTGGGCTTGCTGGCCTGCGATGAAGCGCAGGGTTACTTCATGGCGCGACCCCTTCCGGCGCACGAGTTCCCCGCTTGGCGCGCCAGCTGGCGAGAGAGCCTGCTGCCGGTTTAGGATCTTCTTCGGACCTCTTTTGATCGGCAATCGGTCGGCTCTCTAAAATTGTGCAATGCCCGGTCGATCACCTGCTCCCCCCAGTCCCTTTGTTCGCCGTCAGGGCGTGTCGAATCCGGCGCGCGCGCAAAGGCAAGAGCCGCCCCGAGCCGCAGCTGTACCGCGCACTCAGCAGCCCGACGGAGCGCCTTCTTCCAGACGCCCGATAGCTTCTAGCCACTCCGCAGTTCCGGCCGATCAAGCTGAGCGACTCAATAAGCGCATGGCAGCGCTCGGCCTGTGCTCACGGCGTGAGGCGGACGACTGGATCGCGCGCGGCTGGGTGCGCGTGAACGGGCGTCCCGCCGAGATGGGCGTCAAGGTCACGCCGTCTGACCGCGTTGAAGTCGACCGCCAGGCCACCGGCCAGCAGGCCACCCAAGTGACGGTCTTGTTGCACAAGCCGATGGGATATGTCAGCGGCCAGCCCGAGGATGGCCATGAGCCCGCGGCCGTGCTTTTTACGGCGGCGAATCGCTGGCGTGAGGACCACAGCCCGCATCGCTTTACTCCGGCGCAGCTGCGCGGCCTGGCACCGTCGGGCCGGCTGGACATCGATTCGGTTGGATTGCTGGTACTGACGCAGGACGGCCGTGTCGCGCGCCAGCTCATCGGTGAAGGTTCCGAGATCGAGAAGGAATATCTGGTGCGGGTGAGCTTTGTCACGCCGCAAGGTGAGGTCACGCAGAACGTTCAGGCCGCGTTTCCAAAGGAGCGCGTTGCTTTGCTCTGCCACGGATTGGCGCTTGATGGCAAGCCGCTCAAGGTGGCGCAGGTCGATTGGCAGAACCCCGAGCAATTGCGCTTCATCTTGCGCGAAGGCAAGAAGCGCCAGATCCGGCGGATGTGTGAACAGGTCGGCTTGAAAGTAGTGGGCCTGAAGCGCGTTCGCATCGGTCAGATTGCGCTCGGCAACCTGCCGGTTGGGCAGTGGCGCTACCTGGGCGAAAACGAGCGCTTCTGAGCGCTTCTGAGCGCTGGTGTGCGCTATCTCAATCGATAGCAGGGTCCTGCGCCAGAAGTTGCTCCAGCGCCTGGGCCAGCGCGAGAAGGGCGGCGTCTGCATGACGCGTGCCGACCGCCATCAGTCCCACGGGGAGCTGACCTTCGCCGCGCGGCAATGGCAGCGAGATCGCAGGCAGGTCATAGAAATTGAAGACCGACGGGTTGCGCAGGATCAGCGCGTTGGCGCTGGCAAACGCTGCCGCATCGTTGGCAAGCGCATCGATGCGCGGCGCGAGGATCGGCACAGTCGGCAGCAGCAGGAGGTCGAGCCCGGCGAGTTGCGCATCGAGCTGCGCCATCAAGCTTGCCCGCGCCTGCTGCATGCCCACGTATTGCACCGCGCTGAGGGTCAAACCGCGACGGATGCGGTTGTGGACGAAAGGGTCATATTCACTGGCACGGGCATCCAGCAAATCGCGGTGAATATGGGCGGCTTCAGCGGCGACCATCGTGCCGTTTTCCTGCAGCTTGGAGGGCGCTTCGAGCCATGTATCGAGGGCAACATCCTGCACACGGGCCCCGGCGTTCGCGATCACCTTGAGTGCCGCTTCCAGCGCAGTCAGCACCGCGTCGTCGCATTGGGTGAACAGGAAACCACGTGGCACACCGATCCGAAGGCCTGCTGCCTCTCGCACCGGCAGCGGTTCCCATTGCGTGTTGGACAGCACCGCATCCGCCTGCGCGCAGTCGAGCACGCTGCGCGCGAGCGGTCCGATCGTGTCGAGCGTGAACGAGAGCGGGAAAGCACCGTCACGTGGCACGCGCGCCTGCGTCGGCTTGAAACCGACAACCCCGTTGAGCGCCGAGGGAATCCGCACCGAACCACCGGTATCGGTACCGATCGCAATCTCGGCCATGCCGCGTGCCACTGAAACCCCAGCGCCTGACGACGATCCGCCCGGAATGTGCGCAGCGTTGCGGCCATTACCGGGCGTACCGTAATGCGGATTGATGCCGATGCCGGAATATGCGAATTCGGTCATGCCAGTCTTGCCGATGATCACGGCGCCCGCTGCGCGCAGGCGCTGCACCACAGGCGCATCCGCCTTTGCCGACTGCGCGCTCTTCAGCAGTTTGGACCCGGCCGTTGTCGGCTCGCCTTCCACGTCGAACAAGTCCTTGATGGATACGATGCGTCCGTCGAGCGGGCCGAGGGAGATACCGCGCGCGGCGCGTTGGTCAGCGGCCGTTGCCGCTTCGCCGGCGGCCTCCGGGTATAGACGCAGGAAGATGCGGCCGCCTTGCTCTCCGGCCGCTGTGACCGCGTCGAGTGCTGATTGCAGTCGCGCGGCTGCGGAAGTCTGTACGGCAAGAAGGTTTTTCATGTCAGTGTGGCGGGCAAAAGCGATATCAAAGCCTCGATTGTGGCGAGCCGCAGACGATCTGCGGGAGACCGGGCCTTGAATCCGGGAGAATTCGTCCCCAACTTCCGCGCATGCGGCGTCCTTTGACGCTGCCAAGCAGGCCGGCGAAGCCCTTTGTCGATCTGCACCTGCTGTTTTCGCAC
>JBBSUX010000088.1:0-11941 GCA_038234045.1 Burkholderiales bacterium
ACCGGCTTGCGCTGCCTGCGCGTTATCCACGGAAAGGGTTTGGGTTCACCCGGAAAGACGCCCGTGCTCAAGGGCCGTGTGCAGGGCTGGCTGATCCAGAAGAACGAGGTGCTGGCCTTCGTACAAGCCCGGCCAACCCAGGGCGGCGCCGGCGCGCTGGTGGTTTTGTTGCGCCCAAGCAGACCCCGAAATTCTCAACGAAATAGGGCTATAGCGCTTTATCCATAAGCGCTATTAGCTATTCATTCGATACCGATCCGCAGCACGATTGACAGGCCTATCGGTCAGGCGCCGGCGCGGTTGCGCATCCAGTCTGCGGTCTGGAAAAAACTCTTTTCCAGGCGCTCCCGCACTGCGTCCGACACGCCCGTTTCGCGCATCGCTTGCGCCATGCAAGCCAGCCATTGGTCGCGCTCGGCAATCCCGATGGAAAACGGCAAATGGCGTGCCCGCAACATCGGATTGCCCACCCGCTCGAGGTAGAGCTGCGGCCCGCCCATCCAGCCGCACAGGAACCAGAACAACCGCTCCCGCGCATGCTCCAGCGTGTTGCCGTGCACCGAGCGAAGCAGCGCGTAATGCGGTTCGACATCCATCAGATCGTAGAAGCGCTCGACCAGCGCATGGACACGCTCCTCGCCGCCGATGCGATCGAAAGGTTTGGCGCTGGCTTCGGAACTAGCGGCAGTGGTAATTGTTGTGGTGGTGTCGTCGTCGATGGTCATGCTTGAAGTGAGTCCGTTGGACACTCAATGAATAGCGCGCGGCGCTTTTAAGTCGTGCTTTGGCGGTGCCTGGGCGATACCGAAGTATCCCCCTGCGCCCGGCGCGCCGCTGGGGCGTATGGACTCAGACTTGCTACAGGCCGGAAGTTTCAGTAAGAAATTGCATAAGAAAAGTCCTTCTACTGCAATACTGCGAAGCGCAACAAGCTACCTTTTAAATAGCAATCGTCATCTCATGTTGCAGGCTGGGCGCCGCAGCGTTCTAGACTTGAGTTCACGCCTTCCGGGCGTGGCTGCTCGCATCGCGGCAGATTCATTGATTCGCAAGCGCAGCAATCCCATTTACTCAACGCCGGACGCGGCGCACGCATTCCAGTTGCCATGCCTTTTCTTCCTGTAGACCCAGCTCCCACTCGTGAAGCCATCGAAGCCATGCCCGGCGTCACCTTGATTGAATTCGGCACTTCCTGGTGCGGCTACTGCCAAGCGGCCCGGCCCCACATCGATGCCGCGCTCGCCGACATCAAGGCGACGCTGCGTCACATCCAGGTGGAAGACGGCAAAGGCCGCCCGCTCGGCCGCACTTTCGGGGTCAAGCTCTGGCCCACTTTAGTGATGCTGCACAACGGTGCTGAGGTGGCGCGGGTGGTGCGGCCCGCCTCCGCCCAGGCGGTGCGTGACATGCTTGCTGCGCCCGGCGGCGCCGCTGGCAACGCCTGATCACGGGGAATCAGCATGGCTGAAAAACACGAATCCAACATCGCGCTCTACGGCGCCATCATTGCCAATGTGGCGATCGCAATCACCAAGTTCATCGTTGCCGGTGTTACCGGCAGCTCCGCGATGCTCTCCGAAGGAGTCCACTCGGCCGTAGACACCGTCAACGATGTGCTGCTGCTGGTGGGCAAGCACCTGAGCAAGCGGCCCGCCACGCCCGAGCATCCCTTCGGACACGGCAAGGAGTTGTACTTCTGGAGCCTGATCGTCGCCGTGCTGATCTTTGGGCTGGGTGGTGGAATTTCGCTGTATGAAGGTGTGCAGCACATTCTCAACCCCGAGACACTGACCGATCCGTTCTGGAACTACGTGGTGCTGGCGTCCGCTGCGCTGTTCGAGGGCAGCAGCCTCGCCATTGCGCTGCGCCAGTTCCTGAAGAAGAAGCCGGCCGGTATCGGCTTCTGGACAGCCGTGCTGCGGAGCAAGGACCCGTCGAACTTCACCGTGCTGGCGGAGGATTCTGCCGCGCTCGCCGGTCTTGCGATTGCCGCGCTAGGCGTGTGGGGCAGCCATGCGTTGAACCGGCCGGAGCTTGACGGCGCCGCATCGATCGCAATCGGCATCCTGCTGGCTGGCGTGGCCGCGCTGCTGATCCGCGAATCACGCGGCCTGCTGATCGGCGAGGGCCTGAGCCCTCGCACCGCCGAAGCCATCCGCGATATCGCCAGGGCGCAGCCAGCCGTTGACGATGTGGGCGCCGTGCTGTCGATGTACCTGGGCCCCGACGAGGTGCTGGTGACGATGGATTTCGACTTTGCCGATGGCACGCTGGCCGACGACGCAGCTGCCGTCATCGAGAAGGTGGAAGCCGACGTGCGAAGCAAGTACCCGATGATTCGCCGGCTGTTCGTCGGCGTGGATACCGAGCTGTTGACGAAGAAGAAAAAGACGGACTGAAAGCGATACGGCGAAGCCGTGGAGCCGACACCGCCCATTCTCGTAAATTCTTAATAAAAAAGGCTTCAAGCGCTTTATCCAGAAGCGCCATCAGCTTCTAATTAAAGAGCATTCAAAGCCCCTATTCTGCCGATGCTGTGAATCCGTACGGCGCTAGGCACTTGCCCGCCGCAGCGTCTCGACCACCGGTTGCCGCAGCACATCACGCAATCCCCACCAGCCCGCTGCCAATGCCAGCAGCGCTCCGGCAACTGCGCCGTACAGCGGTACCCAGAGCGAAGCTGTCCAGGTGAAATCGAAGGCGTATTTCGCCAACGCCCAGCCCACTGCCATCGCCACGCAGCTCGCCAGAAAGCCGGCGAGCAGGCCGACGCCTGCAAGCTCGGCGCGCTGTACCTGCCGCAATAGCGATGAACGCGCGCCCAGCGCACGCATCACGGCGAAGTCTCTCGCACGTTCTTCGCGGGTCGCGGTGACAGCGGCGAACAGCACCACCAACCCGGCGGCCAGCGTAAACGCAAACAGAAACTGCACAGCGCGAATCACCTGATCGAGCACCCGCTGCACCTGCGCCAGAGTGCTCGAAAGATCGACCGAGGTGATGTTGGGAAACTCCCGCACCAGGGCGTTATCCAGCCCCGGAGCGGCTGTAGGCGCGCGGTAAGCAGCAAGAAAAGTCACCGGCAGATCGGCCATCTGCGAGACCGGATACATCGCAAAGAAATTGGCCCGCATGGAGCCCCAATCCACCTTGCGCAGCGAGGTGATGCGCGCATCCTTCTGCACGCCGCCGATATCGAAGCGCAGCGTATCGCCCAGCTTCAAACCCAGCGTTTCGGCAATGCCCTGCTCCAGGCTGATGGCGTTCTTCTCGTCGGGTGTCCAGCGTCCTCCAACCACGATGTTCTGCGCTGGCTCTGTCGCGCTGTAGGAGAGATTGAATTCGCGATCCACCAGCCGCCGCGCGCGGCCGTCGGGATAGTCAGCGGGCGCGACATCGTGGCCGTTGATGGCCACCAGCCGACCGCGGATCATCGGGTACCAGTCGTAATCCTTCACGCCAGCGCTTTTGAGCGCACCCTGAAATGCGTTGCTCTGATCCGGCTGCACGTTGATGACGAATCGGTTCGGCGCATCCGGCGGCGTCGCCGCACGCCAACTGCCGATCAGGTCGGTACGCAGCAGCACCAGCAGCACCAGCGCCAGCAACCCAACCGCCAGGGCGCTGACCTGCACCACTGCATAAACCGGCCGGGCAGATATCTGCCGTGTGGCTAGCACCAGCCAGCGCGGCGCTGCGGTTTCGTTCACGCTGCGGCGCAGCAGCCAGACTGCCGCAAAGCCGAGCGCAGCAAACAACAGCACCGCTCCAGCGAAGCCGCCGACTGCGATCAGGCCGAGCGTGAGGTCGCTGCTGGCCGCCAGTAGCAGAGCTACGAAACCTGCGACGCCAATGGCCAGCACGCCGATGGAAGCAGGCTTCAATCCCCCCACATCGCGCCGCATCACCCGCAGCGGCGGCACGCGCGCCAGTTGCAAGACAGGAGGCAGCCCAAAAGCCAGCAACAAGGTCAGCCCCATGCCGAGACCGAAAAACACCGGCCACGGGCTGGGAGCCGGCAAGCCGCCCTGCACCAGTCCCGCTAGCAAAGCGATGAAAGCGAAGTGAACGATGAAGCCGATCACCACGCCCAGCACACTGGCCACTAGACCGACGAGGGTGAATTCGAGGAGGTAGCCACGCGCAATGGCACGCTGGCTCTGCCCCAGTACGCGCAGCATGGCGCAGTCATCGAGATGGCTGGCTGCAAATCCACGCGCTGCCAGCGCCACCGCCACCGCGCTCAGCAAGGCTGCGAGCAGCGAAACCAGATTGAGGAACTTGCCTGCGCGGTCGAGCGTCTGGCGCATCGCCGGCCGGCCGGTTTCCAGCGATTCCACATGCAGGCCGCGCACATCCGGGTTGACGGCGGTTTTGTCGGCAAATTGCTTGAAGGTCTTGACCTGGGCATCATTGCCAGCCACCGCGAAACGATAGGTCAGCCGGCTTGCGGGCTGCACCAGTCCGGTGGCAGCCAGATCTGCGACATTGATCATCACCCGCGGCGAAAAGCTGAGAAAACCAGTGCCGCGATCGGGCTCGATCGAGATCAGCCGCGTGATGCGAAAGGATTTGTCGCCCAGCTGCAGCGTGCTCCCCAGCTTGAGGCCGATGGCCGGTGGCAAAGCCGGATCAACCCAGGCCTCGCCCGGTGCCGGAACTTCGCGTGTGGCGCTGTCGGCTGCACCCGCGGCCGACATCACCCGCATGGAACCGCGCAAGGGATAGGCAGCATCGACCGCCTTCAGTGCCACCAATTTGCTTGCGCCACCCTCGGCATCGTCAGCGCGAGCCATCGTGGGGAAGATGACATTGGTGCTGGTAGCGAGCCCGAGGTTTTTAGCCTCTTGCGTGAATGATTGCGGCGTGGGGTTGTCACTGACCACCACCACATCGCCCCCCAACAGTTGCCGTGCGTCTCGCGCCAGCCCGCCCTGCAACCGGTCGGCAAAAAATCCAACGGAAGTCAGCGATGCGACCGCGAGCATCACGGCAACGATCAGCAGCCGCAGCTCGCCAGCACGCAGATCACGGCGCAGCGAGCGCCAGCCCATCGACAGGAATGTGGTGTCCATGGCGACGCACCTTAGCGCAAAGGTCCCAAGCCACAGCCCGCAGGGACAAGGCGTGGTTTCAGATGCAATTTGTTGCTATTTAATTAAGTGCTAATGGCGCTCTCATATAAAGCGCTAGAGCCATATTTCTTTATCAAATAATCAGTAAAGACGTCCGTTCGCGCGCAAGCGAAAACGCCCGGCGCACGCTGGGCGCGCCGGGGGAAGGCCGAGACAGAACACCTCTCAGCGTGAGAGCCGCAGCTCAACGCCTTCAGTGGGCGGTAACAGCTACGTCCTGCAGCATCTGCGTGGCGCGGGCAATGAAAGCTGGCAGATCCTCCGGCTTGCGGCTGGTGAGCAGGTTGCCATCGACGACGGTTTCTTCATCGACCCAGGTAGCGCCGGCGTTCTTCAAATCGGTTTTGAGCGAAGGCCATGAGGTGAGCTTGCGACCGCCGACAACGCCAGCCTCGATCAGCATTTGCGGGCCATGGCAAACCGCAAAAACCGGCTTGTCTTCCGCGAAGAAATGCTGAACGAACTTCACCGCTTCGGGGATGAGGCGCAGCTTGTCCGGATTGATCACGCCGCCCGGCAGCACCAGCGCATCGAATTTGGAGGGATCGGAATTTTCGAGTTCTTCGTCGACCGGCACTTCGATGCCCCAGTCGGTGCTGTTCCAGGCGCGCACCTTCGGGCCTTTGGGAGAGACGACCGAAACGGTGGCGCCGGTTTCGCGCAGTTTTTTCAGCGGCTCGGTCAGTTCGACTTGTTCGAAGCCGACGGTGGTGAGGATGGCAATCCGGGTATTGCTGAGTTTGGTATCGGTCATAGAAATGTCCCTTTAATGAATGAGGCTTGGGAGAGCGCTTCGGTGCGGCAAACCGCTATCGCTGCGCATAAAAAACTACGTGGCCGATACGAAGCTCTGCCACACCAGCAGCGACCTGCCACGCAAAGAAAGGGCGGCCACGAACTGATGAACTCAGTGTGCGGAGCCGGTCGATGCAGCGCCTGTCGGCTGGCTGCGGCGATGGCTGTAGGCGCTGCCGCGCGTGGGCGTGAGGCGGGCCGCTACCTGCGACCAGTTGAGCCGGCTTCAGGCTCGAGGATCGAGCTGCAGCAGCAACGCGGGCGATGCTCTTTCGACTCAAGAAAGCGCAGGGCGCTTTACCTCTTCATCCGTCCAGGCGGCGTCGAGTAGACGGCGCACAGGAGCAGGCACGCCCATGCCGGGCAGGCTTTCGCGCGTCGCCCATCGCACGGCGGCAGGCTGCGCATCGTCGGTGCCGCCCTCGCCGTGGCCATCACCGTCGGAGGCATCGGACTCGGCCACACGGTGCGGTGCGTAGGCAAGCCCAACCGATTCGGGTGCCACGTCATCCGCCGCAGCATGTACGCCCACCCACAACGCGTGCAGATGCAGATCCTTGTGCGTCAACACATGCACAAATGGCGCATCAGCCCGGAGTAGCGCAGCTCCGGCCGGCAAGCTCGCAAGAGCCGCACTTTCGTCGGTGAACACCGGCGGGCAATACAAACCAGCCCAGATGCCTCGTGAGAGCCGCCTGTGGAGGGCAATGCGGCCGAGCGGATCCCGCAGCAGCAATAGCCACCAGGATTCGCTGCTCCTGCGTATCACCCGACTGCGTACCGGATAGGTTTCGGGGCGGCCTTGTACGCGGGCAACACATCCATCTGCCAGCGGGCAAAGCAGACACAGCGGTTTTTTAGGTAGACACACCGTGGCACCCAGATCCATCAGCCCTTGCGTGTAGCGCGGCATGCGGTCCGCAAGCTCGGGCATCGATCCTTGCGGGAGCAAAGCCGTGGCTTCTTTCCACAACGCTCTTTCGTTAACGGGGCGAGCGAGATCGGCATCGAAGCCAAGAACGCGGGTCAGCACGCGCCGCACGTTGGCGTCCAGAATGGCGACCCGCTCGCCGAAGCAGAAAGCCGCGATGGCTCCGGCCGTGGAACGGCCGATACCGGGCAAGGTGGCGAGCACCGCAGCACTACGCGGAAAAGCCCCGCCATGCTGCTCCATCACGATCTGCGCGCAACGGTGCAGATTGCGTGCCCGGCTGTAGTAGCCCAGACCGCTCCAGAGCTCCATCACGGTGTCGGTCGGTGCCGCAGCCAGCGCGGCCACATCGGGAAGCCGCGTGACGAATCGCTCGAAGTATCCGAGCACGGTCGCCACCTGGGTTTGCTGCAACATGATTTCCGACAACCACACCCGGTACGGATCGCGGCTTTGTTGCCAGGGCAGCGTGTGCCGTCCGTGACCGGCCTGCCAGCTGTTGACTCGTTGCCAGATAGGCAGCGCGACTACCGGCGATGGCAGCAAGCGCTGCGCTCCCCGCTTCACACCGAGGTGGCAGCAGCAGCTGGTCGGGTGGTGGGGGCGGTAGAAGACGATGGCGCGTCGCCCCCGGAAGCCATTTCGCTTGCGTCATCGACACCGGCAACTTCATCGACGAAAGCCACTTGCCGCCGCGCTTCAGCTTCCAGAGCGGTGAACCGCGCGGTCTGGGCCTGCAGCTCGTCCATGCGTTCCCCAAGACTTGACGCTGCATGCTGAATACGGTCAATCGCCTCGATGCGGCGCTCGAACCCCTGGCGCCGTTCCTTCAGCTGCGCATTCACCGGGGACAACGATGCGCGGCTCCAAGCTTCGAGATCAAGCGACGCGTCAGTAAGCACAGTCTGCACCCTGGCACCCAACGCTTGCGCCAGGCGCGTTGCGTAGCCGGATTGCGCAAGCTTCATCACATGGCCGATTCCCACGGTGTGGAAATGAGCGCGTGCGATCGCCGAGACCTCGGCTTCGCGTGCCGACAAATCGGGCGCGGCCGGCACCTGCAACGCAAAGCCGAACTCTGCGTTGAGCTGCCGGAAGCTCGCATCGAGCATGGTGCTGATCTCGGCCGCCGTGGCGCGCGCACGCGCAAGTCGGGCAATCGATTGGGCAAACGCTGATTCATAGGCCCGCCGGGCGCCGAGCTTGAATCCGGGTTGGGAGAGCACCTGACGCATCTCTGTGAATTCCTGCAGGCTCACCTGGCTGCTGAGCTCGTTCTTGGCAGCAACCAGCAATTTCAGATGCACTGATCGCAGCGCGTTCAGCCGCGCTTCGCTGGTATTGAATTCGTCCTGCTCCTGCGACACCCGCAGCCGCATGCCGGCGATGACGTTGGCATTCTTGCCGCGCAGACTGCGCAGCTCGAGCATCTGCTCGTCCACTTCACGGCGGCGCAATGTCAGGGTTCGGGACGTCTCCTGCAGCATTTTTTCAAGCCCGGTTCGCACGGCGCCGCGCAGGATCGCGTGGCGGCGGCGCACGATGCCTTCGGCCAATACCGTCTCCAGCACTGGCAGGCCGCTGGCCTGGAGCAGCTTGGCGTCGCCCTGGATACGCGCCACGAGGCCGCGCTGGGCTGAAACCGGTATCACCTGCGCGGGAGTCACACCAAGCAATGCGGCGGACGACGCGCGCTGCCGCTCGGTCTGCTCGCGCACCTGGCGTGCACTGGAAATGCCGTCCCAGAGCACGTCGATCTTGTTGAGCACCACGATCCGCGCATCGGCGCGTGTGGCGTCGCCCGCAGCCGTCGCCAGGTGCTCCTGCCACAGACCCAGATCGGAGCGGGTGACACCGGCATCTGCCGCCAACAGGAACACGCTGGCATGCGCGTCGGCCAGCAACTGCACGGTGAGTTCAGGCTCTGCCCCGATTGCATTCAGGCCCGGCGTATCCAGCACGACGAGTCCCTGGCGCAACAAGGGATGGTCGATGTTGACAAGCGCATGACGCCACATCGGCACTTCGACCAGATTGTCGGCGCCGGCGACAGGGTTGTCGACAGGATGCTCATCGTCCCAGAAGCCGAGCGCGCGGGCAGCCGCAATCGACACCCGGCGTGTCTCGGCGACGGTTTCCAGGGCTTTGGCCATCTGGGCAGGATCGGCCGCATCGAGCGCGACATGCGTCCAGGCATCAGGCATTTCGCGCCAGGCAGAAAGCGGCCGCGTTTCAAGCCGGGTTTCGATCGGCAGCAGGCGAAGGCTTGGTGCGACAGCTTCGTCGAAGGCGAGCTCGGTCGGGCACATCGTGGTGCGCCCCGCAGCGGCCGGCACGATGCGGCGGCCGAGATGCGCGAAGAAGATCGCGTTGATGAGTTCCGATTTTCCGCGCGAGAATTCGGCGACGAAGGCCACCACCACCTTGTCGTGGGCAAGACCTTCGGCGATCCGTTCGAGCCGGGTCGCCAAGTGGGCTTCCGAAAGGCGCTCGCTCCGCAGCCATTCAGCAACCTGCGTCAAGCGCTCGGCGGTACGGGCGCGCCATCTGCCATGGTGGTCAAGCTTTTCGGTAAACGAATGGTTCAAGTGCGCCGCCGTGGTGAGTCGTTGATAAATGGTACCCCGCCGCGCTTTCGCAAAGGCTCAGGACTTCTGGCAGCTAGGGCAGAAGAAGCTCGAACGCTGCCCCTGGCGGATCATGCGCACCGGCGTCGCGCACAGCCGGCATGGCAGGCCGGCGCGGTTGTACACCATCGCCTCGAGCTGGAAATGCCCGGCCTTGCCTTCGGCGCTGGAGAAGTCTCTCAGTGTGCTGCCGCCGGTTGCCACCGCACGCGCCAGCACCTCACGAACGGCGCGCCAAAGACGCAGGCTGCGCGGCCGGCTCAGGCGCGAAGCCGCAAGCGTCGGCCGGATGCCCGCGTGAAAGAGCGCCTCCGATGCATAGATGTTGCCGACTCCCACCACGACATTGCCTGAGAGCAGCACCTGTTTGATGGGCGCGGTGCGGCGCTTGAGGCCCTGAAAGAAAAGCTCGGGGTCGAAATCATCAGCCAGTGGCTCGGCACCGAGACGGCCCAACAGCTTCTGTGCAACAGGGGAAGCTTCGTCCTCGGTGAACACGGCTGCGCCGAAGCGTCGCGGATCGTGCAGCCGCAAGGTGCCGCGGCTCGTGACCAGATCGAAGTGGTCGTGCACGCCGGCGGGGCCCGGATCGTTCATGAACGACAGGCTGCCCGACATGCCCAGATGCAGCAGTAGCAAGCCGCCATCAAGCTCAAGCAACAGGTATTTGCCTCGTCGACGCACGCGGATGACGCACAGGCCCGCCAACGTTTCGGGAGGCACTCCCAAGGCCCAGCGCAGCGGCTTGCCCATACGTACATCCAGAATCCGCGCCGAGGCGATGCGATCGGCAAAGCTCAGGCGTGTGACTTCGACTTCCGGCAGTTCAGGCATGGGGCTATGAGGAATTGCGAAACGGACGGATCCGCACCGGGAATGCAGGTGATTGCGCAGCTGGATGTACGCTGGCGGCAGCGCGCTCGCCGGCGGTGCTGACACACGCACCTACAAACGGGCTTTCAGCGTTCAATTATTATGGTTCGATGAAGCTTCACCGCATTGCCGCTGCCGCCGGCCTGACCGCCTGTCTGGCAACGATTCCGCTCCTCTCCCAAGCGCAAACCGCGCAGAGCACGCCCAGCGACGCAACCGTCCCGGCGATGCCTGTGCGGCCGACCGATCCAGTTCTCGCTCAGCCGGCCAATCCTTCTTCTCCAGCTGCGGCCGAAAAGGTCGATCATTCGCCCGCAGGCCCCTCCACGGACGATGCGGCCCGGCAGGCCCAGCTGATCTATGAAGTGCTGCTGGGCGAGCTCAACGCCGACAGCGGCAACCCTGGCACCGGCTTTTCGCTGCTGCTGGATGCGGCTCGCAGAAACAACGATGCGGGCCTGTTTAAACGCGCGACCGAAGTCGCCCTGGAGGCGCGCTCCGGCGAATCTGCCTTGCGTGCCGCGCGGGCATGGGCAACTGCGCAGCCCAATTCGCGCGAGGCCAATCGCTATGTGCTTCAGATTCTTGTTGCGCTCAACCGGGTGCCGGAATCCGCTGTGCCACTGGAGCGCGAGCTGGCGCTGGGCGGGCCGCTCTCCCGCGCGGTCACCTATGCAGCGATTCCGCCGGTTTATGCCCGGGTGACGGACAAGGCAGCCGCAGCAGCCGTGGTTGAAAAGGCCTTGGCGCAGGATCTGGCCAATCCGGCGACTCCTGCGGACGGTGTCGCTGCCTGGGTTGCGGTGGGACGGATGCGGTTGGCAGCGGGCGATTCCGCTGGCACGCTGGAAGCAGCACAGAAGGCGCAGGGGTTCGACCCAGATGCCGAAGGCCCTGCCCTGCTGGCCCTGCCGCTGGTTTCGCCAACACAACCGCTGGCAGAACCGATCGTTCGGCGCTACCTGGAAACCGGCAACGCACTGCCCGTATTCCGGCTCGAGTTCGCGCGCTTGTTGATGGAAGGCGATCGCAGCGCCGATGCAGCCATCGTTCTGGCCGCGCTCAGCATCGAACATCCGGAATTTCCGGAAGGATGGCTGCTTCGCGGCTCACTCGAAGCGCAGGAAGGCCACTACGACCTTGCACAGACATCGATCCAGAGGTACCTCGATCTCAACGACGCGCAGCTTGCTGGAGCCAAGCCGGACCCGGCCCGCAGCCGGGTGATGAGTCAGGCCTATGTGGTCATGTCGCAGATTGCCGAGAAGCGCGGCGACATGGCGCAAGCCCGTTCCTGGCTCGACAAAGTGACAAGCCCCGATGTAGTCATTGCCGCCACCCTGCGGCGCGCCAACCTTCTGGCCAAAAGCGGCAAGCTCGAGGAAGCGCGCGAACTGATCCGCAACATACCGGAGCGAACCCCGGCGGACGCCCATCTGAAGATGCAGGCTGAAGTACAGCTGTTGCGCGACAACGGCAGGCAGGCTGATGCCTTCAAGCTGCTGCAGCAGCAGCAAAAGGCACATCCTGAAGATGCCGATCTGCTCTACGACCTTGCGATGGGTGCCGAGCAGCTCGGC
>JBBSUX010000089.1:0-11810 GCA_038234045.1 Burkholderiales bacterium
CCGCGCCACGCCGCAGTGGTTCATCTCGATGGAACAGGCCGGTTTGCGACGGGACGCGTTGGCTGCGATCAGCAAGGTCGGCTGGATTCCCGAATGGGGCGAAGCGCGCATCTTCGGCATGGTCGAAGGGCGCCCGGACTGGTGCATTTCGCGCCAGCGCACGTGGGGCGTTCCGATCGCGTTGTTCTTCGACCGCGAAAGCGGGCAACCGCATCCGCAGACGCCGGCGTTGATGCGCACCGTCGCGGACATGGTCGAGCGCGACGGCGTCGACGCATGGTATTCACTGGATTCGGCCACGCTGCTCGGCGAGGAATCGTCGCGCTACGAGAAGGTCACAGATATTCTTGACGTCTGGTTCGACTCAGGCGTCACCCACGCCTGCGTGCTGGCCAAGCGTCCGCAGGATGGCTTGTACAAGCCCGCGGACCTTTACCTCGAAGGATCCGACCAGCATCGCGGCTGGTTCAACTCCTCGCTGGTCACCGGCGTGGCGATGGATGGCGTGGCACCGTTCCAGCAATGCCTGACGCACGGCTTCACGGTCGATGCGCAGGGCCGGAAGATGTCCAAGTCGCTGGGCAATGGCATCGAGCCGCAGGACATCATCGGCAAGCTTGGTGCGGACATCCTGCGACTGTGGATCCTGTCGACCGACTATCGCAACGAGATGTCGTTGTCCGACGAAATCCTCAAGCGCACTGCGGACACATATCGCCGCATCCGGAACACCGCGCGTTTCCTGCTCGGCAACCTGCATGGATTCGATCCTTCCAAGGACCTGGTGGCACCCGGTGACATGGTGGCGCTGGATCGCTGGATCGTGCATCGCGCATTCGAATTGCAGCAGAAAATCGTCGATGCCTACTCCCGCTACGACTTCGCGGAAATCGTGCAGGCGCTCTCGAATTTCTGCAGCGTCGACCTGGGTGCGTTGTACCTGGATGTCACCAAGGATCGGCTTTACACGATGGCCGAGGATTCCCGCGGGCGGTGTTCGGCGCAAAGTGCGATGTACCACATCAGCGAAGCGTTCACGCGCTGGATCGCGCCGATCCTGAGCTTCACCGCCGATGAAATGTGGCGGTACCTGCCCGGTGACCATGCGGGCAATGTGCTGTTCGCCACTTGGTACGAGGGTCTGGTACCAATCACCGATGATGCCGCGCTTTCGGCCGCTGATTTCACTCGCCTGCTCGAGTTGCGAGAAGCCGTGACCCGGACGCTTGAGCCCATGCGCGCCAATGGCGACATCGGCGCTGCACTCGATGCCGAGATCGTCCTGCGATGCGGGGTTGCCGACCAGAACTGGCTTTTGCCGATGATTGACGAGCTGCGTTTCCTTCTGATCAGCGGCGACGTCAGTGTGCAGGCTGACGATGTCGCGACGGACATTTCCATCTCTGCCACCGCGACCAAAAAACCGAAATGCATCCGCTGCTGGCAGCGTCGTGCCGATGTCGGTGTGGATGCCGCGCACCCCGAGATCTGCGAACGCTGCGTGTCGAATATCGAAGGCCTGGGTGAAACAAGGAGATGGTTTTGATGGGCAGGTCCAACGCACTCCCGTGGCTCGGCCTGTCCGCGCTGGTCATCGTGCTTGACCAGCTCAGCAAGGCCTGGGTGCTGGCGACGCTGCCGGAATTCCAGCCAGTGCCTGTCATCGCTGGTGTCTGGAACTGGTACCGCACCTACAACACGGGCGCCGCGTTCAGTTTCCTCAGCGACGCCAGTGGTTGGCAGAAATATGTCTTCGTCCTGCTTGCTGTGGTGGTCAGCGTGGTGCTGGCGAGAACGTTGGCGAAAACACCCCGCGGCGAATGGAAAACCGCGGGGCCTTTCGCCCTGGTCATTGGCGGCGCGATCGGCAATGTAATCGACCGGCTGTTGCACGGCCATGTGGTGGACTTCATCCAGTGGTACTGGCATTCGCATTACTGGCCAGCCTTCAACATCGCCGATTCGGCGATCGTGGGTGGTGCGATCGGGATTGGCTTGTTCGGCCTGATGCAGGGCGGTTCAGCGAAGAACGCGGGATAATGGTGGCATGGACATTGTCCTCGCCAATCCCCGTGGTTTCTGCGCCGGCGTCGATCGCGCGATCGAGATCGTCAACCGCGCGCTGGAAACGCTCGGCGCACCGATCTACGTCCGCCACGAAGTCGTGCACAACCGCTATGTCGTCGACGACCTGAAGCGTCGCGGTGCGATCTTCGTCGAGGAGCTGGATGAAGTCCCCGACGGCGCCACCGTCATCTTCAGTGCGCATGGTGTTTCGCAGACAGTGCGCAGTGAAGCCGCGATTCGCGGCCTGAAAGTGTTCGACGCGACATGTCCGCTGGTGACCAAGGTGCACCTGGAAGTGACACGGCAATGCCGTGCGGGCCGCGACATGGTGCTGGTCGGGCATGCGGGACATCCCGAAGTGGAAGGCACGATGGGGCAGTGGCATCGCATGTCGGATGCCGGAGAGCGTTCCATCAACAACATCTACCTGGTCGAGGAGCTGGGCGATGTCGCGGCATTGATCGTGGGCCAGCCCGACAATCTTGCGTACACGACGCAGACCACGCTCTCGGTTGATGACACGCGCGAAATTATTACCGCGCTGCGCGATAAATTTCCCGCGATCCAGGGTCCACGCAACGACGACATCTGCTATGCCACACAGAACCGGCAGGATGCAGTGCGCGAGTTGTCGCAGCAATGCGACCTCGTGCTGGTGGTGGGTTCGCCGAACAGTTCCAACTCCAATCGCCTGCGCGAGTTGGCCGAACGCGAAGGCGTGGAAGCACACCTGATCGACGGTGCCGAAGAGATCGATCCACGTTGGGTCGTGGGCCGCCGGCGGATTGGCGTCAGTGCCGGTGCCTCTGCGCCCGAAGTACTGGTACGCGGCGTCATCCAGCGCTTGAATGAGCTCGGTGCTGGTAGCGTGAGCGAACTCGCTGGCGAACCGGAAAACATGGTGTTCGCGCTCCCTCGTGAACTGCGCATGCAGCTGGTCGACTGACCGGTTTGATTGACCGGCGTAGCCGGGCTACCTACACTTCGCGTCCACGCCGGAATAGCTCAGTTGGTAGAGCGGCGCATTCGTAATGCGTAGGTCGTAGGTTCGATTCCTATTTCCGGCACCATTTGTGACACCCTCGAGAGCCCGTCTTTTCACGGGCTTTCGTCTGAAAGTGCCCTTGTTCTAAGCATTTACATGGGTAGCGAGCGAGCAAAGCCCCGGCAAGTTCGGGGCTTTTTGCTATTTCCAGCAAATGGCAGCGATGGTCACAAATCGCGCAAAAATTCGATTTTAGCGGCCCAAAATTGGCCCACGCTTAGCTGGCCATGCGCAACTCAAGAGTTCAGCATCACTCTGACGAACGAAATGGCGTACGCGGTGAAGTCAAAGGTCGGCGCCCGCGAGTACGCCACCGAAAGCGAAGTGTCCGCGATGGCTTACGGAAACTGCACGCTCGCGAGCGCGCTGTCGAAACATGGCAGCTCGGCAGTTGGCGCAGTTTAGCGAAGTGAACCAAAAGTGACCGTTGTACCGTGCGTGTACCTGCGTTGACACGTAGGTGGTCGTCTGGCTAGAGGATCTGACTGCTAGAGCGGGCCTCAAAGGCTCGCATCAGATCACACCTACAGGCTGAACTAGTTGCGCACCTGCATTGGCCACTCCTTTAACGGGGCGCTTCTTGAACTCATCGCGCCAGGCCTTGAGATCTTCCAAGTCCTTTTTCAATTCCGGCTCCTCAGGGATAGCGATTGGGCTCTCAGTAGATTGGCTGTGGACCAGGGTTGAGTACTTCGTCATCAATCCGTCTATGAAGCTGCAATCTTCAAGCTTGATGTTTGCCAGAACGGGGAGCTTGTTGTCGGTAGTGATGCTATTGCGGTAACGCAGCACGATCTTGTCCAGAAGATCATGCTCGACAGTGCGCTCCAGTAGAATTCTTATCTCGTTGCACAAGCCCGATGCCAAGCTTCTATAAGCATCGCCGCCTTCCTGCTCGCCTTTCTGTTTTGCTTCTCGCAACTTATCCAAGAGGATGTTATTCGCCCTGGTGGTATTTGCGTTCCTTGCTGATTCAATACAAATCTGCCCCGAGACGCCGGAGTAGGTCTCGATCCACCGCGGGACATGGTGCTGCTTTTCCCACTCAGGACCCATTTTGCCGGCCGCGTCTTCCAAGCCCACCAGCAAAGAGAGGCGGTGCGTAAAGACCAACACCTGGCGAGACTTGGCCAACTCCACCAACCGGCTTGCAACAGCCAGCTCGTAGTCCTGATCCAGCGATGAAATTGGGTCATCGAAGATGAAGGTCGAGGCGTGAGGCTTGTCCGCTACATCGGCCAGAAATGCGGCCAAGCAGATGATGCGTCGCTCGCCGTCACTTAACACCTTTTCCAGCTTGGTGTTCCCATCCACAGCACCGTCCAGCTCAAGTCCGTGGTACGCCTTGCCTCTCTCGGCCCTCGTCCTGACTAGCTTGACCCTGACCATTTTGGCCTTCAGGTTTTCAAGTTCTTTATTGAATCGAGAAATATATGCATCAGTGATGGCCGCTTCTGCCACCTGCCCACCCTTTATTGTTATCTGCTGGGTGTTGGTTAGCCTGACCCAGCCTTCGTACTCGGCAATAGCTTTCAGTCGTTGCATTTCAGCGGTGATGGCCGCCGATTGCTGGGAAGTCCATCGCTTGGCTTCAAGCTCGACTTTCTGCTGAGTGGCTTCAGCGCGGTTGAATCCAGTCGCGTCATGGTCGTGCTGTTTTGCCTGTTCTTCAAGAGCATTAACCATCGTCTCTAATGCAGCAATAATGTCTTGTGGAATAGCAATGGCAACTCCCGCCTCGACAACTTCCTCGATCTGCATAGCCGTGCGTGAAGTGGCAATCCGCTGCCAGAACGCCTTTATTCCCGTGACCAGTACATCATCGGTCAAGCCTGCAGCGTTGCACCGGTCGGTGACAACCTGCTCGGCGAGGGCTAATGGGAGTTGTGCCAACGCCGCCCTATAGGCAGCTTCAACATTGACTGCTGCCTGTTCGACATCGCTCTGCACAAACTTCTCGAAGTCTTGCAGGCGTTGCTTGGCGTCTTCAGCAAGCTCCTGATGACAGAGCACGCAGCGGGCATCGTCCACAACCGGGAAGTCCCTTTGCGGGTACGGGGTCTGCGAATAGTTCCTCGCAGCTTCCCAGAGCGCTTTCCAAGTGTCCGACCCCACGCCGTCCAGCTTCGTGGAGGCCACCTGAGCCGCCTCTTCTGCAATCTTCCGCTTTGCCCGCGCGTCTTGCCTCACGGCTCGCACCGTAGTGAATGCTTCCTCGGTGTAAGCCGCCGCATCCTTCTTGATCTGGCTCGCGATCTGTTGCATCTGGGCCTTTGTGGCCCGCTTTTGTCTGGACAGAGCCGCAGGGTCTGTAGCAACCAAGCGCTGGTTTAGCTGGGCAAGTTCGTGTTCCTCGGCCTCTGTCCAGGCTTGAATCTTCTGGATTTCAACAGTATTGCTATTGGCTCTCAATCCGCTGTACTGCGCCCCTGACTTAGTTGCGACGTACTGCTGAGGGATGGCAGGCGAAGCATTTACCAACGCGGCCTGCTGGGCTTGCAATCGGTCCCTGACCGATTTAACGATGCCGACCAACTTGTCGAACAAGGACACTACAGGAGGCGTGTAGGTGGCCTCATTGTCCCTGCCCAGGTAGTTGTTTGCCGCGTCGGAATCGAAGATGTCTACGGCGCGAAGGGCCTCAATAGGGGCAGCGTTCGCATGCCACTCAACCGTTTTATCGGACCCATCATTGAAGAAAAATTTGCATTTCTGCTCGGTGGGCGCTGCCTTGAAGACGTTGGGCCGCAGCTCTTTGGCCCCGGGTTTTCCGGTCGCTTTCTTGACGAGGCGAGCATAGCCGGACTTCCCAGAACCGTTGTTGCCATAGATGACGCAAAGATTTCCTTCTCCGAAATTCAGCGGACTACTCGGCCCAAGATTTTCGATTCCGGTGATTTCACCAATGGCTTTCAGGCGAACTTCGGTGGTTTGGATGGCACCTGCCACAAGTCCGTTGAAGGCCCGATTATTGGTAACTGTCTGGCCCTCCGCAGTCTTCAGGTGCTCGGCCAAGGCCATGATGTCATTGTCATCGGGTGGTCCCTTGGCCAGCAGCAGCTCTGCCGCTTGTTGCAACCAGTCCTTTTGCGTGTGCAGCCAGTTCTTTACGTCTTGATGAAGTTCCGTCATCGGTGATCCCCCTTACACGAACCGTTTTTCCGTCAGCAAATATCTAATGGCGGTCCCTAATAATCCCCACGCTCAATAGTCCGCCGCCAATGCCCCGCCAAAGAGACTTGTGACATCTTTTGCAACAGCAATGGCCTTGCGTACTTCTTCATTCGTCAAATTTAAGGCTCGCAGCTTGCCCTTCACCTCGGCGATGGATTCGATGCGTCGGTAGGCCTTGCTGTGCGTTTCTGCATAGGCGGCCAATCCCTGCAACTTGGGCAGCGCATCCGCCAAGTGCAGGCTATGTGGGTCCACAAGATCAACGACCACTTTTCCTTCCTGCTCCGCGAAGAAGATGAAGTCGGGACGGACGATTTTGTATTGGTCGCCTTCGACGTAGGCAATACCAAGCGACGACTGTCCGGGCTGTCCAGGGTTCCGATACCAGAAGACGAAGCCATTGCGCTTGGACTCGGTCTCTACAACCGTCCGCTCCCAACCCTTCAGCTCTGCCGGGTAGGCGCCGTCCTTATCGCAAAGCAAGTGGTTCTTCCAAGTAGGTAAAACAGTCTCTTTGTCGTTCTCACGCGCCTTTGTCGGCTCGAATTTGGCTTCTGGTTTGATCAAGTCCACGTCCTGCGGCTCAGTGCTCATCTCGATGACCTGCCGGTAGGACTCCTTGCGGTCGTCGGTGAGCACCTTGATCTGTGGCCCGTACTGACCCAACCATGCTTTAGCCAGATCATCGGCTGCGGCATCGAAGTAGGCCTGCACTTCCATCAACAGGCCCAGACCCGCGACCGACACACGCGCATCAACGATGGCCTCCAGGAATTCCTCCGCATCTTTTTCCGGGTCAGCCATCTTGTATGCCAGATGATCGACGTAAGTGCGGGAAATGTCGGGGCTGAAGATGCGTGCCGCTCGCCGGTAGGCATCGTCGATCACCGCAATGTCGGCGTCTTCCCAGAACTCGTCGAGGCTCTTAGCCTTGCCCTTCAGGTCAGCGACCACGGTTTTGCCGTCCACTGTCATTACCGACTTGCGCTTGGCTGCGATCTTCTCCTTCTGGCTTTCCTGGAAATCATCCAGCACCTTGTGCATGTGTGCGTGTGCCAGCTTGCCCGCACTCGGAAGGATGTCATCGGAGGCCAGTTCGTGCGCCAGCGCAGTCAAACGCTTTGCAGGCTTAGCGCCACGCTGCGGTCGAGTCTGCGACGGCAAAGCTTGGAACACTTCCCACACGGCCGACGAAGCCGCAGGGTTGGGCTTCACTTCCACATAGTCGATGAGGATGCGCCCAGGCGTCGCCGGCAGCGTGTCGTCGCCCTTCATCAATGCGTCAACCACTTCCTCGACCGTTTTTCGGTTGAACTTCGGCAGCAGACAGTCCACTGCGTTCAGTCGGTCGTTACCGGGAATGCGGCGCGCCAACGGCGAACGCACCATGCGGCCCAGCAACTGGGTGATATGTGTGCGATCGTTTGCGGCACGGAAGGACACCATTACCTCGGCCCGCGGGCAGTCCCAGCCGGTGCTGATGGCGTCTTTGGCGATCAGTACGCGCACCCAGGTCGATTCCTGGACGCGCTGCGGCTCGATGTATGGCACGTCGCGGTTGCCGAGCCGATGTGTGCTGTGCTCGCCGAAGACGTGCGCCACGCTCGCTGTGGGCAATTCCGGGAAGCGCTCGAAGACGGCGTCCAAAGCTCGCCCGATCTCGTTCGGGTCGGGCGTGTTGGGAACCTGCAACACCATCAGTGGGACGACGACGTGCGCTTCCTCCTGCTGCTTGGCGTATTCGGCCCAAGCAGTTGTGGATTCCTTCAGTTTGTCGGTGGCACGACGCACCAGCACGGTATCGAAGTCGCCGGTTTCGTCGGGGATGTCGAGCAGGATGGTGTCTTTGATGAGACCAGATTCCTGCACCTTGGTCGAATCCACCACCACGTTCGGCAGCTTGAGGTGTTTGCCAGCGAACTCAATAGCCTTGTTGAAACGCTCCACCGTGGCGGAGATGCCCCAGACTGCAGGTATGCCGGGCACGCCACCAGAACCGTTGATGAGTCGCTGGACGATCGTGTTTTTTGCGTTCTGATTGGCAGTGGTTGGCGTGCCCATGCCACGGTGTGCTTCATCAAGCACCAGATATAGGGTCAGGTCGGGATCTTCGATCGTGTTCTGGATCGTGTCCCACATCGTGTACGACCGTAGGTCGGGGCGGGTTTCAGGCAACAACTCGCCGGCCTTAACTTCCAGTTCCTCCTGGTCATGACCACGCACCAGCAGGCTGTTCTTGCCGAGCTTCTGGGTGTTGAGGAAGTAGATTTTACCGGCCTCGAACTTGGGCCGGTTGAAGGTATTTTCCACCACCACCAGGTCGGTGTGGTTGATACGGTCGCTGGCTTCGATCAGACGGAAGCGGGTTTGTTCGTTCAATGAGGGGTCGTCGCTGAACCAGATCACCACTGCACTTGAATCAGCATCGAAGTCGAATTCGTCGTCGCCGTGGAATAGCGCCTCGAATGCAGCAGCAGCCATGACGGTCTTGCCTGCGCCAGTAACGGCGGTCAGAGAGAATGCGGTCTTATCGGACTCGCCATGCCACAGCCGGCGTGCCTTCCTGAGATTAGCCAAGGCGTCGCGGACGGCATCACGCTGGTAGTCCTTGAGGGTGAACTTCATCCGCTATTCCCCGTTGGCGAAACTAAAGTTGGTCAGGTAGGACTCGTACAGGCGCACCGGCTCCACGTCATCCGGCAGGCGCTTGGCGATGGCCTGGAAGCGGCGGTCGTCGTCGGTGACGATGTAGGCGATGCGCAGTCCATCGACCTTCTTCACGGCCTTGATGAAGGGCGTAGCCATGTCCACCTCGGTGAGCAGTCCGTAGGCATCTGCTACAGCCCAACCGTCGACGGGCAACTTGTCTACGCGCTTGCCGCACGCGCCGGCGCGCAGCCACAGCAGCGGCGCGATACGGGCGAAGGCAAGGTTGTGACTGACCGAGACCGGGGTTTCGTAGGTCAGGGTGAAGAACTCGGCGTTCTCCTTGAAGCCATCGGCTATCGCGAATTCGTCGGTGAACTTGTAATCGCCCTTGATGGGCTCACCGTCTGGGGTCTTACCGGTAATGGCAGCCCGTACGCGCGGCTTGGTGATGTAGTCGCAGATGCCCCATTGCTCCCATTCGGAATCACCTGGCCGCAAGGCTTGTTCGCGCAACGCCTTCTGCTCGTCCGCCGCAACTTCGTTGTTGGTGACAGAGATGCACTGGCGGCGACCACCGTCCTGGCGATTCAGGCGCATCACGGCATGTGCGGTTGTGCCCGAGCCTGAGAAGAAATCAAGGATGACGGCAGCAGGCTTGTCTCCAACAAAAAACCGAAGCGAATCCTCAACTGCGTAGAGTGACTTCGGGAATGGAAAGCGACGATCTGGGATCAACTTGGACAGAATCAGCGAACCACCGTTCTCGGCGTTGTGCGACGCCATATTCCATACGCGCTTCGGAATTACACCCTTACGTTCGCGGTGAATGGCCTGAATAGCGCCATCTGGATCACGGCCAGTTACATCGATTCGCCCATCCTGAATCGCATCAACGGTTCCGCTAGGTAGGTAGTGAATTGCTACCCGCTCGTTCTCTGGCTTGTAGTTGCGAGCACGTATGAAGCCATCTTTGAGATACCGCTTGGCCGTGTCAGGTGTGATCCCCCAAAGGCCCTCGCCACCGTTCGGCCTCAACGGCCAAACGGCAAATGTTCCTTTCGGAGCCAGTACTTTCAATCGGTCAACGTCATCGGTGATCGGTGATCCGACGGATTCAATGAAGCCTGACTTCACGTCAATGAAGATCGGGTAGAACTGGTTTGGTCGTGCTCCACGCTTCGCGGTTGGTTCGCGCCGACGAAGACCAAGCCACTCAATAGCCCGTCCGATTTGCGCAGTAGCCGAGCGAGAGTCATCCAGCATGTTTTGCTCGCCAAGATCGACAGTGGCCTTGCCGAGTCTTGCGAAATAGATGAACTCCTCGACGCGCGAGAACTGACCGAACCGCGCCACTCCTTTCGCGCTAATTACCGATGTGACCATCTCAATTTGCGCTTGGGGAAACACTTGTTCCAGCAGCAAGCCAAGCCGCAGGTATTCCTTTTCGTCGATGGTGACTACTAAGACAGAATTGGCAGGATTCAGCAGTTCTTTCGCAATCTGCAAGCGACGCTCCATGAAAGCCAGCCACTTGCTGTGCCGGTACAGATCTTCGCCTTCGACGTAGTCGTTGTTATATTTCCAGTCCTTCGCCCCCGTGTTGTACGGCGGGTCGATGTAGATGGCATCCACCTTGCCGCGGTGTGTGTAGGTCAACGCCTTCAGGACGTGGTAGTTCTCGCCATTGATGACCGTGTGGAATGGCTTGTCGCCACCATGCTGCACCGTGCCCGTGCTGACCAAGCCCGGATAGATCGTGTCGCGGAACTCGGAGACCACCACCAGGTCATCCAACGCCGCCGACTGCGTTTCAGGCTGCTTTACCCCCAGCAGTTCCAGGTCGACTACTTTCTTCGCCTTGTGGATGGCCTTCACTTGCCAAAGCCGCTGGTCGCCTTTCTTGGTCGAACCGCGCTCGGCTAGCACCCGCACCTTGTCGCCCTTGCGTATGTGCCGCAGCGCCAGTTCCACGGCTTCCGGGCTGTGGCGCTCGAAGTTCAGGCCGAACGGCAGCCGCGACGACAGAACCTTGAACTCGCGGTCAAGATCGGCCCCTAACTGCGGATCTTTGGACTTGGCCTGGGCAAGCAAGTCGGTTAGTCGAGACACAGCGCCCCCTGCAACGTGTTCATGAATTCCCCAAGGGCAAATACAACGTGCGCGAATTCGCCGCGGCTTCCCGGAAACCGTAGGCGCGATAGAAATGGGCAGCCTTCTCATGCAGCGCATCCACTAGCAGCACACGCACGCCAAGCTGCTCGCGTAGGCCTAAGCAGCGAGTCACGGCATGCGCCATTAGGTAGTCACCGTGTCCCTTTCCCTGCTCATTGGTTGAGACGGCCAGCCGCCCCATACGAATTGCAGGTACCGGGTAGCTGGGCAGGCGCTTGCGATCGGCCTCTTGCAAGTCGGTCAGCAAAAGTTGGGCGGCCGACAGGCTGTAGTAGCCGAGGATGCGGGCCGGGTCGGTGTCGTCCACCAAGACGTGCGTGGTACTGATTCCGTCGCGGTGGTGCTGGGCGGCCTGCTGGCGCAGGTACGCATCCAAAGTGGGTTCGCTACACGCGAACCCGTCGCGATCATGCCGCTTGGGCTTGAGCTGCTCTACAACGAGCACGAATCAGGCCGATGCGACGCGGGCGAGAGCCTTTTTGAGCTTAGCATTGGGCTGGAAGGGGGCATCCAGCGCCTTGAGGAAGCGTCGGGATTCTTCAGCCGACAGGGTGACGGTCAGTTCGGCCGCCATGACGCTTTCGGCTTCTCGCAGTACCGCATCGCGCACGAAGGCAGACAGCGCCACACCCCGTAGGTCGGCGGCACGGGTAATGCGGGCCTTGTCCGTAGGGTTCAGACGCAGGTCGAGACGGGCGGCAGC
>JBBSUX010000090.1:0-11805 GCA_038234045.1 Burkholderiales bacterium
AGGCGCGCGAGAAGTTCGTCCACTGACCGGGCTAGCTCCATGAAATCGTGCGCCGCACGTGAATCCGCCTGGTACTCCATCACACTGCGATCGTAGGCAAGCGCCTCGGAAACTGCTTGATCGCGGTGGATCAGGCCGATGATCCGGTCACCCAGATTGCGCCGGAGCACCTGCGTCACGTCGACCGAAAGCTGCGTCGACCCGTCGACCTGGTTCACTACGTAGTGCGCCCCGCCGAAACCTGGCCGATTTGAACAATAGTCGCGAATGAGGCCCTCCATCATCGGCAGCGTCGCATACGAGGCGGCGTCCGCCAGGGTCACCACCAGCGCGGCGTCGGCGACGCGCAATGCCTGCCGCAGGTAGACCGACGGACCGGGTGGGGTGTCGAGCAGCACACAGACGCCCTCCGGCAAACCGAGGGATTCGAGGTTGCGCCGCAGCCAAAGTGGATCGGTATCCAAAGCAACTTCGAAGGTGCGCCGGTCCTCCTCATTGACGAGCCCATACGGGAAAAGCAGCACCCCGCGTTCACTGGTGATGCACGAACTCGACCACGGGGCGCGGGCAAGCGTCGTGCGGGAAATTCCCCCCACATCGTGGGGATCGAATCCCAGGTGGAAACGAAGTGCGTTTTGCGGATCGAGATCGACCGCCAGCACCTGGCGACCTTCGCGCGCGAGGGCTGCCGCCAGATTGGCAGTCACCGTGGTCTTGCCGACACCGCCCTTTGCGGAAACGATGGATAGTATTTTCACGAGCGCAACAGCTTCTGGAGAAGCAAATCCCTGGAGGAAGACGCCTGCGGCGTCGCATCATGGTGTGCGGGGTCTCGTTGCAGACGCTGAAATACCGAAGCAAGATCGTTTCCGAACTCGTTAGCGACAGACAGCGTCGCAACCTCTGGCGCAGCGGGCCGTACCAGCTCCCGTGGCGTGTGAGTGCCAGCCGGATCAATTGGAGAAAACATCCTAGCGGCTCCAGATGGCGGGGCAGCGGGCTGGATCAGCGTCCGAGAGGGCGAGGGAGTCGGCGCGAGCAGTACCGGTTCGATCCGCCCTGTCGACTGCACAGAGATCGGTACAGCCGGGGCTGGCGCCTGCACGGGGGCGACCCGAAGGGCCGGAGATGGCGCCACAGAAGGATGAACCCGGGCCTGCGGGGCGCCTTCGAACAAGCGAGAGGGAGTCCTTATTGGCAATTCTGGCAATTCTTCGGCGGGTCGGCTCGCTTTCACCGGAGAAACAGGCTCCTTTGCGATCCCCACGTCTATTGCCGCCAGCAGCGGCCAACGTTCGCGCGCGTGCGCAGCGCTGTTGTCTCGACCCATTTCACGGTAATCGGAGGGTTCGCCGCCGAATTGCCTGAAAAGATTGGTGATGTCTTCGGAACGGCTCATGGGGACCTGTCCTGATCAATGTGTACGGCGCCGCGCCGTAAAAGAAGCTAGGCGCGAGCCAGCTGAAATTCAACGGAGCCGGCAGCATCGGGAGCCGTCACCTGGCTCACTCGTAGCGTCTCGCCAGCTTGCGTCTGAGCAAACCATTCCTGGTAAACGCCTTCCAGAAAGGCAGGAGACCATACGGAAGACTCATCCCCCAGCGCAGCGCGCAAGGGGGCACAGAAATGGCGGATGCGGAGATGATCCTGCTGCTGCTCAAGCGCTACCCAACCCCAATCCGCATCCATCCAAACCCGGCTCATTGCGAGCTGAAGATCGTCCAGAGTCTGGCAGGGGCCAATTGGAATCTGGCGGGCAAAGCGCGTTCCAAGCCGCCCCATGAAGTTCTGAAATTCAGCGAGCGTCCACTGGCTCGACAATTCTTCAGCCCACACACGGAGAAATAGTTTCCATTGACGCGAACATTGCTGGTCGGACAGGTACTCGATAACGGAGTCGTGCACGGGCGATCTCTCATTGGCCTCAATCTGCAACTCTAACAGCTGGATACACATCTTGCAAGTTCCTAGCGCCAGAACATCACTATGCGGGCGGCGCTCGGGATCTCGCCGGCTATTGCGAGGCGGATGCAATTGATCGAAGTAACCTGAACCGCGCAGCTCTTGAATATCCCTCAGCACGGCAACCCACCCAGGCCGGAGGAGCATGATGTTGCGCCGAGCAGAAAACCACAAGTCCGCAGCCAAAGCGCCTCTGACTTCCCCGAAGGCGGTGACACCATGTAACCCGAACGAACGGGGCTTTGGATGGCCCAGGGTTCAAGTCCGGCCGCTCATCATCCCGCGTGCGGCAGGGTCGCTCATGCCAGCTTGATTTGCGAAGGCGACGCCGTGAGATAACCGACTGCAGCGCCGAAACGATTGCGGTAATTGGCATCCAGCAGCGGCTGCAGCGTGTCCTTGACCTTGGCGTGGATGCCGCCCCAGTCACCAGCGTGCTGGAAATTGCTCATCACATAGGTCCAGCCGTTGATCTCGTCCACTGCGTGCAGGCCGGTGGATTCGGCACCCGCCGGCACCGACATGACGCGTGACAGCGCACGCGTGTCGACGTTGTAGGCCCAGAGGAAATTGTTGACGTGCTGGCTGCTGTCTTCGCCGATGAAAAGCGTGCGCATCTTTTCGGAAAACTTCAGGTTGTCGGGGTTGGCGATGCGGTCCGGGTTGCCGGTGTTGCCGAGCGCGTCGGCGGCGATGTCCTCACCCACGACCAGCGCCTTGGTATCGACCGGCATCCATTCACTGGCAATGGCTGCGCCCCTGTCATCCTTCAAACCCGCGCGCAGGTTCAGCGCCATCACGGCGCCGGCCTTCAGGGCGGCGTCGAGTGCGATGCCATTCCCCGGCACGTTGCCCTTGCCACCTTTGACCATCGAATCCTGCACGTTCTGCAGTGCCGAATACGCGACCTTGTCGCGGATATTGACGGTCGTGCCTTCCATTTTGGTAAAGCCAAGGCTGCCGCCCGCCAGTGCTGCATAGCGATGGGTTTCCAGGAATGCTGCAGCCTTTTCCATGCCGGGCTTCACGCGAATCCATTCCGCCGCACCGTTGACCGTGACCTTGATGAACGACGCATCCTTCGGATCCGTCTTGGCAACGTCAAGGATGTCGGCGGGCTTGAGCGAATTGGCCAATTGCTCGATTTCTGCGCTGCTCGCCGACCCCAGCTTGATCCAGCTCAGCGGCGCGGCGGGCGCGGCCTGGTCCACCGTGAAGCCAGCGCCCACCTTGGCGACATACAAACTTCCGGAAGACAAATCCCGCGCCTTGTCGGCCACAAAAACGAAAAGGCCGCCGTTGGTGGCGTCGTCGCCCATCAGTGCGGTGCGCTCATCGGGCATCACCTGCACGATCTCGTGCGAGATACGGCCCAGGCAGTAGTGCTTCTTGATGGAAGCGGTGCCGTCGGTGTTCACCGTGACTTCCGGCAGGTGGTTGTAGTGGTACGGATTCGCCTGCGTTTCGTTGCCGAAAAGGTTCTGGCTGAAGGCCTTGAACTGCGCGTTGCTGGCGAGCGTTGCGGTGTCGGGCTCGTACTCTTCGCTGGAGAGATGCGTGCCCCACGGCGAGATGCTGGCGCCGCAGGTGATCCACAGGCCGTGCACGCCCGAGGTGTCGACGTTGTGGTACTTCACCAGCGTGAGCCGGCCGGTGGCGGGGTCCTGGTCGAGCGTGAGCACGGCGATCGGCGACGGCAGCTTGCCGTACATGTCGGTTGTGCGGTCCTGCGCCAGGCTGGTGTATTCGAACTGCACCACGGCAAATACGGGCTTGCCCTTGACGCCGGGAACGCTGGCGTTCGGCACGGTCAGCAGCGTGGTGCCATCGGGCGAATCGGAGAAGAACTGGCGCTCTCTGCCGGGCACCGTGCGGTCGATGATGGGCTGGTTGCGGATGTCGAAGTAGCCGCCTGCGAGCGCCTGGCCACCCTTGCCATCGGGCACGCTATCACCCGTGATGAAGAACGGCTGATAGGCGAGTTGATAGTCCTTGCTGCTGCCGTCGTCGAAGGCAACGCGCAGTGCGGAGCCGACGGTCGTGCTGGCCATGGCTGCCGGGTCGGCAAGCGTGGGCGCGGCCATGCCGGTGAACTGCGTGGAGCGGTATTTGGCGGTAGTGACAGCCGGGCCGTCATCGCCGCCACCGCATCCTGGCAGGAGAACCGCAGCCGCAGCAGCGGTGCCGAGCGGCAACAGAGGAAAGCTTGAAAGCAAGCGGAGCGTGTGGCGACGTGATACGGCCGGAAGTGCGATTTCGGTCATGGTGAGGGTTCCGTTGGCTACATGCAGGATGTTCGAACCTGCGGCGTATGTCGAACAACGCCGCAGGGCATCCCGGATGCTAGGAACAGTGCGTGACAGTTTGTTGACTCACCGCCTCGCCTGCACCCCAGGCACTGCGCGGCGCAGCAGAACCACGCGCTGACGACGCACCCACCAAATCCCCGCCAACAGGCAATTTGCTATTTTATAAATAGCTTGATGCGCTTTTATAATATAGCTTTAGAGGATATTTAATCATCAATTATTGCTCTACAGATCACGATCGTGTACAGCGCGCCCGGGTGTTCGGCACGACGCCTTCGAGTTCGGCGCCGCGTCCATCTGCACCGAGTCCGGTGGTCAAGCGCACGTCGGGATTGCTGTAGACCGCCTGGTTGCCGACGCCGCCCGCGTCGCGCAGCAGTAACTGCGTGCCGCGCCCTCCCTGCAACGCAACACTGTCATCTTTCGGGTTCATCAGGAGCGTTAGACCGTTGTCGCAGCGGTAGGCCACTTCAGGGGAAAAAGGATTGCTGCCGCTGGCACAGCCAGCGAGCCACAACGTGACCGTCAACAACACCGCTCCGGTGGAAATGCGACGGGACAAATGGCATTGGGTCGATACAGTGCGCACAGCAGTACTCCGCAAAAAAAGGGTTGAAAACAGTAGACGGCGGTCGGAAAGAAGGTGGTCGACGAAAAGAGCGCAACGAGATTCAGGCAAACGGTGTTCACTCCCGCCAAGGAGCTGGCAAAGCCGACAAGCTTCCTCAAGACGCCGGCTTTGGCCACAGTGCCCAGAGACGAAGCCCCTGCTTCAGGCGACCGGCGATATCGCCGGCCTCAGGCCCCCAGCCAGTGAAGAAATCAGCGCGGACGGCACCGACGATGGCTGAGCCCGTGTCCTGTGCCAGCACCAGCCGCCGCAAATTGACCAGTGGCCCGCTGGATGACAGCCAGACGGGGGTTCCGTAGGGGATGCTGGCCCGATCCACCGCAATGGATCTTCCCGGGGTCAGCCCAACGCCCTGCGCGCCGCGCGGACCGAAATACACATCGATCCCTTCGAGCGGTTCTTCACGAAAAAACACGTAGCGCGGATTGGTCCACATCAGCTCGTTGACGCGCTGAGGATTGCGCGCTAACCAGTTTCGGATGCCGGGCCATGTTGCGTCACGTGTGGCGCCCTGACGCAAGAGCCAGCTGCCAATACTCCGGTAGGGCTGATCGTTGGTGCCGGCAAACGCCAAGCGGATAGTGCGCTGTGAACCATCAGGCTCGGTAATGTTCAACCGACCCGAGCCCTGGATGTGCAGCACCATCGCTTCGACGGGGTCCGCAAGCCACGCAATTTCGCGGCCGGCAAGGGCGGCTCGAGCCTCTGGCAGGGTATCTATCTGTTGCCGGGTGTACCAAGGGCCCTTGGGCTGGCCGCCGGCCGGCAGCCCGTAGAGCGGCACCGTGAACTGAGCTGTTGGCAAACGGCTGGCTGGAATCACCGGCTCGTAATAGCCCGTCAGCAGGCCATCGGGATTGCCGTCTTTTGCCTCAATGCGATAGGGCTGAAGCCGCTCCTTCATCCAGGCGCGTTGCTCTTCCGCAGTGCCGATCGACAAGCGCCTTACATCGCTGCACAACGGAGCAAACGCTGGCGGCGGCTTTTCACAGCTCTTGATCCAGGCGTTCCAGGCCTCGAACAGCGCGTCGCCGTCGAAGCCCGGAAGATCGTCCCACCCTACCGGAATCCACACGCCGCGCGAGCCGGCAACAGGAGCCGGCACCGTCGGAAGGGCAATGGGCGGGCCGGCCGCAGGGGAAACCGGCCCGGTAACAGGCGGCTGATCCGCCAGCGGCTTGGTCGGTGTTCCGGCGCAGCCCAGCAGCGTTCCTACAATAAACAATGTTGTCGCCCAACCCTGGAGTCTCTGCATCATGGGCCTGATTTTGCTCGAAGCCCTGCTGGCGGGATGCCTGTTCATCTTCATCGTCTGGTGGACGATGTTCTCCGGCCGTCCTCGCGGCGAACCTCCCGGCACGGCAGAAGACGAGCAACCGGATGCGGATCTTTCACCCGATCGCGTCGCGACGCGGTCAGCCACGGACGAAAAAAGGCCCTGATTCGAAGGACCGGCTGCGCCGCCAGTCCGCGTCTCTGCCCTAGCGTTTTGCGACGATGGGCCGACGGCCTCTCTCCCCTATTTGCTTGCCTAAACGCCGTACCGACCGGCGCGGGTCCGGCTTGCCTGCCTACACAAGACGCCGCTTTTTGATGCACAAAATAAGTGGTCAGATGTCACGTCAGTCATTGCGACATACCAGCAGGCACTCTCACGCATTCACAAGGAAAATTTATGTACAAGATCATTTTGGGAACAACCATGGCGGCAGCCATGCTGGCAGGCTGCGCCAACGGCGGACTGAGCGATACCCAACGCCGGACCGCCCTCGGCGCAGGCGCCGGTGCTGCCGGCGGAGCTGTGCTGGGTGCCGTGACTGGCGGGAACGCAGGCACGGGCGCAGTAATCGGCGCAGGTGTCGGAGCCCTTGGCACGTATATCTGGTCGCAGCGGATGGAGCGCCAGAAGCAGGAAATGGAAGCGGCTACTCGCGGCACCGGCATTGCCGTATCGCAGACGTCTGACAACCAGCTCAAGCTTGACGTTCCCAGCGATGTGTCGTTCGATACTGGCAGGGCCAACGTCAAGTCCAATTTCGCCCCCGTGCTGGACCGTTTCGCGCGTAGCCTGGAATCCAATCCGGACACCACCGTGCGGATCATCGGCTTCACCGACAGCACCGGCAGCGACGCCATCAACAATCCGCTCTCGGTCGACCGGGCCGCCAGCACACGTGATTATCTGGCGATGCGGGGCGTGGATAGCCGCCGCATCATGATCGATGGCCGGGGATCAAGCGATCCGGTCGCGTCGAACGCTACCGACGCGGGCCGGGCGCGCAATCGACGGGTGGAAATCTATGTGGGCGAAGCACCCCGCCGTTAAAGGACGCGGTGCATTGCGTAGAACCTCCGGACCTCCGGAGGGTTAGTTGCCAAATTCGATGGCGCTGACTCAATTGATCACCTGATCGCCACCGCCCGCCGGTGGCTTTTTTATGGGTGGCGTACGACCATCACGTAGAGCGTGTCAACGCTCACTGCTTGGCGCGCCCGTGCGGTCGTCACCGGTCAAGCGCACCACTTTCGGCTCCGTCCAGGAGCCAGTGATACGAAATTCCCGGGTGGCGGCCTTGGTCAAAGGGCCTCGCAGAAGCACCTGTGCAAGAAATGAAGCAAGCCCTATGGCTGGATTGATGGCTGCCGCCACGAGCGATGCGGTACCGGCGTTGATCTCGGGAATCACCACGACATGCAAGTCCTGTGTTTCGTGATCGAGATCGGTCTGGCCTTCCATCAGCACCGCCGCACTGGGACCTTTCATCTTGAGATTCTCCGTGCGGGCAACCCCCGTGCGAACTGCCACATCGCCGCGCACCCAGTCGAAGGCGAAGCCTTGGCTGAAGACATCACGGAAATCGAGCGCCAGCCGGCGCGGCAAGGATTGCAAGGACAGCACGCCCAGCAGCTTGGCGATGCCTGGCTCGGCTTTGAGGAACTGCCCTGAAGCCATGTCCAGGTGAAGCTCACCGTCCATCGTCGTGAAATCCGGATCGATCGGGGATCCCCGCCATAACGCCGTTCCCCCCAACGAACCCGGGCTTTGCCGGATCAGCCCCGGCATCCCGAACCGCGCCAGCAGTGCACCGGAATCCCGGATGTTGAGCCGAAAATCAAGTGCGGTCACGGGATGCGCGGCTCCGAGCCTGCGGGACCAGTTTCCGGTCGCGGAAAAATGTGCTTCCGGCACTTCGATATCGAGCTTGTTCAGCTCCCACTCGCGCTCGCCCGCCTTTCCGTCGGATGCCGCGCGGTTGATCGCGGCAACCGCAACCCGGCCCAGCTGGCGTCCCTTCAGCTCCAGTGCATCGACGACGATGTCAAGCGCCGGCAAGGCAGACGTACGTTGCTGTGACGCCGGATCTTCCAGCAGGCGCTCCACGTCGGAAGCAGCCGCCTGTGGCACGCGCAGACGGGCGAGCCGCGCAAAAACCTTCGCTGGCGCGGTGCCGGCAGGCTCGCGAAATTCGACGTAGCCTTCGAGCTCGTCGGCAGCAAGCGTCATCCGCCAGGTATCGCCCGCCCGCGATCCGCCGGCCACCAGACGGTGCAGCGAACGTCCTTCGGAAGTCACTAGATTGGCTCGAACCGCCAGCGTATCGGGCAAAAATTCGCGAACCGTGCCCGCTGACGATGCCGGAACATCGGGCTTGCGCGATGACGGCTGAGGGGCGCCGGCAGCCTTGCTTTCACCAGCAAGAAGTGCCCGCCAGCGATCGACATCGATCGTATCGACCTGGATATTGGCCGCCACTCCAGCAGCGGGCAGCGGAGCCTCCTCGTCAGCGGCCAAACCGACAGCGATGCTACCGCGCAGCACCTTGGGCACCGCACCTTCTGCCAGGGCAGGCTGCAGCTCGTAGTGCACAGCAGCGATCTTTCCCAAAGCAAGAGAAACGTCCTGGCGACTGCGGCTGGCCTTCGGTGAATCCTCAACCGCTTGCTTGCTTTCGAAGCGCAAGGGCATCACATCTCCTGCGGCTTTGCCAAAGGGAGGCGGCAGATCGAGGTCCATCCCACGCAAATTGCTGGTCACCAGAATTTCGGGCGCGTCGTTTTGCAAAGTGAGGGTGGCTTCGTAATCGGCAGCGCCGTGCGCATGCATGGCGATAGGCGCGACAAATCCGAATTCGGGAGCGGAGCGCACTGCGTCCATCTCGGCCCTTCCCCGCAAGCGGACGGTGGCAGCTGCCCCTGGCTCGGAACCTCCATCGATCTGCAGGTCCCCACCCAGGAATCGCGCATTCACACCAGCGACGTTGAAGCCTTTTTCTGTGAACGCGACGGCGCCCTCGACATTGGTAAGCGGCGGCTGCCCCGGCATTAGCCGCAATTCATTGCCGGACAAGGCGACGCTTCCCTTGACCGAACTGCGGTCGAGCGCGCTCAGCGGAAGCCCTAGCTGCAAGGAAAGCGAGGCCGGACCAGACGCTTCGGCGTTCGCAAGCGCATTACCAGTAATAGCGGCAAGCGGCGACGCATTGACCACCGCCAGCATGTCTTTCAGCGGCCCTTGCGCATGCGCCGCAACATTGACCACAGCGCGGGAAAAGTCGTCGATCCGGGTGGACGCCTTGCTTACCTGCACGCCGTCCGGGTCTCCGTCCGGCATGACCAATCGACCTGCCGCGTTGCGCACCTCCATCCCAGCCCGGTCGAAAATCAACTCCCCGGAAAGATCGCCGAGAACAGGCCAGGGCTTTTCGCCAGCACGCTGCACTGAAGGCGGCACGAACGCATAGCGGGCACCCCGAATCTGGGAGGCGATATGGAATTCGCCCTGGGCCGGATCCTTGAACGGCATGTTGCGCAGATCACCGCGCACCTTGAATTGAGTGCCGACAGAAACGCCGGCACGAATTGCGTCCCGGACATAGTGGCGCGCATCATCACCCAGCTCCAGCGGAAGATAGCGCCAGACGCGCGTGCCATCAGCCCGGCTGAGCCTGCCGCTCAAATCGAGGACTCCAGGCAAAGCAGCTGCCGGCAGCGGGCCTGTCTCACCAGCTTCAGAAGCGCTTGATGTGCCCTTGCCAGCAGCGGCTGCGGTATGCCAGTGAACGCTGGCTTCACCGGCAACATCAGGGTTGGCAAAGTTGATGCGGTCAACGTCCACTGCCAGGTTCTGGCCTGTGCGCTTCCAGCGAATGCCCGCTTGCAGCCGGGCGATGTCGATTGCCGGCTCCTCGAACAACCCGGGGAACACGAGCTGGCCGTCATTGATGGCGATATCCACAGTGCCCCCGTTGCGGCCAAAGTCGAAATGCCCGGTCAAGCCAGCAACACCCGGCCGGCTTATCGGCGGGTGTTTGCGGATTTTTGCCACGCGCTGGCCTGGTGCCAAGACGGGAGCCGGTGCAGGCGTATGGACGGCTCCTGCAGCAAGCGTCAGATCCTCGACTTGGCCCTGCGCGCGGTAATCGACCGGCGCATCTGCAGCACCGACCCAATGCAGTTGCAGCTGACTCAACACGCCACGCGGGGCGAAATCGGCTACGAAGCTGCGCAAAGCCTCGGGAACCGGCAGACGTTCGGCGAGTTGTGCCAGAACACCCAAGTCGATCCGGTCGGCCGACGAGGTCGTGCGAGCGGGCTGGCCGCTGACAGCTTTGACCTGCGTCAGGCGCGCATCGCCGGGCGGCCATTTCAGGCCGTCGCCGGTGGCAAAGCCGAATTGGTGCATTGCAAGTCTGAACCCGGTCGCATCACGACTGCCGCTCATTCGACCCTGGACAGTGCGCAGAGCGAGCGCAGGCGCATCGCCAGTCGGCTTCACGCCTACAATTTGCAACGCCAGGTCGATCGCGCCGCCCTGCAGCTCCCCATGTTGCACATCAAGCCAGGCCTGGAAGCCGCCACGAGCGTCCGTAAGGGCCGCACCCTCATGCAACGCCGGAAGATATGTGGACCACGCTGCCGCATCAAAACGCGTCCAGCGCGCATACACCGTACCGCGCCAGTCATCCACTCGCCCGCTGTGCCCCGAAAGAACCCGCTGGCGGAACCGCCCGGCAACCGTGAAACGGTCGCCCCACGTGGAAGGTGGCGTTGCCTCGATAAGCCAGTTGTGCCGCCAGCGGCCATTGCGCATGGTGATGTTCACATCGGACAGTGCCACGGCCGGTAAGCCCTGCTGCTCGTCCAGCCACCGGACGCGCGCGCCCCGCGCGATGATGCTGGGCTGCGAAAAAACCCAGTCGGCCGCCCCGCTGGAATCGGCTGCGGCGTGGGGATCGAGCACGGTATCCGCAACTTCGATGCGGCCATCCGGCAAACGCCTGATACGCGCGTCCAGCCCTTCGACGGATATCCGGTCGGCCCGCCCTCCCCAGAGCGTGCGAGGCGAAAGCGAAATGACCGCGCGTTGTGCATGCAAAGCGCCCGGACTTGATGGGTTGCCGACGACCACATCAGTAGCAACGAAGGTCGGCAGCGCACCGTCGGACTCTGCGGTGAGGCCTCCCAGCTGCACCGGAGTTCCAAGTGCGTGAGTGAGCGCGGCTTCAATGCGGGGGCGGAAGTCCCCGATATGCGGCAGGACCCAGACATGCAACAGTCCCCAGGTGACAAGCACCAGCGCCCAGATCATCACCAGCAAGGCAAGCGCCAGGCTGATCACCCGGCTGCCGAACCTGAGCGCGCGGGAGGGACTCTTGGCGACCGTTTCCATCAGGCAAGGCGCGGGCTGTGTACGCTTGCGTCTGCAACGCGGCAATGACATGGGCAATGGCAGTGCCTGTTGCCGTTCACAACGGGACAGCGCCGCACAGAGACACCGGCGGAAATAAGGATATGCATGAGGCGCTCTGGGAGATGGCTGGAATTATGACCGGCGACATGTGTGCAGATGGCCCCACGCAGGTCGGGGGAACGCGCTTTTCGGCGTCGGACGCAAGCACTGAC
>JBBSUX010000091.1:0-11790 GCA_038234045.1 Burkholderiales bacterium
CAGCACGAAGGCCTGAAGTTTCTGGCTGCGGTGAACGGTGCCTGCGCCGGTGGCGGCTACGAGCTGGCACTGGCCTGCGACGACATCGTGTTGGTGGACGATCGCTCAAGCGCTGTCAGCCTGCCCGAGGTAGCGCTACTGGGCGTGCTGCCCGGTACCGGCGGCCTGACACGGATGACCGACAAACGCCATGTGCGCCACGATCTGGCCGACATCTTCTGCACCAGCGTCGAAGGCGTGCGCGGCCAGCGCGCGGTGGACTGGCGCCTGGTCGATGCTATTGCCAAGCCGGCGAAGTTTGCCGAAACGGTGCATCAGCGCGTATCCACCCTGGCAGCAGCCAGCACGCGCGATGCTTCCGCACAAAACGGCATTGCGCTGCCGCGCATCGAGCGCGAAGAACGCGAAGACGGCGGGTTGCGCTACACCCATGTGACGGTGGAGGTTGACCGTGATCGTCGCACCGCCACGATCACCGTGATCGCGCCCGAAAGTACTGAGCCAGCCACGCCCGAGGCCATCCTTATCGCCGGCGCTGCCTGGTGGCCATTGGCGATGGCGCGCGAACTTGACGACGCCATCCTGCATCTGCGCACCAATGAGCCGACGCTTGGTACCTGGTTGCTGAAGACGCGCGGCGACAGTGCGGCGGTGCTTGCTCAAGGCGCCGCTCTGCAGGCGCACAGCTCTCACTGGCTGATGCGCGAAACCACCGGGCTGCTGCGCCGAACCTTGGCTCGTCTCGATACGTCGTCGCGCAGCATCTTCGCGCTGATTGACGAAGGCTCGTGCTTTGCCGGCCTGCTCGCCGAGCTGGCGCTCGCAGCCGACCGCAGCTATCTGCTGGCGCTGCCCGATGCATCGGAACGCGCGCCCACGCTGACGCTGGACGAGTGCAACCTCGGCCTGTTGCCAATGGTGAGTGACCAGTCGCGCCTGGCACGTCGCTTTCACGAAGAAGACACACCGCTGGCCGCTGCCCGCGAAGCCATAGGCCGTGCGTTGCGCGCCGACGATGCGATGGCACTCGGTCTGGTCACCGCAGTACCTGATGACATCGACTGGGCCGACGAGATCCGCATCGCCATCGAGGAGCGTGCCGCCATGTCGCCCGATGCCCTTACCGGCCTGGAAGCCAACCTGCGCTTTGGCAATCACGAAACCATGGCCACCCGCATCTTCGGCCGACTGACCGCCTGGCAGAACTGGATCTTCCAGCGGCCCAACGCAGTCGGCGAAAAAGGTGCGCTCAAAGTTTACGGAACGGGCGAAAAATCATCGTTCGACATTTCACGGATATGACCCCCAGTCTTCGCGCACTGCGTGTCGCTGCGCCAACCCCCTTTCCAGAGGCAACACCAGCAGCCCGGCAAAGCCGGTTCTGCGGTGCTTCTCGTTCTGACCTTCCCCGCCCTCAATAGCTGCGAAAGAATCCTCCATGAGCACCATCAACTACAGCGAGAAGATCCCGAACAACGTCAACCTCGGCGAAGACCGCACGCTGCAGCGCGCGCTGGAGAGCTGGCAGCCCAATTTCATCAACTGGTGGGACGACGTGGGCCCCGAAGGCTCGACCGATCACGAGGTGTACCTGCGCACGGCAGTGAGCGTCGATCCGCAGGGCTGGGCGCAGTTCGGCCACGTAAAAATGCGCGACTACCGCTGGGGCATCTTTTTGAACCCGGGCGATGCCAACCGCGAAGTCCACTTCGGCGACCACAAGGGCGAAAAGGCCTGGCAGGACGTGCCGGGCGAACACCGCGCCAACCTGCGCCGCATCATCGTCACGCAGGGCGACACCGAGCCGGCGTCGGTCGAGCAGCAGCGCCATCTGGGCCTGACAGCGCCCAGCATGTACGACCTGCGCAACCTGTTCCAGATCAACGTCGAAGAAGGCCGCCATCTGTGGGCGATGGTGTATCTGCTGCACAAGCATTTCGGCCGCGATGGACGCGAAGAAGCAGATGCGCTGCTGCAGCGCAGCTCGGGCGATGTGGACAACCCCCGCATCCTGGGAGCCTTCAATGAGAAAACGCCCGATTGGCTGGCGTTCTTCATGTTCACCTACTTCACCGATCGCGACGGCAAGTTCCAGCTGTCGGCGCTGACCGAGAGCGCCTTCGATCCGCTGGCGCGCACCACCAAATTCATGCTGACCGAGGAAGCGCACCACATGTTCGTGGGCGAAAGCGGCGTCTCGCGGGTGATCCAGCGCACCTGCCAGGTGATGAATGAGCTGAAAACCGACGACGCGCAGAAGCTGCGCGCGGCAGGCGCCATCGACCTTGGGACCATCCAGCGCTACCTGAACTTCCATTACAGCGTCACCATCGACCTGTTCGGCGCCGACCAGTCGAGCAATGCCGCCACCTTCTACAGCTCCGGCCTGAAAGGCCGCTATGAGGAAGGCAAGCGCAGCGACGATCACATCCTGAAGGGCCAGACCTACCGCGTGCTGGAAGTGCAAAACGGTCAGCTGGTGGAAAAGGAAGTGCCGATGCTGAACGCCTTGAACGAAGTGCTGCGCGACGATTTCATCAAGGATTCAGTGGCCGGCGTGAACCGCTGGAACAAGGTGATCGAAAAGGCCGGCATCCCGACCCGGCTGGTGGTGCCGCACAAGGCTTTCAACCGGCAGATCGGTGCGCTGGCAGGCGTCAAGGTCGCACCGGATGGTCGCGTGGTGAACGAGCAGGAATGGAACGCCCGCAAGGACGAGTGGCTGGCATCGGACGACGACCGCGCCTTTGTCGCTTCACTGATGGGTCGCGTGGTGGACCCGGGCCAGTTTGCGCACTGGATCGCACCGCCGGTGATGGGGGTCAACCGGCAGCCGGTCGATTTTGAATACGTCCGGTTCGGCTGATGGACTTGGCTCGCCCCCAGGCTGCGCGCACTGCGTGTCGCTTCGCCAACCCCCTTCCGGGGGTACCGCTAGCGGACTGGCGAAGCCAGATCCACGGCGGCCTCGAGGGGGTCATACGTCGATGAAGACTGAGGGCTAACAATGGAAACACTTGTCGAGGCGGGCGTGCTGAACCAGCATCTGATCGATCCGGAGATCTGCATCCGCTGCAACACCTGCGAGGCGACCTGCCCGATCGGTGCGGTGACGCACGACGACGTTAATTACGTCGTGAACGCCGACATCTGCAACGGCTGCATGGCCTGCATCTCGCCCTGCCCCACCGGCAGCATCGACAACTGGCGCAAGGTGCCTTTGGCGCGCGCCTACAGCGTGGAGGAGCAGCTGGGGTGGGAAGAGCTTCCGGCTGCGCTGCCCGAAGCCGAGTTGCAGGCGGCCGCCGGTGCCGCGGGCGAAGGTGCTCCCGTCGGCCAAACCGGAACCACCGCTGCGCTTACTGCTGCTTCCGAGGGTGTGGCAATGGCGGGCAACGCCGATGTGCCTATCGCAGCGACCTCCACCAGCTTTCGCGCCGCCACCTGGGGCGCGACCGTACCGCCGTGGTCTGCTGTGCATGCGTACACCAACCTCCACGGCCCGAAGAACCCGGTCACGGCCACTGTGGCGGGGAATTTCAACTGCACCGAAGCCGGCTTCGAGAGCGAAACGCATCACATCGTGCTCGATTTCGGTGGGCTGCCGTTTCCGGTGCGCGAAGGCCAATCCATCGGCATCGTCGCGCCCGGCACCGACGCGTTGGGCAGAGCGCACGTCGCGCGCCAGTACTCGGTGGCGAGTCCGCGCAATGGCGAGCGCCCCGGCTACAACAATCTGGCGCTGACGGTGAAGCGCGTGACCCTAGACCATGACGCGCAAGCAGTGCGCGGCGTCGCCAGCAACCATCTGTGCGACGCGCGGGTGGGGGACACGGTGCAGGTGGTCGGGCCTTTCGGCCACAGCTTTTTGATGCCGAATCACCCGCGCTCGCACATCGTGATGGTGTGCACCGGCACTGGCAGCGCACCGATGCGGGCCATGACCGAATGGCGCCGGCGCTTGCGCGCCTCGGGAAAGTTCGAGGGTGGCAAGCTGCTGCTTTTCTTCGGCGCACGCACGCAGCAGGAGCTTCCCTATTTCGGCCCGCTGCAGAATTTGCCGAAGGATTTCATCGACGTGAACCTGGCGTACTCGCGCACGCCCGGCCAGCCGCGCCGTTATGTGCAGGACCTGATGCGTGAGCGCGTGGCCGATATTGCAGAGCTGCTGAAAGATTCCAACACACACTTCTACGTCTGCGGCCTGCGCAGCATGGAAGAGGGTGTCTTGCTGGCGCTGCATCACGCCGCCACGCATGCGGGCCTCGAATGGGACACGGTGGGCGCTACTCTGAAGCGCGAAGGGCGCCTGCATCTGGAGACTTATTGAGGCGCGGGAGCGCCGCCGCCCGGCGCCAGCGCCAGCGCTAACAGCTAAATTCATCGTGGAACGAAAGCCTGTGGGATTGCGCCCTGGTCGCAGGACGACGAGCGACGTCTCGCGATAATTGGCCCATGCCAGCACGCCAGTTTTCTCCCGGTACGACCGCCTTGACACCTGCCGAAGAAGAGGCCCGACTGAGCGCGCTGGCGGCGCTGGGGGTTATGGATTCTTCCGCCGAACCCATGTTCGACGACCTGGTCCTGCTGGCGAGCCAGTTGTGCGACGCCCCAATTGCGCTCATTTCCCTGGTTGACGATACCCGGCAGTGGTTCAAGGCCCGTTGCGGCCTCGATGCATCTGAGACACCGCGCGAATTCGCTTTCTGCGCGCATGCCTTGGCAGCGCCAGACATTCTGGAGGTGTCGGACGCGCTCGCCGACCCGCGCTTTGCCGACAACCCATTGGTCGTGGGCGCGCCGGGCATCCGTTTTTACGCAGGCTCCCCACTGCTTGGTAGCAACGGTCAGGTGTATGGCACGCTTTGCGTGATCGATACCGTGGCCCGTGCGCTATCGCAGCGTCAACGTGAAGGTCTGGGCAGACTTTCCCGACAGGTGGTCAACCAGCTTGAGGCGCGCGCCGACTGGCTGAAAGCGCAAATCCAGGCCAGCACGCTGAACCGGCTGCTCGAGGCAATGCCCGACGGGGTCGTGTCCTGCGGCGCCGATGGTCTTTTGGCCCAGTTCAATGGGGCGGCCCGCGATTGGCACGGGACCGACCCCCGCGCTCTCCCGCCAGAACAGTGGGCGGAACACTTCGACCTGTTCGAATCGACAGGGACAAATCTGCTGGCCACCGACCAGATTCCACTGATGCAGGCGTGGCGAGGACACACGGTCCGCGACTTTGAGCTCGTCATCAAGGCTGCGGGCCAGGCGCCACGGACGGTGTGCTGCAATGCAGAGCCGCTGGTGGGCGCCGATGGCGCTGCGCTCGGAGCGGTAAGTGTCATGCACGACGTAACAGCAGAGCGCCAAATCTCCACCGCGCTGGCAGAGGGCGCTGCGCGCCTCGAGCGTGCTCTGGAAGGAGCCGAACTCGGGCTGTGGGAACTGCGGGTCGATAAGATGACCATGCAGGTCGATCCGCGCGGGTCGGCAATGCTTGGGCTCGGCAACCAGGCGACGATGAAGACTGCGGACGAATGGACCGGCTTGCTTCATCCCGCCGACCGGGAAGCGAATTCTGCGGCGTTCGTGCGCCATCTGCGCGGCGCAGCGCCCACGTATGAAAACGAATTCCGGGTGATGCGAGCCAACAGTGAACCCACCTGGCTCTTTTCGAAAGGAAAGATCACCCACCGCGATGAAGCCGGCCGGCCGACGCGGATCATCGGCACCTTCATGGACATTTCCGAGCGCAAGCGCAAGGACGATGCGCTGACGCGGGCTGCGCAGTTGCTGCGGCAGTCGGGCCAGATGGCAAAAGTTGGCGGCTGGACGCTTGAGCTTGCCAACGGTCAGGCGGCATGGACAGATGAGGTTTACCGCATCCACGATCTGGGTCCGGCGCACTCGCCCGACCTCTCTACCTCTCTCAAGTTTTATACCGAAGCATCCCGACCGGTCATCACGGCGGCGGTGGAGCGCTGCATCCGTGACGGCACGCCGTGGGATCTGGAACTTGAAATGATTTCCGACAAGGGCCGCCATGTCTGGGTGCGCGCGCAAGGCGAGCCGATCTACGAAGAGGGCCGCATCGTCCGGCTGGGTGGCGCCTTTCAGGACATCACGGATCGCAAGCAGGCAGAGCTGCAGTTGCAGCGGCTCAATGCCACCCTGGCTGAACTCTCCTATACCGACGCACTCACCGGGCTGGGCAACCGCCGGCTATTCGACGAAGCGCTTGCGCTGGAATGGGCGCGCGCCAGCCGGAAGGAGTCATCTCTCGCCCTGTTAATGATCGACATCGATTATTTCAAGCGCTACAACGATCTGCATGGCCACCCCGCTGGCGATAGCTGCCTGAAACGCATAGCGACCATCCTGCAGGACACGCTGCTGCGCGGCTACGAAAAAGCGCTGCGATATGGTGGCGAAGAGTTCGCGGTACTGCTGCCTGATACCGATCAGTGCGGTGCTGAGGTGGTGGCGCGCAGGATGCTGGATGCGCTCGGTCTGGCCACGATCCCCCATGGAGCGTCGCCAGCCGGCCCACATGTCACACTGAGCGTCGGCATCGCCTGCGTCGTGCCCGCCGAACCACTACGCGCTGCCGACCTCCTGCGCAAGGCTGATGAGGCGCTGTACAGGGCAAAGGGTGACGGCCGGGCGCGGATGGTGAGCTTGCCGCTCTTGCCGATGCCTGAAGAGAACCGCTGAATTGGCAGTTGGCAGCACTTGTCTTGCGGTGCATTTCGCTTGATCGGCTGCGCCACATCGCAGAGAAATTGCATGAATATCTACAAAGTCGGCGGCGCGGTGCGCGACGTCTTGTTGGGCCTGCCGGTACAAGACATCGACTGGGTGGTAGTGGGCGCTACGCCCGACGATCTGGTAGCCGAAGGATTCAGGCCGGTGGGCCGCGATTTCCCGGTATTCCTGCATCCTGAGACAAAGCAGGAATACGCGCTGGCACGAACCGAACGCAAGACAGCACCCGGTTATCACGGCTTCGCGGTGCAGGCCTCGCCCGATGTAACACTCGAAGAGGATCTGGCGCGGCGCGACCTCACCATCAACGCCATCGCCCAACCGGCGGATGCGCCGGGCACCGAAAGTCTGATCGATCCGCACCACGGCCAGCGCGACATTGCCGCCAAGGTGCTGCGCCATGTGACCGATGCTTTCCGCGAAGACCCGGTGCGCATCCTCCGACTCGCGCGATTTGCGGCCCGATTTACCGACTTCAGCGTCGCGCCCGAAACGCTTGCCTTGATGCGCGAGATGGTGGCCGATGGCGAAGTGGATGCGCTGGTGCCTGAGCGCGTGTGGCAGGAGCTCTCCCGTGGACTGATGGAAGCGCAGCCCTCCCGCATGCTCGAAGTGCTGCGCGAATGCGGAGCGCTCGAGCGTTTGCTGCCCGAGGTTAACCTGCTCTGGGGCGTTGCCCAGCGCGCCGATTATCACCCCGAGGTCGATACCGGCGTGCACCTGTGCATGGTGCTGGATATGTCCGCGCGGCTCAACGCCAGCTTGCCGGCGCGCTTTGCCTGCCTGTGCCACGACCTGGGCAAGGGCACGACGCCCGCCGACATCCTTCCGCGTCACTTGGGCCACGAGCAGCGCAGTGCTCAGCTGCTCAAGGCTGTGTGCGAGCGCCTGCGCGTGCCTACCGAATGCCGCGCCTTGGCCGACGTGGTGGCGCGCGAGCACGGCAATATTCACCGCAGCACAAGCTTTGACGCGGCAGCGCTGGTGCGCCTGCTGGAGCGCTGCGACGCCATCCGCAAGCCGCGCCGCTTCGACGATGTGCTGCTGGCTTGCGAATGCGACGCGCGGGGCCGTGGGGGTTTGCAGGAGCAGCCCTATCCCCAACGCCCTCGCCTGCAGGCAGCGCTGACTGCAGCGCTGGAGGTGGATACCGCGAGCGTCGCCGCGCAAGCTGCTGCCGACGGTCTTACCGGGTTGAAGGTAGCAGAGCGCATTCACGCAGCGCGGGTGATGGCGGTGGACGGGGCTGTGTCATGCTCGAAAACATCAAGCGAACCCTCTCTGCCACCCTGACAAGCTCGGGGTCGGGGTATGAATTCAGAACACGGTTTAACGGAGGCTTCGTATGGCTGATTCCAAACTCGATCTGGGCGCGTTGCGCAGTGCGGTGGCGTCACTGGAAAGCGGCCTGGAAGTGGTGTGTGACACCAGCTGGTTCACCCAACAGACTTCCAAGGTGCAGAACACCCTGATTGCCGGCGTGATTCAGAACTTCGAGTTCGTCTATGAAGTCGGCTTCAAAATGCTGCGCCGCCAGATTGAGCTGGACGCTGCCAGCCCCGCCGATGTGGATGAAAGCAACTTTCGCGACGTGCTGCGCGTGGCGGGCGAAAAGGGTCTGATTGCCGATGTCGAAGCGTGGTTTCGATACCGGCAAATGCGCAACATCACTGCCCACACCTACGATCACGAAAAAGCCCGGAAGGTATATCAGGGAACGTTGGTGTTCATCGGCGACGCGCGGGCCCTGCTTGCCAGTCTTGAGGCGCGCAATGCCTGAGCGTCCGCTGATTGAGGTGCGCCCTGACCTGTGGGACATCGTTCAGGGCATCTTGCGCGCGCACCTTCCCCAGCACGAAGTCTGGGCCTTTGGCTCGCGCGCCAAATCGATGGCCAAACCCTATTCCGATCTGGATTTGGTTGTCATCACCGATCACCCCTTGTCGCTGGATGTGACCGCGGCGCTGACGGATGCCTTTGCCGAGTCCGACCTGCCATGGCGGGTGGATGTGGTGGATTGGGCAACTACCAGTGCATCGTTTCGCCAGATCATGGAGCGGGACAGGGTGGTGGTGCAGGAGGGCGGCAGACGCTCAAATCAGCAGGCGTTACCTTGATGAATTGCGATCACAACACGCCGCCTTCCGTCGAGGCGGGATATCTCTGCATCGATGCCAGCCTCATCGCAAGTCCATCGATTCTTCGCAGTTCCCGCTCCAGCTTTCTACGGAAACCAACCCATGTTCACAGGCATCGTCCAGGCCACGGCCACCATTTCTGCAGTCCGCAACCAGAGCGGCCTGCGCACCTTCACGCTGGACTTTCCGCCGGCCTTCTGTGATGAGCTGACCATAGGCGCCAGCGTTTCGGTAGATGGCGTTTGCCTGACAGTAACGGAGCTGATTTCGCCCGCGCGCGCGGCGTTCGACGTGATGCTGCAAAGCCTGAATGTAACAACGCTCGGCAGCTATGCACAAGGCGCAAATGTGAACGTAGAGCGTGCCGCTAAAGATGGTGCTGAGATCGGCGGCCACCCGCTGTCGGGTCACATCGATTTCTCCGCCACGCTGGCGAGCGTGCGTAAGCCAGACGACACCAATCTGGTATGGCGCATTGCTGTTCCCGAGCCGTTTCGGCGGTATATCTTTGCCAAGGGCTACATCGCGGTGCACGGCGCGAGCCTCACCATGTCAGAAGTGAACCGCAGCGAGGGCTGGTTCGAGGTCTGGCTGATTCCCGAAACGCGTCGCGCCACCGTGTTCGAGGGCAAGCGCGAAGGCGACACGCTGAACGTGGAGATCGAGCGAAGCACCCAAGTCATGGTGGATACCGTGCGCGACGCAGTGCACGAAAGCCTGGGCCGGCTGCAGCCGATGCTGGAGGCGATCCTGAAGGAAAAGGGCCTGTCACTGGACGACTTCATGACGTCGCCAGCACCCAGGCCCTGAAAGGCGAAATCCGCAGGATTTCGCGCAACCGCTCAATCGGTCTGTGCTTACCGCAGCGCGTCGCCCATGCGGTACTCGGCTGTCACCCCATCGAGCTTTCCTTTGAGCCCGGCATCGAGCTTGACGTCAGCGGCGGCCAAGGTGGCGTCGAGCTGCTCGGGCCGGCTGGCTCCGAGAATTGGTGCGGTGATGACGGGGTTGGCCATCACCCATGCCACAGCGAGCGTGGTGAGCGGCATGCCGGCTTCGTCAGCAAGCGCCTGCAGCTTGCCAACCGTGGCAAAGCTGCGCTCGTTCCAGTAACGGTTCTGGTAGGTGTCGCCTGCCGTGCCGAGCGTGAAGCGGGTGTTCTCGCCGGGCTTTTGCGATGCGCCCTTGTACTTGCCGGTGAGCAGGCCGCCAGCCAGCGGGTTGTAGGGAATCACGCCCAGGCCTTCCTCTTCGCATAGCGGCAGCAGTTCCCGCTCGATCTCGCGAAACAGCAGGCTGTAGCGCGGCTGCAGGGAAACGAAGCGCACGATACGACGCACATCCGAGCGACCCAGCGCGCGCGCCAGTCGATACGCAAGGAAATTGGAGACGCCCACATAGCGCGCACGGCCGGATCGCACGATCGTGTCGAGCGCTTCCAGCGTCTCATCAAGCGGCGTTTCGCGGTCGTCGGCATGCAGCTGGTACAGATCCACATAATCGGTCTGCAGGCGCTTGAGCGATGCGTCGATCGCGCTCAGCAGGTGCTTGCGCGACGATCCCTTGTCCCAGGCGTTGGGGCCCATCGCACCCCAAGCCTTGGTGGCGACGATGTGGTTGGCGCGGCCGCTGGCACCTTGTGCGAGCAACCAGCGGCCGACGATTTCTTCGGTGCGGCCAGCGCTGCTTGTATCGCCACCCAATGGATAGACATCGGCGACGTCGAGAAAATTGATGCCGGCGGCGCTGGCCTTGTCGAGGATCTGGTGCGATACCTTCTCTTCGGTTTGCAAACCGAAAGTCATGGTGCCGAGAGCGAAGCGCGAAACGACAAGGCCGGTGGGGCCGAGGCGGGTGGTGGGTAATGTCATTCGATATTCCCTCAGGAAGCGGCTATTCAATCACTGCGCGGCCGGCCTTGCAGCGGCTGTCAGCGGTTGCCAACGCCCGGCAATGTTTTTCAGCAGCTGGTTCACCGCCGCTACCTGGCGGTTGCGCACGCTCAGCAGGTTGCTCCGCGCGCTCAGAACACTGGCTTGCGCGGTGATGACATTCAGGTAGCCGACGATGCCAGCCTTGTACTGGTTGTTGGCCACATCCAGCGCCTTCTGTGCCGACTTGACTCCGGCTTCGAGCACAACCTGCTCGCGCTCCAGCGCAGACGCGACGACCAGGTTGTCCTCCACCTCCTGCAGCGCGACGAGCACTGTCTGGCGGTACTGTGCGGCCGTTTGGTCCGCGCTTGCGCGAGCGGACTCGACCACCGCACTGCGCGCACCGCCGTCAAAAAGCGACAGCGCCAGCTGCGGCCCCAGCGACCAGAAAAGGTTGGGCGCACTCAGCAGGTTGCCAAGCTGGCTGGCGCGGTAGCCAGCTGAGGCCGACAGGTTGAGCGTGGGGAAGTAGGCAGCACGCGCCACACCGATCTGCGCGTTGGCGGCGGCGACGCGACGCTCGGCGGCTGCTATGTCGGGGCGCCGCTCCAGCAGGCGCGCAGGAAGCAGCTCTGGCAGCGCGGGAGTTTGCGGCAAGGCACCGGTGGGCGCCAGGGTAAAGGCGGCCGGCGCCTCACCCACGAGGATGGCCAGCGCGTGCTCAAGTTGCGCACGGTTGGTATCGGCTTCGATGCGCTGGGCTTCAACCGATTGCAATTGCGATTCGGCCTGCGCCACGTCAGCCGAGGAAACCACGCCCGCCTTGTAGCGGTTGCGGGTGAGATCGAGCGATTGCTGGTAGCCCTTGCCGGTATCGGCCAGCAGGGCAGCCTGCGCCTCGTTGGTGCGAAGCGCGAGGTAGGTTTGCGCCAGCGTGGCCTGGGTGGAAAGACGCAGTGCGGCAAGGTCGTCCGCGCTGGCTTGCGCGCGCGCCTGCGCTGCATCGACCGCGCCCGAAAGTC
>JBBSUX010000092.1:0-11709 GCA_038234045.1 Burkholderiales bacterium
AAACCATCCTCGCCCAGGCCAGCGAATACGCGGCATCTCGGCGCGGCTGGCGGGGGTGGATGTGCCAACTTTTGAAGGCCATGAGAAAAGCTTCGCTGATCTGGATGCGCTTTTGACGCAGACCCTGGCCTTTCTGGACAGCGTCAACGCATCGCAGTTTGAAGGCAAAGAGAGCGCCGAAATCGTCTTGCGCCCCGGTACGCCGAAAGAGAAGAAACTGAACGGACAGGCCTACCTGGCCAACTACGGTCTGCCGCAGTTTTTCTTTCATGTGACGACGGCCTACGACATCCTGCGCCACAACGGGTTGCCCATTGGCAAGCGCGATTTCATGGGTGCGTACTGAAAGCCGGCTATCGCTTGAACCCAACTTCCCGCCGGCTGCGCACCGCCAGCACAAACACCGTGTCCAGCGCCTCCACGTAGCAATACAGCGCCACGTATCCGCGCGATGCACGGCCTATCACTAGTTCGCGCTTGCCTCCCTGAATGGGGCGTCCGATGTGGGGGCTGTGCGCCAGGATTTGAATGGCGTCGACGATCTCGCCGATGCGCTGGGGCGCTGAGCCGGGGTCGCCCTGTGCGATGTGGTCAAAGAAGTGGTCAAAGTCGTCCAAGACTTCCGGCGCGAGCTCGATGTGGGTCATGCAGCGGTGGGCCTTGCAAGCCTATTTGCCGAGCTTGCGTGCAGCAGGCCTGCGGGCTTTCTCGCCATTGGCGCGAGCGGCCAGATAGGTCTTTGCATCGTCCCACCCCACCGTTTTTCCGGTGGTGCGGATCTTGGCCCAGCGCTCATCGGCCAGAGCGTGAAAGGCGGCGTCCAGCTCCACCTGTTCCACCGTCTGCGCGAGCGCATCGACGATGAAGGCGTGAGCCGATTTACCCATTTGCTGCGCGGCGGCAGCTACGCGGGCTTTGAAATCGTCTTCAATGCGGATGGTGGTGGTTGACATGGCAGCTCTTGTTAGCGTGGATTCAATGTGGCACAAAAGTGCTATGTGTTGGACGAGGCTGGAGCTATCACTCCGGCGGCATTGAAGAACCCCGTCCCGAGCAGGACCTGCTGTCGCACTGCTCGGGCTTACCATCCTCCCCGGTTCCATTCCGCCCGATCCGGGCACCCCAAGGAGATATCCCCCATGTTCAGTCACGTGATGGTCGGCGTCAGCGACCTCGAAAAATCCCGCAAGTTCTACGACGCGCTGCTGGGCACCATCGGCGTCGGCCCGGGCGTTGCCAACGGTACGCGTTATTTCTACCGCAGCCCGAGCGGTACCTTCGGCATCACCACCCCGATCAATGGCGACCCGGCCTGTCACGGCAATGGCGCGACCATCGGCTTCACGGCGACGTCACCCGAGCAGGCCGACGCGTTCCACGCGGCTGGCGTGGCCAATGGCGGTGCCACCTGCGAAGACCCGCCCGGCTATCGCGAAGGCCCTGCCGGCAAGCTGTATCTGGCCTATCTGCGCGACCCGGACAACAACAAACTTTGCGCATTGCACCGGCCGGCAAAGCCAGCGGCGTAAGCAAAGCGAGTGCGGGACGCTGCTGCTGACGCGCAGTCCACAACCGACCCCCGGCCCGAGCCCTGCGCAGCGCCGCCCACCCTGGCGGTGCAGGGCGAGACGCTGCATCTGCTGGCGGCGCCCGCGTTGTGGTGGCCGGCCGGCGCGACCGTTTTCATTGCCGATCTGCACATCGGCAAGGCGGCTACCTTCCGCGCGCGTGGTCTACCCGTGCCGTCCGGCACCACGCAGGCCAATCTGGCGCGGATCGACGCGCTGCTGGATGAAAGTGGCGCCACCCAGCTAGTCGTGCTCGGCGATTTTCTGCACGCTGCCGATTCGCGCTCGCCATCCGTATTGCAGGCGCTGGCCAACTGGCGCACCCGTTGGCCTTTCCTACAGATCGTGCTGGTGCGTGGCAACCACGACAGCCATGCCGGCGACCCACCGGCCGCCCTCGGCATCGAGGTGGTGGATGAGCCCTGGTGCCTCGGCCCGTTCGCCTGCTGCCACCACCCTCAGCGGCACGCCAAGCACCACGTGCTGGCCGGCCATGTGCATCCTGCGGTGCGCTTGCGCGGACCCGGTGGTGACGGTCTTCGCCTGCCGTGCTTTGCCAGCGAGGACGGGCAGACGCTGTTGCCGGCGTTCGGCGAATTCACCGGCACGCATCTGCTGCGGCCGGAGGCGGGCAGGCAACTTTTTCCGGTGGGCGCTGGGCGCGTGTGGTGTCTGCCCTTCAATGGAGAAAATTGATGATGAGCTAGCCAGTAAGCGATTTGAGATAAGCGCTACCAGCGACTTTGAAAGTAGCAAAAATCAAAGCTTCTTCAGGATTCGAGCAGCGGATCGCCTGAGAGCACAGGGCGATCGGGCAAGCACGCGGCGCTTTCCGACGAAGTGGCGGCTCCGTTTCCCCCCGTCGCGCCTGCGTCGGCCGGGAAATACGCCACCAGCAGCGCCGAAACCTCTTCCAGCGCCTGCGTCAGCCCATCCTCGTAGCGCCGTGCCGCAAAGGCCTGCTGCATCCGGCCCAGCGTTTGCTGCCACTGCACGGCGTCCACCCGTCGTGCGAGTGCGCGGTCGGCGACGATCTCGATCGCCTGATCGGCCAGCAGCAGATAGATCAGCACACCGTTGTTGTGTTCCGTGTCCCAGACCCGGAGTTTGCCGAAGACGGTGACGGCGCGTTCACGCGCACTGGCAGCGCGCCACAGATAGCTGGCCGGCAGCCCGGCTTCGACGCAGATGCGGATCTGGCCGGTGTGGCGCTGCTCGCTAGCGGCTACACGCTTCATCAGACGCTCGACCATGTCCGGCGGAATCGCGCGTGCGGCCACGCGCTCGTCGCGCCAGCGGTGACGCAACAGGCGGGCTATCCGCGGGAACAGTCCCGCCTCCGGAGTGCGGTCGAGCGCAGGCTCGTCGAGGGACGGGTCGATCTGCTGCGGCAGCGATTGTTGGCGATCTTGTTGCATGCTTTTATTTCCTGTCGGCTTTACCAGCTGCCCGACGCGCCGCCGCCGCCGAAATTACCGCCACCGCCTGAGCTGAAACCACCGCCGCCGCCACTGAAGCCGCCGCCATTACCCCAGCCTGCGCCCATGCCGGCTCCGAGCCCGGCGCCAAGGCCCGTGCCGAAACCGCCGCGTCGGCCAAACCCGGTACCGCCGCGGGAGACGAAGCCAAACACCAGCGCGATCACCCCTGCCAAGCCTGCCAACAGCAGGCTGTGAGTGAACAGGAACGCCAGCAAGCCGCCGCCCGCGCCACCCGCCACGGCACCGAGCGGCCGCCCCAGCGCAGCGCGCAGGCCGGCTGTTGCCATTGGCATCACAAAGAACAGGAAGATAGCCAGATCCGTCCACTGAAAACCTCGCGCTCCGTGAGCGCGGCTCTGCGCAGTGCCCGTGTTGCTGTTCGCGGCTGCGGCCGCATCGGCGGCATTGTTTGTTCCCGTGGCGCCGTTCGCGCCGATTGAATTCTGGCCAGCGTCGAGTGCGCCCGGGTTGACCGCAGCGCCGCCTGTTGCGGCTGCTCCGGCCGTTGCGTTGTGATCCGCGGGGGCAGCCGGCAAGCCTGCCCCCACCCTGATCCGCCCATCGAGGCGACTGACGGCCGCAGAGATGCCGCCTGCAAAGTCACCACGCCGGAACGCCGGCGTCATCGCCTCATCGATGATCGCGCTGGCTGCCAGATCTGGCACGGCGCCTTCGAGCGACTTGGCGACTTCGATTCGCGCCCGACGATCGTTCTTGGCCACCAGCAAAAGGATGCCGTCGCCGACATCGCGCCGGCCAATCTTCCATGCGTTGCCGATGCGGTTGGCGTAGCTGGCGATGTCTTCCGGTGCCGCGGTCGGCACCATCAGCACGACGATCTGCGCCCCGGTGGTTTTTTCAACGCGCGCGAGCTGAGTCTCCAGCGACTGACTGGCAGCGGCCGTCAACGTGCCGGTCTGGTCGATCACGCGGGCGCTCAGTGGCGGTACCGGCTGTACACCGCCGGTGGGCGCCGCCGCTGCCCAGACGTTGCCTGCTGTAGAGAGCGCAAAACCTGCCAGAAATACTATAAAAAGAAGAGCTGATTGCGCTTTGATGAAAAGCGCTAAAGGCATATTTCTTTGATAATTTTGACAGGCAGACATGCGCTTGTCCTTACTTCTTCGCACCACCAAAATCGACCACAGGCGGCGTGGAAATCTGCGCCTCGTTGGCCACGGTAAAGGTCGGCTTGGGGTGATAGCCGAAGATCTTGGCTGTCAGATTGGTGGGAAAGCTGCGGGCTTTCACGTTGTACGCCTGCACCGCCTGGATATACCGGTTGCGGGCTACGGTGATGCGGTTCTCGGTGCCCTCAAGCGTCACGCGAAGATCGCGAAAGGCCTGATTCGCCTGCAGCGTCGGGTCGTTTTCCGACACCGCCAGCAAGCGCGACAGCGCTCCGGTGAGCTGGCTCTGCGCTTGCTGGAAGCGCTCGAACGCCTGCGGGTCATTCAGGGTTTCGGGCGTCACCGTGATCGAGGTCGCCTTGGCGCGGGCCTCCACTACTTTGGTGAGGGTGTCCTGCTCGAAATTCGCCTGGCCCTTGACCGTTGCCACGATGTTGGGAACCAGATCGGCGCGCCGCTGATACTGGTTGAGCACTTCGCTCCAGGCGGATTTGGTCTGCTCGTCCAGGCTCTGGAACTCGTTGTAGCCGCAGCCGCTGAGGCCAAGCCCAACCAGCACGACGAAAAACACGCGACGAACGAAAGAAAAGGAGAAATTGGGCATCGGCGGGACGCAGTTGGCTGCGTTTTCAGGAAGAGCAGAAGCCGCTGAGTATCACGCCCCGCGCCTCGACGCATGCAACCGGATCGAACAGCGCCACGCAATTGCTGCTCGCATTGCCGTTGGCACAACGCTGCGCTGTCACCGATTACGCCGCGGCGGACGGGGAACCTTCGGCCGGCTATGGCATCCTTCGTCCATGCCATCCCGCACACCCCACGCCGCAAGCTTCGGCGGCTCGCCCGACGAAGTCGAATCCCAGTTTTTCGAAGCCCTGCAAAAGGGCGATATCACCCAGCTGATGGCCTGTTGGGCTGACGAGGACGAAATCGCCTGCATCCATCCTGGCGGGCCCCGATTGCTAGGCGCGCAGGCTATTCGTAGCTCGTTCGAAGCCCTTTTCGAGCACCGCGAACTGCGCCTTAACGTCGACGAAGTGCGACGTGTGCAGACGATGGGCGGCGCCGCGCATACGCTGGTGGTGCGGATCAGCATCGATTTGCCCGACGGCCCGCGCGAAGCGCATCTGGTACTGACCCACGCGTACCAAAAAACAGCGCAGGGCTGGCGCTTGGTAGTGCATCACGCCAGCGCTGCGCCTGCGCCAACGGAGTCAGCGTCCGGCATGAGCGCTGGCAGCGGTTCGCCCTACTTGCTGCATTGACCTTGGGTCGCATGCGGAGTCTGTGCATGGCTTGAGCTGAGGTCTCTTCGGAGTGATTCGCCTCCGTCATGCGGCTCCGATCTGGGGTGATTTTCATGAAGAAATATGACTAAAACGATTGCTTTATAAGCGCTAGCAGCTATGTATTATGAAGCGCCATGGTGGGCGCCCGGTGGCAATCTACAGACGATCTGGGCAGCGGTGGGCGCGCGGCGCGGACCGGGAACGCCTGTTTCGTGGCGGCGCGAGCAATGGGACACGCCCGACCGGGATTTTGTTGATGTGGATTTCGCGGGAGGCAGCGGACCGCCTTTTTCGAACCCTGCCCAGCAACCGCTGCTGGTGGTGTTTCACGGTCTCGAGGGATCTTCCGCCAGCCACTATGCACAGACCTTCGCGGCTACGGCGGCGCAACGCGGCTGGGGGTGCGCGGTACCGCACTTTCGCGGCTGCGGCGGCGCACTCAATCGCGCACCAAGGGCTTACCACTCGGGCGATTACGAAGAGATCGGCTGGATGTTTCAGCGCTTGCGCCAGCATCACGGCCAAGGCCCGGTGCTGGCGGTTGGCGTTTCTTTGGGTGGAAATGCGCTCCTGCGCTGGGCGCAGGAGTCGGGCACGCTGGCGGCGCAGCAGGTGCGGGCCATCGCAGCGGTGTCGGCGCCGCTCGATCTGGCGGCGGGCGTAAAGGCCATCGACACCGGCTTCAACCGGCTGGTCTATACGCGGATGTTTCTCTCGACCATGAAGCCGAAGGCGCTGGCCAAGCTCGCGCAGCATCCCGGCCTTTTCGATGGTGATGCACTGCGGGCGGCGCGCAGTATCCACGCGTTCGACGACGCGTTCACAGCACCGCTTCATGGGTTCAGGGATGCGGTCGATTACTGGCGCAGCTGTTCGGCTGGCCCCCGCATGGAGGCGTTGAAGCTGCCGGCGCTGGTACTCAATGCGCTGAACGACCCGTTTGTCCCGTCCGCTTCGCTGCCGCAGACTGGCGCGGACGGCGAAATGAGCCACGGCCGATCGTCCAGCAAGGTTGGCCCAGCGACCTACTGGCGTCCCGCAACCGGCGGCCATGTGGGATTTCCCGCTGGTGCACTTCCGCCGGGCAATGTCCGCGTCATGCCGCTGGCGGTGTGCGATTGGCTCTCGCAGCATCTGCGCTGACTCGCGCAACCAGAGGTAGCACGGACTTGTCTGCGGCCTGCCAGAATGGGTCGATGGACGAGATCGTTGAAAAAGCCATGGCACGTTGGCCCAACGTGCCCGATTGCTACGGCTGGCTGGGGCTCGATGCGCGCGGCGACTGGTACTTGCGCGACGATGCGGCCCAGGCTGCAGGACCCTTCCCGTTAGGTCGCGGAGCGGTGTTGCGCCACGCGCAGTTACTGGCGTTTATCGAGCGCAACTACGCGCCTACCGAAGACGGAAGCTGGTTTTTTCAGAATGGCCCACAACGCGTTTTTGTCGAGCTGGAAGCCACGCCCTGGATCTGGCGAATCGGCGCCGCGCCCGATTTTGGCGTGACCTCGCATACCGGGAAATCCGCTTTGGAAGTGCGCACCGCCTTCACGGACGAGGCAGGCCGCCTTTATCTGGAAACGGAAATCGGCGTCGGCCTCGTCCACACTCAGGACATGCACCTCGCCGCCGACGCGATAGAAGCCGGACACTGGAAGCTCTCGGACAGCATCGCAGCGGAAACCCTCCCCGCCCACCATCATTTCCAGCGCCACCCGAACCCGCCATCTGCGGCGTAATCACAGCGCTGTTTCAGCGACCAGCGGTTTGCAGATCGAGAACACCGCGGATCTGGCTTTGCCAGGTCGCTGGTGTCGCCCCCGGAAGGGGGTTGGCGAAGACACGAAGTGCGTAGCCTGGGGGAGAGCCAATGACTCCCCGGAAGGGGTTGCCGAAGCGACACGCAGTGCGCGAAGGCTGGGGGAGAGCTCTACTTGCTTTGGCTCACCATGTAATCGACCGCAGCCTTCACGTCCGCATCGGATGCCGAGCTTCCCCCCTTGGGCGGCATTGCGTTGAGTCCGTGGATGGCGGCGTTGTAGAGCGTTTCCATGCCGGTGGCGATGCGTGGCGCCCACGCGGCCTTGTCGCCGAATTTGGGGGAGCCTGCAACACCGGATGCATGACAGGCAAAGCAGACTGATTTGTAAAGCGCCTCGCCTGCCGGGTTCGGCGCAGCAGCGGCAGTGGCGGGCGCGGCTGCCGAGGCGGCAATCACCGGTGCAGCAACGGGCGTGGCCGCAGCAGCTGAAGGAGCCGGTGGCGGCGACGGAGGAGCACTCGTTGCGACTTCCTGCGCCGCAGGCGCAGGCGCTGTGGCTATGTCGGCTGGGGCTGGCGCTACTGCCGCGGCGCTGTCGCCAGCGTTGGCCGTCGTGGTGCCTGCAGGACGATCGGGCACGGCAAAGTCGGCTCCGCCAGCGTTAGCCATGTAGACCACCGCACGACCGATCTCCACGTCTTCGAAATCACCGCCCCCCTGCGCCGGCATGGCGTTCTTGCCGTGCAATGCGGAATTGAGCAGGGCTTCGTAGCCTTGTTTGATGCGTGGTGCCCAAGCGGTCTTGTCGCCAAACTTCGGCGCTCCGGCAACGCCTGCACTGTGGCAGGTGGTGCACTGGGCCTTGAACACTTCCTCGCCGGTTTTCAGCGCGCGGTTGGCGTCCCGGATCTCGACCATCCCGACCGGATGGATGCGCGCGGCAATGGCGGCATTCATGTCGGTAGCGCCAGCTGCCGGCTTGTCGGCGGAAGTCACGAACTTCACCAGCGCAATGATGATGAAGATCGGAATCACGAAGGACGCCAGCGCCGTAACCAACAGCTGCTTGGGGTTCTTGATGGGGCCGACGGTGGCCTCGTGTTCTTCGTGAATGTTGTCGCTCATGACGTCCTCGGCGGATTCGGGGCTATGCGGTCGTTGGGGCATTCAAACCAACATTCGATTATAGGGACGCGCTTGGCACGCGCCGCCCATGCATTGCGACTTAGCGCACCGGGCTGTCCGGCGTGGCTGCCGATGCAGGCGCGGGCGGGGGTTCGCCCGATCCCGGAGAGGTCACGCTGCCCGCTGCGCCAGGCAGCGGAGTTGCCGCCGGCGCCGGGGTATCCCCAGCGGTACGCCAGCCGCCGCCCAGCACCTTGTAGAGGGTTATCTGGTTCTGCAATTGCGCCAGCCGGGTCTGCACGACCTGCTGCTGCACCGCGAACAACGAACGCTGCGCGTCGAGGAAATCGAGATAAGTCGCCACGCCGTTGCGGTAGCGCAGATCGGAGAGCTTGAAGCGCTCCGATTCGGCAGCGGCCTGCGCCTGCTGTGCACGCAACTGCTCCACCAGCGTTTGCCGGTTCGCCAGCGCATCGGCTACCTCGCGAAACGCCGTCTGGATGCTTTTTTCGTATTGCGCCACCGCGATATCACGATTGACCCGGGCGATGTCGAGGTTGGACTGGTTGCGTCCCGCATCGAAGATCGGCAGCAGTAGCGAAGGCGCGATCGACCAGGCCTTCGAGCCTGCTTCGAAGAGACCCGAGAGCTGCGTGCTGGCAGTACCCAAGCTCGCAGTCAGGGAAATGCGCGGAAAGAATGCAGCCCGTGCGGCGCCAATGTTGGCGTTGGCGGCCTGCAGTTGCAGCTCAGCCTGACGAATATCCGGGCGTTCGATCAGCAGCTCGGACGGCAAACCGGCAGGGATGTCGGCGAGCACGCCCGCGCTGGCGAGCGTGCTCTTCGCGAGCGAGTTACGGGCATCGTCAGGCAGCGGCTGGCCGAGCAACAGTACCAGTGCATTTTCATCGAGCGCTCGCCTTTGCTGGGCTTGCGCAAGCGCCGATTTGGCCTGTTCTGCGAGCGACTGAGCCTGGCTGAAATCCAGCCCCGAGGCGACACCGTTGTCCAGTCGCAATTTCGTCAGCTTGACCGACTCCTGTCGGGTGGACACTGTCTGGCGCGCCAGCTTCATCAGCTCTTCGTCGGCAAGCAGGGAGAGCCAGGCATTGGCCACCGACGAAACCAGCGAGATCTGCGCTGTCTTGCGCCCCTCGGAGGTGGCCAGGTATTGCGCCAGCGCTACCTGATTCAGGCTCGCGACCCGGCCGAAAAAATCGAGTTCGTACGAAGTGATGGACAAGCCAGCGCTGTAGATGTTGACCAGCGTGCCTCGCTGCACTACAGCACTCGGCGCTGTGATGGTGCCGCGGCTCGCATTGAGCCCCGCATTGAGGGTTGGAAACCGGTCTGCGCGCCGCAGCCCGTACTGCGCCCGTGCCTGCTCGATATTCAGAACCGCGACCCGGAGATCCCGGTTATTGACCAGCGCGATGCCGATCAGCTCGCGCAGCCGCGGATCAGCAAAATAATCCTGCCAGGCGATGTCGGAAGCCGGCTGTGTGAACGCCGCAGCGCCGGGTCGCGCGCCGGGCGCTGTCGGGAAATCATCCGCCACCGGCGCTGGCGGCCGTTCGTAGCTTGGAATGAAACTGCAGCCGCCCAGCAGCAGGGCCGCTACCAGCGGCGCCAGCCGAAGCCGGCGCTTGCGTACGCATTCACCGTGTGGGCCTGATGCGCTGGAATACGTCAAAAGAGGAAGTGAAATCATGGGTTGCCCACCTGGCCATCGCCGTCTTCGCTCGTCACTCCGGCTTCGCGCGCATGCTCTGCGTTGCGTTCCTGCTGACGTTTGCTGCCCTTGAAGAAGGTGCGCACCAGTACGAAGAACACCGGCACGAAAAACACTGCTAGCGCAGAGCCTGTGATGATTCCGCCGATCACCCCCGTGCCGATTGCGCGCTGGCTCGCAGATCCCGCACCAGACGCAAGAAACAGGGGCATCACGCCGAGCAGGAACGCCAATGAAGTCATCACGATCGGGCGGAAGCGCAGATGCGCAGCGGCCAGCGCCGCTTCCACCGCACTCTTGCCGGATGCCTGCAAGTCCTTTGCAAATTCGATGATCAGAATCGCGTTTTTTGCCGACAGCCCGATGATCGTGATGAGGCCCACCTGAAAGTAGACGTCGTTCGAATAGCTGCGTAGCAAGGTGGCCGCAAGCACGCCCAGCACACCGAGCGGTACGACCAGCAGCACCGTCACGGGAATCGACCAGCTTTCATACAGCGCGGCCAGGCTCAGGAACACCGCCAGAATGGCAAAGCCGTACAGGACGGTCGCTTGGGAACCAGCGAGTTTTTCCTGGCGGGAAAGTCCCGTCCACTCATAGCCGAAACCGGGCGGCAGCTGCTTGGCAAGCGTTTCCATTTCTTTGATGGCATCGCCGCTGCTGTAGCCGGGCGCCGCGCTGCCTTCGATGCGCACCGCCGGATAACCGTTGTAGCGGATGGTCTGCGCCGGGCCGGTGATCCACTCGGTATTGGCAAACGTGCCGAACGGAACCGCCACGCCTTGCTTGTTCAGCGCACTGAGCTTCAGCAGGTCGTCTGGCTGCATCCGTGCTGGCGCGTCAGCCTGTACCACCACCCGCTGCAAGCGGCCGTCGTTCGGAAAATCGTTCACGTACGCAGAGCCAAGCAAGGTGGACAACGACGTGTTGATGGCGTCGAAACCCACCCCCAGCGCATTGGCCTTGTTGCGGTCGATGTTGAGTTGAAGCTGGGGCGTGTCTTCCAGGCCATTGGGACGCACTTGCGCGAGCACCTTGCTTTGCGCCGCCAAGCCCAGCATCTGGTTGCGGGCTGCAAGCAGCGCAGCATGGCCATGGCCGGCTCGGTCCTGCAGCCGGAAGGTGAAGCCGCTGGCGTTACCGAGTTCGGAAATCGCTGGCGGTGAGAGCGGGTAGATGAAGGCATCCCGGATTCCCGACAGCGCTCCGAAAGCGCGCCCGGCAATGGATTTGGCGCTGTGCTCCACGCCGTCGCGCTGATCCCACGGCTTGAGCGTTATGAAGGCGAGTGCCGCATTCTGCCCTTGACCCGCAAAACTGAAGCCCAGCACACCCACCATGCTTTGCACGTCAGGCTGCTTGAGCATGTATTGCTCCACTTTCTCTACTACCGACTGCGTGCGCTCAATCGTGGCACCTGGAGGTAACTGCATGTTGATCAGCACAGTGCCCTGGTCCTCGTCCGGCAGGAAGGAGCTCGGCAAGCGCACATAAGCAAACCCGACCGCGATCAGGATCAAGACATACACGATCATGAAACGGCCGGCGCGCTTGAGCAGTTTGCCGACCCATCCTTCATAGCCCTTGGCTGTGCGGCTGAAGCCTCGGTTGAACCAGCCGAAGAA
>JBBSUX010000093.1:0-11661 GCA_038234045.1 Burkholderiales bacterium
CCGCGAGAAATGCCAACCGGTGTGTACGACCCGCGCTGGCTGGCGTGCAAAACCCGCCAAGGCCGCATTAATGCACTTGCATTCACTCTCTCACGCACCAGTCCCAACCACGCCGGCGCATTGACGGACGACGACTATCGTCGGATCTTTCTGGAGGCACGCGGACGCTTCGGCACTACGCTGGACTATGTGCAGCAGACGCACAACGAGCTGGTGCGGCGCGGCATGCACGACCCACGTCTCGCACGACTATTGAAACTGTCACAAGTTGATGAGGACCAATCCGGCGCGCGGTGCTAGATTGCTCCGCATGGAACAGCCTTACTCCGACCGGCATCGGCAGCACGCGTCGGGCCCTCACCTTGCTTCACACGGTCATGCCCAACCGGCGTGGAGCATGACGCTCGCCTTGGCCGCAGCGGTCGCCGCTGGTTGCGCAGCGCATCCGAAGGTGCCCGAGGCCGTGGCAGATTTGCTTCCCAGCAGCAGCAGCACCGTATCCGGCACAGTGATTTTCCGGCAGGTGAGCGCCAACGATGTTCGGGTGAGCGGTACGGTACGCGGACTGCAGCCCAATTCAGAGCACGGCTTTCACATCCACGAAAAAGGGGATTGCTCGGCCAAGGACGCCAGTTCTGCTGGGGGCCACTTCAACCCACACGGCGGACACCACGGACGTCCTGATGATTCCATGAGCCATGCAGGCGACCTGCCAAGCCTGCATGCCGACGCAACCGGCACCGCAACCTTCAGTATCGATACGCGCCAGCTCGAAATTGGCAAGGGCGTAGCCGACATCATCGGCCGAAGTCTCGTCGTTCATCGTGATCCGGACGACCATGTGAGCCAACCTTCGGGCGACTCTGGTCCGCGGTTCGCCTGCGCCGTGATCCGCGAAAACTAGACCTCCGGTCTGTTGACCGAGCCGGCTTTTCTTGCCTGCAACAGCCGATCTGCTTGCTCAAGATCGGCTAGTGTGTCGATGTCCAGCATCACACCATCATCGTCCAGAGCAAGCTCCTGGACCAGCCCTCTAGATCGCAAATCGCGCAGCACCTGACGAGCGCCGACATCCCCCGCCAGCTCTTCAAGAGCCTCGCGGCAATGCGCACCGAAGGCAACCGGATGTCCCTGCATCCCGTTGAAGAATGGCACCACCGCCTGCGGCCCCGTATCCGAGCCGTCCGCAGCAATCAATGCCGCCGCGACAGCGCGCAGGCTTGTCGGCCGAACCAGCGGCATGTCAGCCGGCAGGATCAGCCAGCCGGGCGCGTGTGCTGTTGCTCGAACTGCAGCGGCGAGACTTTGCCCCATGCCTGCATGTTCTGTCCGTTCCAGATGCCAGGGCAAGCCGCTTTCACTCGCAGCCCGCAGCGATCTTGAAAGCACGGTCTCGCCGTCCAGCAGGGCGTCGAGTTTGTGAACATGCCCACCCGACGCGCGGAATCGTTCGCTGCGACCTGAAGCCAGAATCAGCACAACAGGAGCAGCGCGCCTACGACCTCTTTCGGCCTCAGGCATCCGCGCCACCCCACGGACTTCGGTTCGCCGCGCAGCACAATGCGGGCATGAGTGAATTTTCCAGTTCCATCGCTGATCTGCGCAAGAGCTACGAACGTGCCGAGCTTAACGAAGCGGCTTCGCACGCCGACCCGCTGCAGCAATTCAACCAGTGGCTGCAGGAAGCCATCGACGCAAAAATCCCCGAGCCCAACGCGATGACCGTCGCAACGGTGGGCCACGATCTTCGGCCCAGCACACGCATCGTGCTGATCAAGGGCTTCGACGCAAATGGCATCGTCTGGTACACCAATTACGAGAGCCGCAAAGGCCAGGAACTCGCCGGCAATCCCTATGCAGCCTTGCAGTTTCACTGGGTCGAGCTGGAACGCGTGGTGCGGATCGAGGGCATCGTCGAGAAGACTTCTGTCGCTGAAAGCGATGCCTATTTCAACAGCCGGCCGCTCGACTCGCGCATTGGCGCCTGGGCCAGTCCGCAGAGCGAGGTCATCGATTCGCGCAGCGTTCTGGTAGCCAACGCAGCGCGATATGCGGCGCGGTTTCTGCTGCTGCCTCCGCGCCCATCGCATTGGGGCGGATTCCGGCTGATACCACAGCAGTGGGAATTTTGGCAGGGGCGCAAGAGCAGGCTGCACGACCGTCTGCGTTACCGACCAGCGCGCCCCGCCGCGACTGCTGCAAATGATGATGAGACCACCCGGCAGCCAACATCGTGGTTGCGCGAACGTCTCGCCCCCTGAAAACTCCATCTTCATCCATGAAATTCATCCAGCTTATTTTCCGCATCGTCCACGCGACGATGGCTGCCTTGTTTACCGTCGCCGCATTGATGCTGCTGTGGATCGCCGCGCACATGGGCTGGTCGGGTTTCGTGGGAGCTGCCGGGGCAGGCGACTCTGCCCAACAGATCATCGAAGCCATCGGTCTGCTTGCAGCCGCTGTCGTCGCGTTGCAGATCGCCGAGACGATCGCCGAAGAAGAGGTGGTGCGGGACGCCGACATCAGCGCCCCCACGCGGGTCAGGCGCTTTCTGTCGCGATTCTTTGTAGTGGTGGTCGTGGCGCTGGCGATTGAAGGGCTGGTCGCCACCTTTGGCGCAATTCACAAAGACCCTGCGCAACTGCCGTTTGCGGCGGGTTTGGTTGCTGCAGTGGGCGTGCTGCTGGCGGGCTGGGGCGTATTCATCAAGCTCAACCGCTCGGCCGAAGAACTCGAGCCTGAAGCCATGGCCGCCGCCAAGAAAGAAGACGCGAAGGTCGGCAACGTCTGAGCCTGTTTGATGATGAAGAGCTGACACCGCTCCGGTGGCTGGTTCACGCGCCGATTCATTGAATGCAATCCGGCATTCGAGCGGGTTTTTCAATCTATCGATCGCCGCCCCGAATATAGAGCGTGAAAAGTGCCTCTAGCGCTTTATCCATAAGCGCTATAAGCGATTAATTCAATAGCATTAAAACATCACGGAGCTGGATTTGCGCCTGTCCGGCCCGGATTCGACACGGGCCTTTTCCGTACGTGCGCCGAAGGTGCGCTTGCTCCTGCCCATGGCGAGAGCCTCGCTCACGAACAGCGCGGTGCTTTCGCTGCTGCTGCACGGTGGCCGGAGCCAGATCAACTGTCTTTAGAAAACCGCGAGAACGTCTTGCGGAATTTGTCCACCTTGGGTGCTACCACCATCGAGCAATATCCCTGGCCGGGATGCTGCTCGAAATAGTCTTGGTGATAGGACTCGGCCGGAAAATAGTGCCCCAGCGGCACCACTTCGGTTACGACCGGCAGCGATCCGGCTTTCGCCTGAGATTGGACCTCGCCGATCACCGCCTGGGCAGTAACAACCTGCTCCTCTCCCCCGGTGTAGATGCCGCTGCGGTACTGTGTACCCACGTCGTTGCCCTGCCGGTTCAAGGTGTGCGGATCGTGCACCACAAAAAAGATCTCGAGAATCTCCCGCAGAGTGATCACGGCTGGATCGAAAGTGAGCCGCACCACCTCTACATAGCCGGTACGCCCAGTGCACACCTGTTCGTAAGTCGGCTTGGGACCGGGGCCGTTCGCGTAGCCACTCTCCACATCGAGTACACCGCGCACCCGCACATAAACGGCTTCGGTGCACCAGAAGCAGCCGCCGCCTAAAACGATCGTCTGGGTGGCACAGGACGAGCTGGAAACCGTCTCGCTTGCGGCGGATGGACCGGAGATGGGAGCTTCTGACATGCGCGTCCTTTGTTGATTCAGCAGCCCGCAGTGAATGCGCGGTGATGCGGCCGAAAGTGGGTGTGAATCAGAACGTCGGTATGTTCTGCGGCAATTCAAGCGGAGTGAAGCATTCTGGCGGTGTTGACGCCCATGCACCGGCCGCCGTACATTTGGTAATAACCCGCTAGTCATTAAATGCCGCCGACCGCCTCCCGCACTGCACCCTTCGAGCCCCAACGGGCGAAACCGCGTGCAGCGTCCTCTGCGCCAACACCAGCGCGCTCGCGTCGCAAGGATGCACGGCCCGGCGAACTGCTTGCCGCGGCAACTGAGCTCTTTATCGAAAGAGGTTTTGCGGCGACCCGTGTCGACGAAGTGGCCGCACGCGCTGGTGTGTCCAAGGGCACGCTGTTTCTGTATTTCCCCAGCAAGGAAGAGCTGCTGAAGTCCGTGGTTCGGGAACATCTCGGCAGCCGTTTCGCCCAATGGTCGGTCGAGATCGACGATTACCAGGAAGATTCGGCCTCCTTGCTCCGGTATGCCCTGCACCAGTGGTGGATGCATGAGGGAGCCACGGCGGTATCGGGCTTGTGCAAGCTGATGACTGCCGAGGCCCGTAACTTTCCCGAGTTGGCAGAGTTTTATGCGCGTGAGGTACAAGGTCCTGGCTCGGCTTTGCTGCACCGGATCATTCAGCGCGGCGTGGATCGGGGCGAGTTCCGGTCCATCGATGTTGACTACGTGGTGTGCTGCCTCAGGGCGCAGATGCAGTTTCTGGAGCTTTGGCTTCACAGCGGGCAACCGGTCGATCCCAATGCTCCCGAGTTCGAACCCGAGCGCTTTATTGATGTGCTTCTGGAACTGATCCTGCACGGCCTTTGCAGCCCTGCCAAAACCATACCGCCTCGCGCTGCGCCGTAAAATCAGCGGGTTTGCCCCAAGTCGCCGTGTAACTGGAAGAAGTCGATGAATCTCCCCCTTAATTCCCCCATTGAGCACGCGAGCAGCAGCGACCAAGCGCGCTTCAACATGATCGAGCAGCAAATCCGCCCGTGGGACGTGCTGGACAACGACATCCTCGACCTGCTGGCGGTCATGCGCCGGGAAGATTTCACCCCTGAAGCCTATCGCTCGATGGCGTTCATGGATATGGAAGTGCCGCTGGCCAACGGGCAGCGGATGCTGTCGCCCAAGGTCGAGGCCCGCTTGCTGCAAGACCTGCAGGTGCAACCGGGCGACTCGGTGCTGGAGATCGGAACCGGTTCTGGCTACATGGCCGCTCTGCTTTCCCGCCGCGCCCGCCAGGTCCTGACGCTTGAGATCGATCCCGAAATCGCCGCCCTGGCGCGCGCCAACCTGCAACGAGCAGGGCTCGTAAATGTTGAGGTCCGGGTTGCGGACGGTGCCGCAGCGGGAGCAATTTCGGGCGGCCCGTTCGAGGTGATCGTGCTCAGCGGTTCGGTGGCCCATGTGCCACCGGCGCTGCTCGACCAGCTCAGCCCCGGCGGGCGTCTGGCGGCGGTTGTGGGCGAGGAGCCGACCATGCGTGCCACTTTTGTCACGCGCCGAGCAGATGTCCAGTTCGACACGGCGCAACCCTGGGACACCGTGGCACCGCGTCTGAAGAATTTCCCGGAGCCGAGCCGTTTCCGTTTCTAAGCTTTTCGCAGCGCAGTCATCGGCCGAGCCGCCTATCCGTTCATGACCACTCCTCTTCCTTCCGGCGAAGTCGCCCAGATTCGTCCCGCACTTTTCGACGACTGGCTAAACGATCTGTCCGCATCTGCTGGTGACCAGCGCGCCACCGTGCTGGATGTGCGCGAACCCTGGGAACTTGCAACGGCGCATATCGCCGACGACGCCCGATTCGACATGCTGGCGATTCCCATGAATCAGATCGTTGCCAGGGTGGCCGAGCTTGATCCCAAAACGCCACTGGCCTGCCTCTGCCATCACGGCGCGCGCAGTCAGCGAGTAGCGCAGTGGCTGGCTCAACAAGGCTTTGTCAATGTTGCCAATATCGCTGGCGGAATCGACCTCTGGGCCGCAGAGCGTGACTCCGCTGTTGCGCGCTACTGAATGCGCCATCCCGCAAACGCCACTGCCTGAAGGACCGCGCCATGCACCCGCTGCGCCGCCCGCTGCCGAATCTGGCCGCGACTCTTGTGTTGATGGCCTGTGCCGGTATCGCTGCACGCGCTGCGCACGCCGAGACTCTGATGGATGCCTACGAGGCAGCTCGCGGTTTTGACACGGCATTCCAGTCGGCACAGGCCAACTACGATGCATCGGTCAGCCGCGGCGAGCAGCTGCGTGCGGGGTTTCTGCCGTCGGCAAGTCTCACCGCTGGTGTATCGACTGCCTCCACCGATTTCAATCCGGGTCCGGTTCGCACCACCCCTAATCAGAACATCGGCATCAACGCGGCACAGCCGCTTTACCGGCCGATTAACCGGATCAATTTCGACCAGGGCCAGCGCCAGATCGACATCACCCGCGCCGCGCTCGACGCCACCGCGCAGGATCTGATGATCCGCACCAGCCAGACCTATTTCGACGTGCTGGCTGCGAACGACACCCTCGGTTTTATCGGCGCGCAAAAGACCGCAGTGGCCGAACAGCTCGCATCGGCCAAGCGCGCTTTTGATGTGGGGACAGCGACCATCACCGATACCCGGGAAGCCCAGGCGCGATATGACCTGGTCGTGGCACAGGAAGTGGCTGCGGACAACGATCTGCGCGTCAAGCAGTTGGCGCTTGATCAGCTTACGGGACAAACGGACGTAAAGCCGGCACCCCTGGCGTTGCCGCTGACCCTGCCCGAGCTTCCGCCGCGCTCCTATCCCCAGTGGGTCGATCTGGCCAGGGAGAGCCAGCCAGCGGTTCGCCAGGCCCAGCTGGCGCTTGATGTGGCGCGGCTCGAAGTGAAAAAGGCGAAGGACGGCAACCTGCCGACGGTCGACCTCGTTGCCGGCTACAACCTGCAGCGCAATCCAAACGGCACGGCCACGTCCCTCAACGGGGTGCGAACCCGTTCGGCTTCGATCGGGGTGCAGTTGAACATGCCGATCTTTGCCGGCTTCGCGATCCAGAACCGCGTGCGGGAAACGCTCTCGCTTGAAGAGAAGGCGACAGCCGATTTGGAGACCATCCGCCGCAATGTGGCGCAGACCACGCGCACCATTTTCTTCGGAGCCGTCTCAGCAGCCAGGCAGGTAAAAGCGCTCGAAGCCGCTGAAGCATCCAGCCAGAGCGCGCTCGACGCCAACCGGCTCGGCTACCAGGTGGGCGTGCGCATCAACATCGACGTGTTGAACGCGCAAAGCCAGCTCTTTCAGACCAAGCGAGATCTGGCGCAAGCGCGCTACAACGTGCTCCTTGGAAATCTGCGGCTGCGGCAGGCAGCTGGAACACTCAATCCCCAGGATCTGCAAAACGTCAGTGCGCTCCTGGTGCCCTGAGACAGCAGCGTCTGCACACGCAGGCCAAACCCGCGGCACGTACCTGATTGAGAGGCCTGCGGACGGACTAGCAGGCGCGCGGCCACAGTCTCTCAGATAGCCGAATAATTAAGCATAAAATGATGCTCTAGAGCCTGAACGGTAAGCGCTAGTAGCAACACTTTCGATAGCAACAGCATACACCCGGCCTGGTCCAGCCCTGGGCTCAGCGCTTGGCTGGCACCCGTTGAACCACTTCCCGCGCCGCCAAGGCCAAGGCCTTGGCTGTCTTGTCCGCGGCCCCGCGATGCGCTTCGGCGAATTGTTCGGCTGCTTTGGATGCTGCGGTGCGGCGGGGTCTGTCGAAAGCGATCAATCGCGCGCGGGCCACTCCGCGGCGCATCGAATCAACCCTGAACGCGGCGCCCGCTGCAAGCGCCTGATCGGCGGCTTCCTCAAAATTGAAGGTGGACGGCCCCATGACCACAGGACAGCCGCACAGCGCTGCCTCGATAAGATTTTGGCCGCCCAGCGCGGCGAAGCTGCCACCGAGCAGGGCTACGTCCGCCATGCCGTAGTACAGCGCCATCTCGCCCAGGGTGTCGCCGAGCCAGATATCGGCTGCGTCAGGACCGCCGCCCGCGGCCCACTGACTGCGCCGTGAGACGCAATAGCCCGCCTGCTCAAAGAGTGCCTGCACCTCGTCGAAACGTTGGGGATGCCGCGGCACGACCAGCCACTGCAACGGCTCGCTCTCGGGTGGCGCAGCCAGTTCGCTGACGGTGAAGTCGCTTGTATCGTCTGCTTGACGGAAGACCGTACCAGGCCGCTTTGCGCCAAGGCGCGTGTTCTTACGCTCGCGCAGCGCCTCGATCAAAGCTGCCTCCTCACCCTCGCGCGAAATCGCCAACATCACCACCGGAGCTGCTCGCGCAGCGCGCCATGCCTCTCCCTGCCGACGCATGGCACGCTGGTCGGCGTCGAGTTTTGCGTCGAACTTCAAATTGCCGAACACGCCTGCCACCGGCGCACCCAGCGCTCGCAAGCGCCGCGCGTCGCCTTGCGACTGCGCATACACCGCATGCAAGCCGCCGTACGCGGGACGCGAAAGCCAAGCGATCCGCTCGGCTTTGGCCAGGGAGTGCTCGCTCAGACGCGCGTTGACCAGCACCAGGGGAACACCCGCGCGCTCGCAGCCGGCGACCAGGTTCGGCCAGACCTCGGTCTCCATCAAGGCACCGATCCGCGGGCGAAAGCGCTTGAGAAAACGTGCGACCGCGCCAGGGGTATCCCAAGGCAGCCATGTCTGCACATCGCCCGCGCGCATCATTCGAGTGCCTTCGGCGCGACCCGTGGCGGTGCCGTGGGTGAGCAGGATGCGAATGCGCGGTTCGCGCTGACGGAGCGCGGCAATCAGCAACCCTGCCGCGCGCGTCTCGCCCAGCGAGACTGCATGGATCCAGACAAAGCGACCGCCTGCATCGGCTGGCCGAGGCGCCGCACGGCGCTCAGGTTGCCCGGCAGGTGGCCGATCAGGTGCCGCGTCGGCCACAGGTGCGTAGCGGCCAAAGCGCGCTGGCACATCCTCCAGATACCCGGCTTCTTTGGCTCCGCGACGGCGCAGCTTGCTCCGCAGCAAAGGCTGCGCCAACCACATGGCAGCAGAATAAAGCGACAGCGCTGCCGAACTCATTGAACGCGGAAGGTCAAGTGTCGAAAGCGACTCGTGGGCGAATGGATGCTCGCAGCCACGAAATCGTCAGTGCGCAGCGGCACCGACATGGGCATCCGGCTTAACCGTGTGCAGCAGGGCGAGCATGTCCTTCTCGATGCGTTCCATCGCTTCTTGCGTGTGTCCTTCAAAGCGCATGACGAGCACCGGGGTGGTATTCGAAGCCCGAATCAAACCGAAGCCGTCGGGCCAGTCCACCCGCACGCCGTCAATTGTGTTCACCTTGGCTGGAGCGTCGAAATGTGCCGATGCAACCAGCTTTTCCACCAACGCATGCGGCTCGCCTTCGGCGCACTGCACATTGAGTTCGGGCGTTGAAAAGCTGGTGGGGAGTGCATTGAGTACCGCGTTGGCGTCGGGCGAACGACTGACGATTTCCAGCAGCCGGCAACCGGCATAGGTGCCGTCATCAAAACCATACCAGCGTTCCTTGAAGAAGATATGCCCGCTCATTTCGCCACCCAGCGGCGAATCGGTCTCACGCATCTTGGCCTTGATGAGCGAATGCCCGGTCTTGTACATCAGCGGTCGGCCACCCGCTTCTTCGATGGCGGGAGCCAAGCGCTGCGTGCACTTCACATCAAACACGATCTGCCCACCAGGAACGCGGCTGAGCACATCGCGTGCAAACAGCATCATCTGGCGATCGGGAAAGATGTTCTGGCCATCCTTGGTGACGATTCCGAGGCGGTCACCATCACCATCGAAAGCCAGGCCCAGCTCCGCATCGCTGGATTGCAATGCAGCGATCAGATCCTTCAGGTTTTCCGGCTTGCTCGGATCGGGATGGTGATTGGGAAAGTTGCCATCCACCTCGCTGAAGAGTTCGGTGACCTCACAGCCGATAGCGCGAAAGATGGCAGGTGCCGATGCGCCGGCAATGCCGTTGCCGCAATCCACCACGACCTTGATCGGGCGCGCCAATTTGATGTCGCCCACAATGCGCTCGACATAGTCGTGCATCACATTCACGCGGCGGCAAAAACCCTCTTTCAGCTCCCAGCTCTGGCTGTCCATCGTCTGGCGCAGTGCCTGGATCTCGTCGCCATAGATGGCCTTGCCAGCCAGCACCATCTTGAAGCCGTTGTAATCCTTGGGGTTGTGGCTGCCGGTTACCTGGATGCCGCTATGGCACAGGGTGTTGGCGGCAAAGTACAGCATGGGCGTGGTGACAGCACCGATGTCGATCACTTCAAGCCCGGCATCGACCAATCCAGCAATCAGCGCTTCGGAAAGCTCTGGGCCGCTCAAGCGCCCATCGCGTCCGACCGCCACCGCCTTTTCACCCAGTGACGCAACCTTGGTGCCAAAAGCTCGACCCAAGGCTCTGGCCACCTCCACATTTAGCGTTGATGGCACAACGCCGCGAATGTCATAGGCTTTGAAGATGGAGGGTGAGAAGGGCATGCGCGATATCTTTCAGCGAACAGATAAGTTCGAACAGATTGTAGGCAGCGGGAACCAGAGGGCTTGTCGGACGTCTGCGCGATCCGGTTGGGCTCATTGAGGTTGGGCCCTTTGGGCATGGAGGAAGATGTCCGGAAACGGCCACACCAAGGCGTTCTGCTTCGTATCATGGGCTCATGTCCTCCCGAAATCGAGACCATTTGCAGGCTTCACCAATCGGTTCGACGGGCAGCTCCGGCTCTCGCCTACCCCTGGATGACGACGCGTGCTACCGCGCCATGGCAACGCATGACGCTCGTTTCGACGGTGTGTTTTTCACAGGTGTCACCTCCACTGGAATCTATTGCCGGCCGGTGTGCCGGGTGCGCATTCCGCGCCAAGCCAACTGCCGTTTTTTCGCCTTCGCAGCGCAAGCGGAAAGTCATGGATTTCGCCCCTGTCTGCGCTGCCGGCCTGAACTGGCACCAAGCGTCGCCCATGCGCCCGCATGGTCCACAGAAAGCGCTTCGGCCATCCTGGCGCTGCAGGCTTTGCAGCTATTGCAGGAGCGCGCGACAAGCGGTGATCCAGGTGCAGAGATCGCAGAGCCCCGGAGCAGCGTGGCGCAGGGCGTGGCAAAGCGCCTGGGTATCAGCGAACGGCATCTGCGCCGGATCTTCGAGACGCATCTAGGCGTATCGCCCTTGCAGGTAGTGCTGACACATCGCCTATTGGCGGCCAAGCAATTGCTGACTGACACGACCCTCGCCATTACCGATGTCGCAACAGCTTGCGGCTTCGGTAGCCAGCGGCGTTTCAACGCGGCATTTCTCTCACGCTACGGGATGAATCCGGCCCGTTTGCGACCACCGCGCAGCACCAAACTGCAGCCGGCTACGCGCGCCTTGAGAACCGATTCGCCGCTGCTTTCCGTGCCCGCAACCGGAACGAGCGAAGCGCCTGCAGCGATCGAACTGCGGCTCGGCTATCGCCCGCCGTACCACGTCGACGCGATGATGGATTTTTTGGCTCAGCATGTGGTGCGCGGGATCGAAGAAGTCGTGACCACGCCCAGTGAACGCGTGTACCGGCGGACCGTTTCGTTCGCCAACGAAGCAGATGCATTGGGATCATCGCGGATTTCCGGATGGCTTGAACTGCGCTTTGACACCATGCGGCATCAGGTGCTGGTGCGAATCGATGAGCGGCTGGCATCGGCGCTCCCATTGCTGCTGCCACGCTTGCGAGCGCTGCTCGATCTGGATTGCGACCCGGTGGCTATCGATGCGCTGCTGATCGCGCATTTCCCGGGAACAGAAGGCATGCGCGTTCCTGGAACACTCGACGGGTTCGAACTGGCTGTGCGGGCCATCCTTGGCCAGCAAA
>JBBSUX010000094.1:0-11596 GCA_038234045.1 Burkholderiales bacterium
CACCCCATGACCGGCGGCGCGCGCGATGCGAACCACGCGAAAAACAGGGCCTCGGGTCACTCGCGCTCGAACGCCACGACGCCACCCACCAATGTCCAGCGGACCTGGCCGTGCATGGTGCTGCCGGAAAACGGCGTGTGGTGGCTCTGGCTGCGCAGGCTGGTCGCGTCGACCGTCCATTCGGCTTCGGGATCGAAGATGCACAGGTCCGCTACGCCACCGATCGTGAGTCGCCCCACGCTGGCCTCCAGGGTGCCCAGCGCCGAGCCGAGTACGCCAGCGGGAGCGCTGGTGAGCACAGCGATGGCGCGCTGCAACGCAGCCGGTGCGATGACCGTCGATCCAGTGCGGCCGCCTTCGCCCTCCTCCCGCGCCCACTTCAGCGCTAATGGCAAGAGCAGCTCAAGCCCCGTTGCGCCAGGCTCGGCATCGGCAAAAGGCAGCGTCTTCGCATCTTCATTGACCAGCGTGTGGTCGGACACCAGCGCATCGACCGTGCCATCGGCCAGGCCGGCGCGCAAGGCGTCCCGATCGCGCTGCTGGCGCAGAGGGGGATTGAGGCGCGCGCGGCTATCGAAGAAGCCGATATCCAGATCGGTGAGATGCAGCGAATTGATGCTGATGTCGCAGCTCACGGGTAGCCCGCCCGACTTGGCCTGGCGCACCAGCTCCAGGCCGGCTGCGCTTGAGATCCGGCACAGGTGCACACGCGCGCCGGTGGTTTTCATCAACTCGAAAATGGTGTGCAGCGCAATCGTTTCTGCGGCTACCGGCACGCCGGAAAGGCCCAGGCGTGTGGCCAGTGCTCCGCTGGCCGCTACGCCCCTGCCCAGATACAGCTCCTGCGGCCGCAGCCAGACGATGTAGCCGAAAGTGGCTGCGTACTGGAGCGCCCGCTGCAGCACCAGTGTGCTGGTCAGCGGCACCTCGGCCTGGCCAAAGCCAATGCAGCCCGCTTCGGTCAGCTCCGCCATTTCGGTGAGCGTTTCACCAGCGAGGTCACGGGTCAGCGCGCCAATCGGAAAGAGGCGCGACTGATGCAGCTTCTCGGCCCGGAATTTCAGCATTTCAACGAGGCCCGGCTCATCGAGCACCGGGTCGGTATCCGGCGCGCACACCAGACTCGACACACCGCCCGCCACCGCCGCTGCCATCTCGGATTCGAGCATGGCCTCGTGCTCATGGCCCGGCTCGCCGAGCCGTACCGCCAGATCAACCAGCCCCGGCGCCACGATGCAGCCGCTTGCGTCGATCGTGCGGTCGGGCATGAAATCGGCCGCCACCTCGCCCAGCGCGATGATGCGGCCGCTTGCCACCGCGATGCTCCCCACCGCATCGTGTCCCGAGGCCGGATCGATGATGCGACCATTCTTGATCAGAATCTTCATTTTATGAACCAAATAGGCCTCTAGCGCTTATTAAATAATCGCTATTAGCTCCTCTAATGATAGCATTGAAATCTAGTCCATTACTTTAGAGCACGACGACACCGACTCCGCAAGCCAAAGAGCCAACAAAGCGACCCAGCATGACGTTCACTTTTGGGTTGGTTGCGCCACCGGTCCGGTAGATTCGCGGATGACCAATTCGACGGCGATCTCGGTTCTGCGCTGCACGTCTTCTCCCCGAAGTGCACCAATTAGCCGATCAACTGCGGTAGACCACATCAGCTCGGTCGGCACCCGCACCGTCGTCAATGCCGGCTGAAGATGGCGCGCCATCTCAAGATCGTCAAAGCCAATGACGGAAATATCGCGCGGAACATTCAATCCCATCGCGTTTGCCTCCAGCAACGCTCCGAACGCAAGCACGTCGTTGCCGCAGACCACCGCCGTTGGTGCGGGCTTATGCGCCATCAGTGCCCTGAAACCGGTGCGCGCCTCGGTGAGGCCATAAGCACGTTCGGCCACCCGCTTCATCGGCAACGTCAACCCAACCGCTGCAAGCTCCTGCCGCACGCCTTGCATCCGCTCGTCAGCCCGGTCATTGACTTTGGTCAATCCTGCAAGCATCGCGATGCGGCGATGGCCAAGCCCGAACAGATACCGGGTCGCCTCGCGGGTCGCCCGTGCATTGTCGAAACCAACGCACAGCGCGCCTTCCGATCCCAGCGTCATGACATGTACGCAAGGGACGCGCCGCAAACGGAGGAATCTAAGGAGCTCAGGATGCTGGCGCATTCCACATAGCGCCAACGCATCGGCCCCGCGCGTGACCAAATTGATCGCTTGCCTCATTTCGCTCACCGGGTCGTATCCGCTGGTCGCAAGCAACAACTGCATGTCCGCATCCGAGAGACTGCGCTGCAGCGAATCAATGGCACTCGCAAATATCGCGTTGTCGACGGTCGGAAACACAGCGCCGACGGTGCCCGACCGACGCAGCATGAGCGCACGAGCACCAGCGTGCGGTACGTAGCCGAGCTTCAACACGGCGGCACTGACCTTTTCGCGGAGCGCCTCGCTCACCGCCTCTGGGTGGTTCAGCGCGCGCGAAACTGTCGCTGTCGACACACCGGCGCGCTTGGCAACGTCATCGATGGTCGGCAGTGCCGATTGCGCAGCTTTCATTGCCCTCGACTTTAGCGCGTGCAACCGCGTTCGAACCTGTCAGTGACAGTTCACACCCGCATGGATGACATCAATCACCTCGGGTATGTCCCGACAAAACAGGCGTTCACTGGCATTGACGGGACATATTGAGCTTAGCAAAATAACTTACTTGAAAGCGCTTACAAAACAAGGTCGACTGCACGCTTATCGGCCATTTACATCACACGCATGACCACCGCAGTGAGCAGATCCCCGCAGATTGGCCCGGCCGCTTCCCAACCGAAGCGCCCGCTCTCGTCCGGACGGTCATGGCGTCAGAGCCTGCTCAGCGTTGTGTTTGTGCTTGCAATCGTCATCCTGACCTGGTGGGCCCTAACGGATGGCACCGGCCTGATTTCCCCTATGCGCTTCCCCGGCCCGATCACGACCTGGGCAGCATGGCAGCAAATCTTCTGGGATGGCTACGCAAACGCGCTCTGGTACCAGCATGTGTTGCGTAGCGTGCTGCTGGTGACGACCGGATTTGTGGTGGCATCGACTGTGGGCGTGATCCTCGGTCTGGCGATGGGCGCGAGCCGAACCGCCGAAGCGCTGTTCAATCCCGCCTTTTTGTTCCTGCGGCCAATCCCGCCGCTCGCCTGGATCCCGCTAGCGATCGTGTGGCTGGGCCTTGGCAACTCCGCCAAAGTGATGGTGATCTTCGTTGCCGCTTTCGTGCCTTCGGTCATCAACAGCTTCAGCGGTGTGCGGCAGATCGATGTGCCACTGATTGAGGCTAGTGCGATGCTCAACATCCGCGGCTGGCGCTATTGGACGCAGGTGCTTATCCCCGGCGCAATGCCAAGCATCTTCACTGGTCTGCGGCTTTCACTTCAGGCGTCGTGGACCACTCTGGTCGCAGCCGAACTGGTGGGAGCCGTCGCAGGCCTTGGACAAATCCTGAACCAGGCTTCCCAGGATATCTACCCGCCGATGATTCTGGTTGGCATGATCAGCGTCGCACTGAGCGGCTGGCTCATGACGGTTGGCCTTGGCTGGATCGAAAAACGCGCCATGCCCTGGAGGGCGCGCTAATGCTGACACCGGCACTTAAGCCTGCGCGGTTCTGGACGCTCAGCGCGGTCGGCGCCGTCGGCTTCGTCGCGATATGGACGATCGCTGCGCAGTCAGGGCTCGTCAAGCCGATCTTTCTGCCCAACCCCTGGCAGGTACTGCAGCGCCTGGTGCAACTCACGCACGAGTCATTCGCCGGCTACACGTTGCAGCGCCATTTGCTGTCCAGCTTGCAGCGCTTCCTGATGGGGTTCGGTCTTGCCGTAGTGGTCGGCATCCCGCTCGGTTTGCTGATGGCTTGGTTCAGGATCATTGACCGTGTCGTGACGCCCGTGTTCGAAGCCGTTCGGTTCGTCGCGCCGATCGCCTGGGTTCCGTTCGCGGCACTCTGGTTTGGCACCGGCATTGGTGGGCCGGTGCTGATCATCTTCACCGGCGCCTTCCCGCCGGTCCTGATCAACACCTACCGCGGAGCCAAGTACGTCGATATCAGATACATCGAAGCGTCGCGAATGCTGGGCGCGAGTGCGTGGAGAGGAATCACACAGGTGTTGCTACCGGCAGCCGTGCCGTCGATCGTTTCCGGGCTGCGGGTATCGGCGGGCCTGGGCTGGCAATCGCTGGTCGGCGCCGAGCTCATCGTCGCATCCAGCGGCGTCGGCTACCTCATGGTCAAGGGACAGGCCAGCCTCTCGACCTCGACGGTCATGAGCGGAATGATCGCCATCGGAATCGTCGGTTTGATCATTGACATCATGCTGCGTAAATTGCAGCAAGCAATCGAGACCCGAAGAGGGCTCTGAGCTCCAGAAAAACCACGAGGAGGATCATGGCAAACATCGAGTTCTCGAACGTTGAGCGGACTTTTCATCAAGGCGGCAAAGCTTTCGTAGCGCTCGAGGGCGTCAACCTCGAGGTAGCTGACCGGGAGTTCGTCGCGATCGTTGGCCCATCGGGCTGCGGCAAGACAACCTGCATGCGCATGGCAGCCGGACTTGAGCATCCAACCGGCGGCGAAGTGAGGGTCGACGGCGTTACCGTGACACGCCCCGGACCGGACCGGGCTGTGGTGTTCCAGCAGTTCGCGCTGTTTCCGTGGAAGACGGTCTGGGACAACATCGAGTTTGGCCTTCATTCACTGTCGGTTCCTGCCCACGAACGCAAGAAACGGATCGAGCAGCACATCGACCTGATGGGGCTCAAAGGATACGAAAAGGCCTATCCGCATCAGCTCTCCGGCGGCATGCAGCAACGGGTGGCGATTGCACGCGCCTATGTCCTGGACCCAAAGGTTTTGCTGATGGACGAGCCGTTCGGTGCACTCGACGCGCAAACGCGCGTCGTCATGCAGGAGGAGCTGGTGCGACTGGCCCGGAAGAACCCCCGCACCGTCCTGTTCATCACCCATGCCGTGGAAGAAGCTGTGTATTTGGCCGACCGGGTAGTGGTGATGTCGGCACGCCCCGGAAAAATCCGCGAAATCGTTGACGTGAAAACCGTGCGCGATGCTGAAGACTGGGATTCCCTGAAGCGCATTGAGGACGTGATGGACCAACCTTCGTTCGTCCATATGCGCACCCATATCTGGAAATTGCTGCGTGAGCAGCAAATCGGGACCCCGCACTGATTTTGATCCGTAGCCTTGTTCGCCCACCCAAAGGAGCCTCCATGAAGAGCCAATACTGCACCGTCCGACGCACCCTTCTCGCTGCCCTCGTCGCCAGCACTACTTTCGGCATGCAGGTCCACGCCCAGACACCATTGACGGAAATCAAGGTGAGCTATCAGCCCGCGTTGTACTGGTCCTTACCGTTCTACGTGGCGACAGAAAAAGGCTGGTGGGCAGAGCTCGGACTCAAACCCGACTTCAGCGTCTTTCCCGCAGGTGTTCCGCAAATGGCTGCAGCAGCGGCCAAGTCGTGGGACGTCGGTGGAACGGGGTCGGTACCGGCTGTATTGGGCTTCGTCCGCTTCGGCGTCGAAACGATCGGCGTCACCAACGACGAATCTGACGCCAACGTACTGATGGTCAGCAAGGACGCAGCCGCGAAATACCAGAAGGATCCTGCTTCCATGAAAGGGCAGACGATTCTTCTGACCGGCAATTCCACGGGTGACTATGCCGTTCAGTCCTGCCTGAAAAAGTTCGGACTGACGAAGTCCGACGTCACGATCAAGAACATGGGCCAGGCGGAAATCATCTCTGCGCTCTCGTCAGGTAGTGCAGATCTGGCCGGCCTCTGGGCACCGAACGACTATTCAGTTGAAGAAAAGGTAGGCGCTGTGCAGCTCTGTTCCGGCAAGGACAGCGGTGCGAGCGTGCCCGGCGCGCTGATCGCCCGCAGTGAATATGCAAAGGAACATCCTGAAGACGTTGCGAAGTTTCTCGCCATTTATCTTCGCAGCTGGTCCTGGATGAATGCTCACAAGCCTGAGGCGCTGAAGATGATGCGGGCCTTCTATAAAAAAGGCGGCGTGAGCATCAGTGATGCGTCCCAGGAGAAGGAATTTGCCAAGCGCCCTACCTTCGATCTTGAACAGCAGCTCGCCATCATGGATAGCAGCAAGGGTGCGTCGAAGGTTGACGAGTGGTTCGGCAATATCGCCAAATTCATGAAAGGCACGGGCGCCATCCAGAAGGTGCCTGAATCTTCGGACTACATCAAAGATGACTATATGAAGCGCGTGATGGCTGACCCCAAGCTGCGCGCTTTCGCCAACAACACGAACTGATCGTTCGATTAGCGCGCCCCGGACACCGGCCCAACCCGGGGCGCCAACCGCCGCCTGCAGCCATCACATGCCCGCCGCGACGCGGGCAGGGACGGCTGTTGGCTGCGATCGGCCCTGCACGGAGTCTTCAATGACCATTACCTATCTTAAAAAAGCGGAAAAAAGTCCCGAAACCGAAACAGCCACTGCACAGAAAGTCGTCACCGAAATGCTTGCAAAAATCGGTGCCCACGGCGAACAGGCGGTGCGTGCTTACGCGAAAAAGCTCGACGCTTGGGACGGCGAGATCGTCATGTCCCGCGCTGAGATTGAGAGCCGATCCGCGGAAGTTCCATCCGAAGCGCGGCGGGATATCGACTTCGCGATCCGGCAAGTTGCAGACTTCGCCAATGCGCAGCGGGAATCGCTGAGCGACTTCTCGGTAGATCTGCACCCCGGAGTTACTGCTGGCCAGCGGGTGCTGCCTGTGAACGTCGCAGGCTGCTACGCACCCGCCGGTCGTTACGCCCATATCGCTTCGGCCTACATGGGCGTCTGTACCGCCAAGGCGGCGGGCGTCAAAACCATCGTCGCGTGCTCCGGACCGTTTCGCGGCGGTCCGATGCACCCGTATCTGATGTATGCGTTCGACCGGGCCGGTGCCGATGTGATCATGACGCTCGGCGGCGTCCAGGCCATCGCGACCATGGCCTACGGCCTCTTCACGGGCAAACCAGCTGACGTGATCGTCGGACCCGGCAACAAGTTCGTTGCCGAAGCAAAGCGCACGCTTTTCGGCAAAGTAGGTATCGACGTTTTCGCTGGACCTTCCGAGGTCGCGGTGATCGCCGATGACACTGCGGATGCAGCGATCGTCGCAAGTGATCTCGTGGGCCAAGCGGAGCATGGCCACGAATCACCGGCATGGCTGTTCACCACGTCGAGAAAACTGGCGGAAGAAGTGATGCGCCAGGTGCCCATCCTGATCGACGCGCTGCCCCCCACAGCGCGTGACGCCGCCGGCGCCGCATGGCGCGACTACGGCGAAGCCGTCCTTTGCGACACACGCGAGGAGATGGTGGATATCTCCGATCGTTATGCGCCGGAACATCTCGAGGTGCATTGCACCGACCTTGATTGGTGGCTCGCATCGCTGACCTGCTACGGATCGCTCTTTCTGGGCGAAGAGACGACCGTCGCCTTTGGCGACAAGACGAGCGGACCGAATCACGTGCTGCCCACCAAAGGCGCAGCACGCTATTCGGGAGGGCTCTCGGTTCACAAGTTCATGAAAACACTGACTTGGCAGCGCATGAACCGGGAGGCCGCACGCGAGATCGGTGGCGTGACAGCGCGTATTTCTCGCCTTGAAGGCATGGAAGGGCACGCGCGTACTGCCGACGATCGACTCGCGAAGTATTTCCCCGGGGAGAAATTCGAACTAGGGTGTCCGGTAGAAGCATGAGCATCGCAAACCTCTTCGACCTGGGCGGTAGACGGGCTGTAGTAACGGGTGGCAATTCCGGGATTGGTGAAGCCATGGCGCGTGCACTTGGCATGGCAGGTGCCCAGGTACTGCTGCTTGCCCGCAGGCAGCGAGAACTGGACGCAGCGGTAGACCGCCTGTCGTCTGACGGTATCGCCGCCTCGGCTGTGGTGGCCAACCTTGCCGATCTGTCTGGCGTATGTGACGCCGCCCGCCGTGCCGAGGCGACGCTCGATGGTGTCGACATCGTCATCAACGCCGCAGGCGTAAACCTGCGTGAGCCATTCGAAGAGGTAACGTCAGAAAGCTGGCAAACCCAGATCAACCTGCATCTGGCTGCACCCTTTTTCATGACGCAGGCGCTCGCACCCGGGATGCGCCAGCGCGGTTGGGGCCGCATCATCAACATCGCGTCGCTGCAGAGCATGCGCGCTTTCACCAACAGTGCCCCGTATGGCGCTGGCAAGGGCGGTGTCGTGCAACTTACCCGGGCGATTGCACAGGAATGGTCGCGCTTTGGCATCACCTGTAACGCGATCGGACCTGGATTTTTCCCGACTGCTCTGACTGCGGCAATGTTCGAGAACCCCGAGCTTGCACAGCGTAATGCCGCGCAAACCTGTATCGGTCGTAACGGCGAGCTGGCTGACCTCTACGGCGCGACGGTTTTTCTGGCAAGCGACGCAAGCAGCTACATCACCGGCCAAACGCTCATGGTCGATGGCGGTTTCACTGCACGTTGAAGTTTTTCGATAGGGAGCGAGTCTCATGAAAGCACTGGTCTACACCCAACCTCGTGAATTGAAATTGCAGGAGTGCCCTCGCCCGGAATTGGTACCGGGCGAAGTGGTGCTGAAGATCGACGCGGTAGGAATTTGCGGATCGGACATGCATGCGTGGCACGGACACGATCCGAGGCGCAAACCAGGCCTCGTTTTGGGTCACGAGTTCGTCGGAACAATCGCGGAATCGGCGACTGACCGCTTCGACACAGGCACGCGTTACACAGGCAACCCGCTCATCACCTGCGGCGTTTGCGATTACTGCGTGCAGGGCCGCAACAATCTCTGCTCGAATCGCACCATGGTCGGCATGACCCGACCTGGAGCGTACGCGGAATTTATGAGCATTCCGGCTGCGTCATTGGTCGCCATTCCGCAGGACATGAGCGATGTCGCTGCGTCGCTGACCGAGCCGGCTGCAACTGCATGGCACGCTGTCAACCTCTCGCTGCGAGCGCTCGCGCGACCAATCCATGAATGCTCCGCATTAGTAATTGGCGGGGGCGCAATCGGCATGCTGGCTGCCTTGCTGCTGAAGCATTTAGGAGTCACGCGGCTTACGTTGAGCGAGCCGAATAGCCTGCGTCGGTCCGCTGTCACGCGACACGTGGGCTGTGACACGCTTGATCCGGTCGCTGCGGCGCCAGCCGAAAACTCTTTCGACTACATCTTCGATGCGGTCGGTGCAAAGATCACCCGGCAGCAGGCGCTGGCTTCAGTCAAACCCGGGGGCGTCGTGATGCATGTCGGGCTTCAGGATTGGGCCAGCGAAATCGACATGCGCAAGCTCACGCTGGCAGAGATCACCCTGCTTGGGACCTATACCTACACCACGGCCGACCTTCGTGCCACAGTAGCTGCCCTGCACGGCGGAGCGTTTGGCGACTTGCAATGGGTCGAGCGGCGCGCCTTGTCGGATGGCCCCCGCGCTTTCGAGGATCTTGACGCCGGCCGCTCTGCCGCTGCGAAGATCGTGCTGATCCCCTGAGCACGCACGCCAATGAAGCTGAGTCGCTGCCAATGCTGGCTACCGCAGCCTTTTGCCCTGGATCGCTTGCGGCAACGAAAATCTTGCTGTGTCAACACCGCTTCAGACATGCTTCTTTTAGTCAATGAATTATGACGTAAGTCCATATTCTTAGGGCGGTACTAGCTACACAAAGTAGAGTGCGAAGATGGATGGCGTTCGCTGGAAAACCGAAATCTTGGGAACCGCTCCGGCGGTGCGTAGCGAGCCTCGGCCTCACTCGCCAGGCGCCGGCCCCTCCAGAACGCCGTGGATCTGGCTCCGCCAGTCCGCCAGCGTTGCCCCCGCGAGGGCGTTGGCGAAGCGACACGCAGTGCGCGAAGACTGGGGCGGACCTAGTTCCCCGCGACGATTGACATCACCGCCATCCGTACCGCGATCCCGAAAGTCACTTGCGGCAGGATCACGCTCTGCGCCCCATCGACCACCGCCGAATCGATTTCGACCCCGCGGTTGATCGGCCCGGGATGCATCACGATGGCGTCGGGCTTGGCATGGCGCAGCTTCTCGGGCGTGAGACCGAAGCTCTTGAAATATTCCTGGCTCGACGGCAGCAACGCACCGCTCATCCGCTCATTTTGCAAACGCAGCATGATGATGACGTCGCAACCGCGGATGCCCTCCTCCAGGTTGTGAAACACGCGCACGCCCATCTGCGAAAGATCGTCCGGAACCAGAGTGCGCGGTCCCACTACGCGCACCTCGGCACACCCTAGCGTGGTAAGTCCGTGGATGTCCGAGCGCGCCACCCGTGAATGCAGCACGTCGCCGACGATGGCCACCGTCAGGTTGCTGAAATCCTTCTTGTAGTGACGGATGGTGTACATGTCCAGCAGCCCTTGGGTGGGATGCGAATGCCGGCCATCACCCGCATTGATCACATGCACATGCGGCGCCACATGCTGCGCGATCAAATACGGCGCGCCCGATTCGCTATGCCGCACCACGAACAGGTCGGCGGCCATCGCCGAAAGGTTTGCGATGGTGTCGAGCAGCGACTCTCCCTTGCTGGCCGAACTGCGGGCAATGTCGAGATTGATGACGTCGGCCGATAGCCGCTTGGCGGCAATCTCGAAAGTCGTACGGGTGCGCGTGCTGTTTTCAAAAAAGAGGTTGAACAAGCTCTTGCCGCGCAGCAGGGGAACCTTCTTGACTTCCCTATCGCTGACGCTGACAAAGTTGGCTGCGGTGTCCAGAATCTGCGTGATGGTGGCGCGGGGCAGGCCTTCGATCGAAAGCAGGTGCGTCAACTCTCCGTGACGGTTGAGCTGGGGATTGCGGGCAGACGTCATGACGGAGGGGAAAGTGCGGAGCGAACGAAACAGAGCGGGGCGAGGTGCGGCAGTTGCAAGGGTAGCGGGATCTCAGGTAATCAGTGGCCAATTGGTCATACGGTCGACTTGGATTCCACCGCCTCGACATGCAGACTCAGGCGACCCTCTGCATCCTGCGCCAGTGCCAATTGCTGATCTGCAGGAAAGTCTGCCTGGGCCGCTGCAAAGTCCGCTTGAACCGGTAACTCCCGGCCGGCCCGATCGACAAGCACCGCCAGTTTCACGCTGGCCGGCCGGCCGTAGTCGAATAGCTCGTTCAGCACCGCCCTGATGGTGCGCCCGGTATAGAGCACATCGTCGAGCAGGATCACGTCGGCGCCATCCACTTCGAATGGCAAGGTGGTGCTCTGGCTACTCGCGGCCATGCCCCGCTGCGCAAAATCGTCACGATGCATGGCCGATGAAAGAATGGCCGCCGCGCCTTCGAGGCCAAGCTTTGCCTGCAATCGTTCAGCCAGCCAGACGCCGCCCGATGCAATGCCCACCAGACGCGTCTGCGGAGTAAGCAAACGACGAACGCCTTCCGCCAGCTGGGAGCAGAGGATTTCGGCGTCCGGCAAGTCGGCCAAGCGAGTGGCGCGAGCTGGGCTCATCGCATCAGATGTGCCGGATGCGGACACGCGGGATTGTGCGGCGGCGTGGGCGATTGC
>JBBSUX010000095.1:0-11520 GCA_038234045.1 Burkholderiales bacterium
GTGGTCGATTTGCCCGAGCCGGTTGGCCCGGTGACCAGGACCATGCCGCGCGGTTTCATGGCGAGTTCGGCAAAGATCTTTGGCGCATTCAGCTCTTCGAGCGTGAGGATCTTCGACGGAATGGTCCGGAAGACCGCGCCGGCTCCGCGGTTCTGGTTGAACGCGTTGACCCGGAAGCGGGCCAGGCCTTCGATCTCGAAAGAGAAGTCGATCTCCAAAAACTCCTCATAGTGCTTTCGCTGCGCGTCGTTCATGATGTCGTACACCATGGCGTGCACGGTCTTGTGATCGAGCGCGTCCACGTTGATACGACGCACGTCACCGTGCACGCGGATCATCGGAGGCAGCTCGGCCGACAGATGCAGGTCAGACGCCTTGTTTTTGACGCTGAACGCGAGCAGTTGGGTGATGTCCACGGAAGTCCTTGAAGGGGCGAATTTGTTACGCTCGGATGATTATGACCACGATTGATAACCGTCTCCAAGCGGTGCGTTGCCGGATAGACACTGCCTGCGCGGCCGCCAGGCGGCCAGCGGGGTCGGTTCAGCTGCTGGCGGTGACCAAGACAGTGGATGCAGACGGGGTGCGGGAGGCCATCGCCGCCGGACAGTTGTCGTTCGGCGAAAACTATCTGCAGGAGGGCGTTGGCAAGATCGAGGCGCTGAGCCAAGGCGGCAAGGCGTCGCACCCGACCGGCCAACCGGAGGCGGTGTGGCACTGCATCGGCCCTATCCAGTCCAACAAGACGCGGCTCGCGGCGGCGCACTTCGACTGGGTGCAGTCGGTCGACCGCATGAAGATCGCCGAGCGGCTATCCGAACAGCGCCCGGCGCATCTTGCCCCGCTCAATATCTGCCTGCAGGTCGATATTGACGGCGGCGCCAACAAGTCGGGCATCGCTCCTGCCGATCTGCCTGCACTGGCAATGGCGGTGGCTGCGCTGCCGCGTATTCGCCTGCGTGGGCTCATGACCATTCCCGAGCCCCAAGCGGATCATGCTGCGCAGCTGCGTGTGCACCGCGAAGCGCGGGCGCTGTTCGATGCGCTGGTGCGGGATGAGGGCTTGGCGCTCGATACCCTGAGCATGGGCATGTCGGCCGACCTGGAAGCCGCCGTTGAGGCAGGCAGCACACTGGTGCGCGTGGGAACTGCGATCTTCGGAGCACGCAAAAAATATGAATGAAATCGGGCTCTAAAGATTAAAATACATGCGCCGCTAGCTATTTATAGCGTAGCATCAATGGCGCTGAACAGCCGCTGGAACCACTGAGTCGCCGATGTGTCGAAAACGGTGATCCGCCCGCCAGAGTCCATCAACCTCGAAAGAAGAGGCACTTCGGAACCGCCCATCCGGTCGACCACTCAATGTCCCTGCGCGTTCCGGGTTTCATATGCTTGGCGGATGCCCACTTCGTCTCTTTTCCATTGTTTTTACCGTTTCGACCCTTCCGGACTTTCCCATCAATGATTCGGCACCCGTACGAAACACTTTCCATCCGTTTGGCCCAGCGGCGCGGCCGCATGCGCAGCCTGCCTGACGCGGCCCGACCGACCATCGCGCGGGCGCTGCTCTGGCTCGCCTTGCCGCTCTTGCTGGCGGGCTGCGCGGGAACCAGCAGCCAGCACAAGGGTCCGTACGAGCCCGAAGATTTCGACTCCACCACCACGCATTCCCGCAGCTTTCCGGTGTCAGAAGCTGAGGCCTGCGAAGCCGCGCGCCGTGCGCTGCTGAGCCAGGGCTATCAGATCAGCACAGCGGGAGTGGATTCGGTGAACGGACGCAAGAGCTTCCAGCCCGAGCCCGAAACGCATCTGGAAGTGGACTTTCGGGTGGTCTGCGCACGCGAGCATCCCGGCCCGGCACCCGGTCCGCACAGCGCCATCGTGTTCGTGACTGCGGTACAGGATCGCTTCGGGCTGAAGAAGGTCAATAACTCCGCCAGCGTTGGCGTGGGCGTACTGGGGTCACTTTCGCTGCCGTTTTCTTCCAGCGACGATGCCATGGTCAAGATCGCCAGCCAGACCTTGACGGACGAGCATTTCTACGAACGCTTCTACGAGCTGATGGGCCGGTTCCTCAACGATTCTATTAAGCAGGGAGCCGAGGGCACCGCGCCTAGTGCCACCTCCGCGAAAGGTGACCCGGCGCCCGTGATCACTTCGCCGGTGTTGCGTCAGCCGATGTCAGAAGCTACGCCGCTGCCCGACGCGCAGCCGCTGGTTTTGCCTGCGGCCCCGGTCGGCGCACCAGATGCGGCAAGTCCGCCCGGCGCCAGCGCGTCGGGAGCATCGCCCGGTTCCAGCACCACGCCGTCTACATCGGGCCCTTCGCTCACAAGCCCAGCCGATGATGCGGCGAATATCAGTGCTCCGCAGATCGGACGCAGTGCGCCGGCGCAGGCCAGCCCGTCAGCTTCGCCACCCGACGGGAACCCGCGACAAGAGCCGCAGCCCGGCAAACTGCAGCCGCACCCGCATGTGATGTTCAGCACCTGAGCGCGGCCGGTGCGCCGCCGTGCGTCGAGGCGTTTAGCCCAGAAGCTTGAACACCAGCGGCATCAGCATCGATGCCAACACCACTTGCAAGCCGAGCGCCAGGCCTGCATAGGCACCGGCTTCAGCATTGACCTGCAGCGACCGCGCCGCGCCGATACCGTGCGCGGCAGTGCCGAGCGAAAAGCCACGGGCCATCCAGCCTTCGCCTGCAGCCGGAATCCGGATTAGCGCAAACAGGTACTTGCCGCTGAGCGCGCCCACCAGGCCCGTCAGTACTGCGAACACCGCCGCCAGCGCCGGCACCCCGCCGATCGCCTGGGCGATACCCATTGCGACCGGCGCGGTAACGGATTTGGGCACTAGCGACAGCAGCACCTCATGCGGCACACCGAAAGCCCAGGCGAGCGCGGCGGCGCTGGCACTGCTGACCGCGCCTCCCGCCAGCGCTGCCAGCAACAGCCGCCGCCAGCGCGCCTTCAGTGCCGCGCGGCGTTGCCACATCGGCCAAGCCAGGGCCACCACCGCCGGCCCCAGTAAAAAGTGGATGAACTGGGCGCCGGCAAAGTAGGCTGGGTAGCTCACATGCGTAGCCAACAATCCTCCCGCCAGTGCCACGATGCTCCACAGCACCGGATTGGCCCAGGGCGCTTGATCGAGCCGCGCATACAGTGCCTGCGCCAGCAGGTACACCACCAGCGTGGCTGTCAGCCCGAACAGTGGCGACGAAGAGAGATAGACCCAGAGCTGAACGAAATCAGGCATCGGCCGTGCCTCCGTCGGCGATGCGATGTTCCACCGATGCGTCCTGCGCCTGTGCGTTGATCCCCGGCGGATCGCGCATCAGATGCAGCAGCCAGGCCGTCACCGCCAGGCCCGCCCAGGTCGAGAGCACGATCACCAGCAGGATGCGCAGGCCGAAGTGCTCAAGCAAGTCCAGATGCGTCATCACGCCAACGCCCACCGGCACGAAGAGCAGCGAGAGATGTGCCAACAAAAAATCCGCTGCGCCTGCCACCGCTGTGCGCACGGCGGGATGAAATAGCCCGACAAACAGCAGCAGCATGCCAACCACCGGGCCCGGTACCGGCAGCGAAAGGCCTTTGGAAATCAGTTCGCCGATCGACTGAAACACCAGCAGCCAGGCGACACCGCGCAGCGCGTTCATTGGCAGGATGTCGGGCGTCGCGGCGATGTTGCGCGCATCGACATCAGAAGCGCGGCAGATCCGGGTGGCTGATCTGGCCGCCGCGCACCAGCATCTTTCCGTACTCGGCGCAGCGGTTCAGCGTCGGGATCACCTTGCCGGGGTTCAGCAAACCCTCAGGGTCGAAGGCACGCTTGACGCCAAACATTTGCTCGCGCTCCTCGGGCGAAAACTGCACGCACATGCTGTTGAGCTTCTCCACACCCACACCGTGTTCGCCGGTCACAGTGCCGCCCATCGCCACGCTGGTTTCCAGAATATCGGCGCCAAAGAGCTCGCAGCGGTGCAGCTGGTCGGGGTCGTTTGCATCGAACAAGATCAGCGGATGCAGATTGCCGTCGCCGGCATGGAACACGTTGGCGCAACGCAGCTGGTACTTTTTCTCCATCTCCTGGATCGCCAGCAGGATGTCGGCTACGCGCTTTCTGGGGATGGTCGAATCCATGCACATGTAGTCGGGGCTTATGCGGCCGCTAGCGGGAAACGCGTTTTTGCGGCCGCTCCAGAAGCGCAGGCGCTCGGTTTCGTTGGCGCTCACCGTGATGGCTGTCGCGCCGTTGTCGCGCAATACCTCCGACATGCGGCCGATTTCTTCCTCCACCTCTTCGGGTGTGCCGTCGGATTCGCACAGCAAGATGGCGGCGGCGTTCAAGTCATAGCCGGCGTGGACGAAATCTTCCACCGCAGCGGTCATCGGCTTGTCCATCATCTCAAGCCCCGCCGGGATGATGCCGGCGGCAATCACCGCTGCCACGGTATCCCCGGCGTGCCGCAGATCATCGAAGCTCGCCATGATGCAGCGCGCAAGTTGCGGCTTGGGAATCAGGCGCACCGTCACTTCGGTGGTCACTGCCAGCATACCTTCGCTGCCGATGAGCACAGCCAGCAGATCGAGGCCGGGCACATCGAGCGCCTCGCTACCGAACTCCACCGGCTCACCGTCGGCCATGAAGCCGCGCACCCGCAGCACGTTGTGCAGCGTGAGCCCGTATTTGAGGCAGTGAACGCCGCCGGAGTTCTCGGCCACGTTGCCGCCGATGGTGCAAGCAATCTGGCTGGAGGGATCGGGCGCGTAATAAAGCCCGTGCGGAGCCGCCGCCTCGCTGATCGCCAGGTTGCGCACGCCGCATTGCACCGTGGCCGTGCGCGCCAGGGTGTCGATGTTGAGGATGCGGTTGAAGCGCGCCAGCGACAGCGTCACGCCCTGCCCATGCGGCATGGCGCCGCCCGACAAGCCCGTGCCAGCGCCGCGCGCCACGACCGGCACACGCAGGGCGTGGCAGGCCTTGAGCACCGCTTGGACCTGCATTTCGTTCTCGGGTAGGGCCACAGCCAGCGGGCGCTGCCGGTAAGCGGTGAGCCCGTCGCACTCGTACGGCACCGTCGCCTCGATGCTCCACAGTATGGAGTGTGATGGCAAAACAGCCTCAAGCGCTTTCACCACCTGCGCTTGCCGCTCTCTATTCGGAAGCATTTCTACCTCGGGTGAGGTTTCGAGCAGCACGGGTTCTTTCAGGATGGCGTTCATCCCGCCACTGTACGGCTTGCCAGCCAAGGCCGGTTTGAAATCTCTGGTGGCAGCGCGTGAAGTTTGCAGCGCGAACTCGCCCAAGGCACCTGCCGTGACGAGGAAATCCCAAGAAATGGAAAGCCGGTCAATGCAGGCCGGCGCTGACTGACAGACGCCTGCTGGGTCGGGTGGCAAGCTGGATGTATCGAACTCCAAGACTCGGCAACACGGCAACAACTACGAAAGGATCGCTCCATGCAACATTCGATCAACCCCGCCACCGGTGAAACCTTTGGCTCCTTCGCGCCGCCGACCGCTCCGCAGATCGAGGCTGCGCTGCGGGCAGCTGAAGATGCTCAAAAGCTCTGGCGCGCCAAATCTGTGGCGGACCGCATGCCGCTGCTGGGCAAGCTGGCCGAAGTGCTGCGCAAACGGGTGGACGACTGGGCACCGCTGATGACGCGCGAAATGGGCAAACCGCTCGCGCAGGGCCGGGCCGAAATCGAGAAATGCGCCGTCACCTGCGATTACTACGCCAACAACGCCGTGAGCTTGCTCGACGACGTAGTGGTGCCCAGCAACGCCAGCGACAGTCGCGTGGTGCATGACCCGCTCGGCTTGCTATTGGCAGTGATGCCGTGGAACTACCCGTTCTGGCAGGCGATGCGCGCTGCCGCGCCTGCGATTTCGGCCGGCAATGCGGTGGTGCTCAAGCACGCCGGTAACGTGCCGCAATGCGCGCAGGCGATGGGCGAGCTCTTCCGCGAAGCGGGTGCGCCCAAGGGCCTTTTCACCGTGCTGCTGGTGGATGGCAGCGCGGTCGAGGCGCTGGTGAACGATCGGCGCATTGCCTGCGTAACCTTTACCGGCTCGACGCCGGTCGGTCGCAAGCTCGCGTCGCAGGCTGCGCATGCGCTGAAAAAGCAGGTGCTGGAGCTGGGCGGCTCAGATGCGTTCATCGTGCTGGCCGATGCCGATGTGGAGCAGGCTGCCAAGGTCGCGGTCACAGCGCGCTTTCAGAATAACGGCCAGAGCTGCATTGCGGCCAAGCGCTTCATCGTCGAGGAAGCGGTGGCCGATCGTTTTGCCGAGGCCTTTTGTGCCGGCGCCAAGGCGCTGGTGGTGGGCGACCCGATGGACGAGAAGACAGGGCTCGGCCCGCTCGCGCGGCCGGATCTGCGCGACGACCTCGACAAACAGGTGCAGGCGACGTTGAAGGAAGGCGCCATCCTGCGTATGGGCGGCCACGTGCTGCCCGGCAAGGGGAATTTCTATGAGGCCACCGTGCTGGACCGTGTCGCCCCCGGCATGACTGCTGCGCGCGAAGAAACCTTCGGCCCCGCCGCTGCCATCCTGCGCGTGCGCAGCGCAGATGATGCCGTTGCCGTAGCGAACAACACCGATTTCGGCTTGGGCGCGTCGCTCTGGACGGGCGATGCCGACAAGGGCCGCGCGCTCTCGCGCCAGATCGAAGCCGGCGCGGTCTTCGTCAACGGCATGGTCGCCTCCGACGCGCGGCTGCCGTTCGGCGGCGTCAAGCAGTCAGGCTATGGACGCGAGCTGGGGATGTGGGGTCTGCATGAATTCACCAACACCAAGACGGTGTGGACCGGGCCGAAGACGGAGTGAACGGATAAGCGAGCTTTTCAAAGTTAGGCATGAATAATGCCTAAAAACCTTTAGGGGAGAGCGGTACTAGCTATCGAAATAGATTTTTGGAGCGCATGCTGGTCATGCTGTCTCAGCCGGCTTAGGCCAAGCTCTTCTTCAACCACTCGGCAAAGGCAGCACACTCCCAACGGTCCATCGCGCCGGTGCGCCAGCAGAGGTAGTGCGCATGCGGGCTCGGCACGTTGCGCTCGGAAATGCGCTCGAGTGTTCCGTTCTCCAGCCACGGCGCACCCAGCTTCAGGCGCACCAGCGCAATACCCAGGCCTTGCGCGGCGGCGTCGCACATCAGGCCGATGTCATTGAAGGATGAGCCTTCGGCCGGATCGGGCGCCGCAGCGCCTGCGCCATGCGCCAGGAACCAGGTGCGCCAGGGCTCGAGCGGGCTGCGGATCAGTTTTGCTGCCATCAGCTCTTCCACCGTATCGAACGGGCCGTGTTCGCGCAGGTATAGCGGGGAAGCGAGGGGAGTCACTTCGTCGGTCATCAGGCAGGTGTATTCGACGTCGGCATAGCGGCCGGTGCCGAAGCGGATGGTGAGGTCGGCATCCTCAGCCACCACGTCGAGCAGCGGGATCGACACCTGCAGCGTCAGGTCGATTTCCGGATACGCCTCGATGAACTGGCGCAAACGTGGAATGAGGATGGAGCGCGAGAAGGTGGGTGTGACTGCTACACGCAGCTTCTTGCGACCTGCTGCCGCCTGCGTGCTGGGAAAGCGCGAAAGGATGGTGAGCCCTTCGCGCACATGCGCGAGGTATTCGCTGCCGTCGGTGGTGAGCGAGAAATCAGCGCGGCCGAACAGCTTGGTGCTGAGAATCTGCTCAAGCTGCCGCACCCGATGGCTGACCGCGCTCGGCGTGACGAAAAGCTCCTCAGCCGCCAGCGTTACGCTGCGCAGTCGTGCCAATGCCTCAAAGGTAAGAAGGCACTGGATCGGCGGCAGGCGGGAGTTCATCGCGGCCTAGTTTGCAGCGACGTTGTTCACCGGAAGATCACCGTCTTGTGCCCGTTCAGCAGCACCCGCCGCTCGCTATGCCACTTCACGGCGCGGGCCAGCACCTGGCTTTCCGTGTCGCGGCCCATGGCGGTGAGGTCTTCCACCGTCTTGCTGTGGTCCACGCGGGCGACATCCTGCTCAACGATCGGGCCTTCGTCGAGATCGGCAGTCACGTAGTGGGCAGTGGCGCCGATCAGTTTCACGCCACGCTCGTGCGCTTGGTAGTAGGGCTTGGCTCCCTTGAAGCTGGGCAGGAAGCTGTGGTGGATATTGATGGCGCGACCTTGCAGCTTGCGGCAAAGATCGTCAGTGAGCACTTGCATGTAGCGCGCCAACACCACCAGCTCGGCGCCTTCGGCTTCGATGATTTCGAACTGCTTCGCTTCGGCTTGCGGCTTGGTCGCCGCTGTCACGGCGATGTGATGAAAAGGTACGTTGTAGCTGGCCGCCAGCTGATAGAAATCGCGGTGGTTGCTGATGATGGCGCGAATGTCGATGGGCAGCAGGCCGGTCTTCCAGCGAAACAGCAGATCATTCAGGCAATGGCCTTCGCGGCTCACCATCAACACGGTCGGCATGGGTGTCGCCTGCAGGTGCAGGCTGGAAGTCATCTGGTGTGTGGCAGAGAACGCGCCGGTTTCGCTTTGCAGCGTGGCCTCGTCCTGCGCGCAGGTGAACTGCACGCGCATGAAGAAAAGTCCGGTGGCGCGGTCGCTGTACTGGGCGGCGTCCTCGATGTTGCCGCCGCGTTCCAGCAGAAATCCGGAAACAGCGTGCACGATGCCGGGCTTGTCGGCGCAGGAAAGGGTCAGGATGTAGGCGTTGTTCATGGCGCGGCGATTGTCGCAGGAGCGCTGCGGGGGAGCAGCGTTGCCCTAGGTGAGGCAAACGCCAATCACGCCGTGCAGTGATCGGCCTCGTTGACCGACGCCTGGGCGCTGACGACCCGCCCGTCCACCGGGATCTTTTCTCCGGCCCTGGCGAGCACGATGTCATTGACCTTCACGTCTGCAATGGGGACGCTGCGCTCGCCGGTCGCGCTGCGCACCATCGCTACTTGCGGCACTGACCCGATCAGTGCCTTGATCGATGCGCGGGCTCGGTCCGTGTTCAGCTCGGCGATGAACTCGGCGATCAGGATGATCACCATCAGAACTGCGCCCGCCACGGTTTCTCCGCCGAACATGGCGACCAGCGTCGCAATGGTGACGAATATCTCGGTGCCGATCTTGCGCTCGTGAATCAAGTCCATCAAGCCTGTCTTGACGAGTGGGTAAAGCCCGATCGCGACTGCCGCCCAGAGCCACTCGATGGGAACCTTCTGTTGCCAGTACAGCAACGCGATCAAGCCGGTCAATCCGATGCGCGCAACCTCGATCCAGCGGGCGCGAGTCATCAGCGTCCGCAGGCTCGCGGCGAAGCCGATGGGGGCGACCGTTGCGATGGGTTCGATGTTCATTGGGCTTCCTTCGTGTTGAGGCTCAGTTATGGGTCAGATCCCATATCAGGTGTGCGTCGATCAGCAGGCGGTAGTTCGATCGCAGCGCGTCGGCACGCGCTTCCACTGCAGCTCGCGATGCATCCAGCGACTGGCGCCGCACCAAAAGCAGTGACTGCAGGTCGGCTTCGCCGAGCGCGTAGGCGCGTTGCATCAGCCTTGCGCTGTTTACCGCCGCAGCGGCCCCGCGCTCAGCGATGCGCCAGCGCTCGGTACTGCCGATGGCATCGGCATAGGTTTCGGCCACAGCGGAATCGATGTCGCGAAGTTCGCGGTCCATCGCAGCACGCGCCGCATCCGCCTCTTGCAGCGACTGCAGCATGCGCTCCTTGCGGTACGAACCCGACAGCGGGATGCTGATGCTTACCCCGACAATGCGCTCGCTGCGGAACGCCTCAGAGGCGACATAAACGCCCAATGTGGGATCGGGGATGCGATCGGCCTTTGCGCGGGCAGCGCTCAATTCCGCCTTGCGCAGCTGACCTTCGGCGATCGTCAACGGATCGGCTTCGGCCACGATGCGTTCGCGCCACTGCGTTTCGTTCCAGAAGGGATCGGTCGGATCGGCCAGATCGGAACGAGCCAGTAAACCGAGCGGCGCGCTGGGGAAGCGCGCCCGCAGTTTGGCACTCGCCTTGACGGCGTTTGAGGCCGCCATGCTGGACTGCCGCTGCACATCAGCCAGGTCGGTCTGCGCAATGCTCAGGTCCAGCGCCGACGCATCGCCGGCGCGCTTTCGCTTCTCGACCGCTGACAGGCTCGCCTCCGCGAACGAGAGTTGTTCCTTCAGCAGTTCCAGCGCGCGCCCGGTCGCCAGCCAGCCCAGCCACAGGTCGGCCAAAAGTCGGGCCGTCTCGTGTCGGGCTTCACCGACGCGCGCCTGCGCGATCTCCAGCCCCACCTCGCCCAATTGCCGGTCCAGCTCCGCTTTTCCGCCAATCCGGATGCTGCGCTCGAGTTGCGCGGACCATTCCTGTGAACTGCCAACGCCGCTTGCGCCATCACGATAGCTACGGCGCTGGGTCGAGGCTCTGGCTAGCCACTCGTGCGAACCTGCGGTCAACGCCTGGCCGGCATGGATGGCCGCGGCCAATGCGCTGCGCGCCTCGACCACGGCCGGGTCCTTGTCGATCCATGCCACCGCCTGTTCGGTCGGCGGCAGGTCCTTCGGCGTCGGCAACTCCTGTGCCAACAGCGGCTGGCTAATCGCCGCAACGTACAGCACACCCAGAGCAAGGCGCTTCATCTGCACTCCTCTTCGAAAGAGACCGGCGAGGCCCAGTAGCGCAAGCCGGTGCCCGCGAAATCGCGTCGCAGCAGGGCGCGCAGGCGATCTAGTTCTTCGGTGGTCAACAGAACATTGACCTGGACCGCCCGGCTGCGGCCCATCACCTGCTCTGCCGCAGTGAGGTGTCCCTGTGCGGTGCCGTGGCTGTATGTTGGCGTACTGGTGAAGATTTCGTTGCCCGCGTTGTCTAGCAGGGCGTCGAGCAGCTTCTCTTCGACCGAGGGGGGGCAGATGAGAGTCAGGCAGCAACGTGTCATGTCATCAGCCATGAGCGGCCTCCGATTGCAAGGTGTGGGTGACGCGGCCGGTTTCGCGCAAACCTCCATGCGGGTGCGCGAAACGCAAATACAGGATGGGCAGCAGAATTAGCGTCAATGCGGTGGCCGTGATCAGTCCGCCGATCACGACGATGGCCAGGGGTCGCTGAATCTCCGAGCCAGGACCGGTAGCGAACAACAGCGGGATCAGGCCAAAGGCCGTGATCGATGCGGTCATCAGCACGGGTCGCAGGCGTCGTCGCGCACCCTGCGTCACGCTGTCCAACAGGCTGAGGCCCTCGGCGTGCAACTGGTTGAAATAGCTCACCAAAACCACGCCGTTGAGCACCGCGATGCCGAGCAGCGCGATAAAACCCACCGACGCCGGCACCGACAGGTACTCGCCCGTTATCCAGAGCGCGAAGATGCCGCCGACAAGCGCGAACGGGATGTTGCTCAGCACCAGTAAAGCCTGGCGCACCGAACCGAAGGTCGAGAACAGGATCAGGAAGATCAGGCCCAGCGCCAACGGCACCACCAGGGTGAGCCGGGCGGCGGCGCGTTGCTGGTTCTCGAACTGGCCGCCCCAGCTGATCCGA
>JBBSUX010000096.1:0-11517 GCA_038234045.1 Burkholderiales bacterium
CGGTGCAGGATCGACGTCACCGCGCCGACCGGCATGGCGATCTGGAAGATGTTGAAGAAGACAGCGCGACGCACGTTCATCTCCTGAGACCTGGACGGCCGGGCGATTCTGAAATATGCATTGCAAACCTCCCAGAGCACCGAATGCGTGCCGGCCGTGGCCCCTGTCAGGGTACCGGGCGCCGGGTTCGCATCGGAAATCCAATCCCACCGTAGCACTTGCCACCCTGCGGCGCAAGGCATATCCGTGCTCAAGCTCCTCTGCCCAGACTTGCATCTGAGTGCGACGACATGACTACGCGACAAAACGCCGCCATTCATGGCTGGCCAGAACCTGACCGTCGCGGTTCAACCGAAAACCGATGCGAATGTGGTTCCTGCGTATAGACGGAGGCTTGGGGAGCAACATTGCGCACACACCAGCCCGGCAAGATGACCGGCACGGTTGACTTTCTCCTCAACGTGATCCCCAACACGATGGTCAATGCCTTCGCCAAAGGAGAGATCCTGCAGGTGCTGTTGATCGCGGTGCTGTTCGGGTTCGCGTTGCACCGCTTCGGCGGCCGCGGCACGCTGGTGTTTGACATGATCGAAAAGAGTTCGCATGTGCTGTTCACCATCGTCGGCTACGTCATGCGCGTGGCACCGATCGGTGCTTTTGGCGCCATGGCGTTCGCCATCGGCAAATACGGTGTGGGCTCGCTCTTTTCGCTGGGCAAGCTGATGGACACGTTCTACGGCACCTGTTTCATTTTTGTATTCCTGGTACTCGGGCTGGTCGCGCGCCTGCTCACAACCGATGACCAGCTCCAGGTTAAGGCGGCCACAATGACGCACCCATGGTGCATATCCACCCTCTCACCCAACTTCGCTCCGCCCTTCGCCGCTGGTACACGTTCGTCCACGGGGATGCTTGGTTTCCGCACGTTCCCCTAGCGCTGGCGATGGCCTTTGGCGGCGGGTTACTGCTGCACCTCAACTTCGCGGGCGAGTGGCGGAAGTACCTGACGGCGATGACGCACGGCCACTTCAACCTGCCACCCGCCCAACTACCTCCGCTTTTGATCGGCGGCGGCATGGTGATCATGGCGGGTGGGCTGCTGGCGCGATCGCGGCTGGCGTGGACGATGGCGCTGCTGCTGGCGCTGACAGGCGCGGCCAGTCTGGTGCTGGGCCGGCATGGGAGCGGGCACCTGTTGCTCGGCTACTTCGTGTTGATGTCGGCGGCGCTCTTTGTCGCATGGCGGCAGTTCGACCGCAGCAGCGTTGCGGCGAGCACGCTATTTGCCGTGACCTCGGTCATCATGCTGCTGATGTACGCGACCTTCGGTGCGTACTACCTGGGGCAGGATTTCAAGCCCGCCATCTCCGACCTGGTGACCGCGCTGTATTACGCACTGGTGACCATGAGCACGGTGGGGTATGGCGACATCACGCCGCAGACGGCGCAGGCCAAGCTCTTCGCCGTCTCGATCATCATCCTGGGCGTGGCGGTGTTCGCCACGTCGCTCACCGCTGTAATCGCGCCGATGGTGAGCAACAGCCTGCAAAGCATCGTCAACCGCAAAGGACCACGCATGAAACGGGAGAACCACTTCGTGGTGATCGGCAATGGATCGCTGGCCATCAACACCGCCCGCGAATTGAAGCGCCGCGGCCATCCGGTCACGCGCCTGCTGCGCAAGACGCCCGATGAAATGGACCCGCGCGACAGCGATACCGACATGGTGGTGGGTGATCCGAGCAGCACCGAAGTACTACGCGATGCCGGCGTCCATAAGGCCGAGGCGGTACTGGCGATGACGGTAGACGATTCGGAAAACGCTTTCGTCATCCTCGCTGTGAAAGAGCTCGGCGGCAAGGCACGCACCGTCGCCGCCGTGAACGACGCAGCAAACCTCAGCCGCGTAAAACTGGCCCAGCCGGACGTGGTGTTTTCGCCGCAGGTGCTGGGCGGCGAACTGATCGCGATGGTGCTGAGCGGGGAAGAAGTGACAGCGGACTTTGTGATGAGGCACGTGTTCCGCCGCGATGGAGACCCAACAGCGCTGGCGAAGGCCTGAGAAGGCGCTCGTGCCCTGAAGCACGAGAGCCGAGGTCCGAGGCCTCCGCCGCGGTCGACCTCAGAGCGCCGGCTCCCGTACCGAGTCGGTTTTAGTGAGTGCGACTGAGCCGTTTGCGGATGGACTCCGGCGTGGATGTCGGTGGCGGTAGTGCTTCGCCCGGCTGCAGGCGCTGTTGCGCAAAGGCGGGCAGCCCCTGCAACAGACGCGCACCGTACGCGGTACCGGCCAGTCGTGGGTCGTAGCTGACGACCGTGGCGCGGTCTTCCTCGGTGCGAATAGCGCGGCCCACCCACTGCGCCAGGCGGATGGCGGTGGCGGGCAGCACGAGCTCGGTAAAAGGATCACGGCCGATATCACGCAGCCATTCGGCTCGCGCCTCGCCCATCGGATCATCCGGCGGTGCGAAAGGCAATTTGGCGATGAACACGGTTTCGCACAGCGCGCCCGGTAGATCGAGCCCTTCGCCGAAGGACTGCATGCCGAAGATGATGGAAGGCAAACCAGCGGCCACACGCTCGCGATGCGCTTGCATAAGCTGCTGGCGCGGCATGGTGGTTTGCACCTGCACGCACGGCTTCATCGTGCTGGGCAAGGCCTCGACAGCCTGGCGCAACTGCTCGCGCGAGGTGAATAGTACGAGGGCGCCATGGCGCACCTCTGCAATGTCCTTGACCAGCGCGTGCACCATTTCGGCGGTGTAGTCGGCGGCATCGCGTGGATCTGCCAGCGAGCGGCGCAGCAGCAGACGGCCCTGCGCGGGATAGTCGAATGGGCTCGGCACCTCCAGCGTGGTGGCGGTGCCGGCGGCGTGCAGGCGATCCAGGCCCGCCTCGCGCAGAAAAAAATCAAAGCGCGCACAACTGGTCAGCGTGGCAGACGTGAGCACGGCGCCGCGCACCGTTGACCAGAGCCGCTGGCGCAGCGTGGCGCCGGGCAGCAACGGGCTGGCATGGGCCTGCAGCAGCCGCGCCACGCCCTGCGGGCCTTCGATGGGCACGGTACAGGTGAACCATTTGGCGGGCGGCGCCTGACCAGGAGCTGTGTCCTGCAACAGAAGTTGTGCAGTGGCGTGCACTTCTTCAAGCCTTGGCGCCAGGGCGCCGATCTGTGCGTAAAGGGCAGCAAGACTGCGAGCGGCATCGGGACGCTCGCGCAGCTCGGCCTTGAGCGCTGCGGCGATGGCCCGCAGGGCGGTGAGAAAGCCATCGGCGTGATGGGCAACCTGGCCAAGCGGGGTGACGAGCACTTCGGGCAGGCAGCCCTGGGTGAGCCGGTGGCGAGTGCCGCCCCACTGCGCGCCCGCAGAAGCACGCCCAGCCTCTGCCGAAGGCAGCAAGGCATCGCCGAACAGGTCCAGCACCAGCCGCTGCACATCCTGCAGGGCAGCGCGCAGGCGGGCTGCATTCTGCGGAATATCGGCCACTTCAGTCACCTCGAGCCGCACGCCCACGCGCACCGCCCGTTGCGCCAGCCGCTCGATCCAGGCGTTGCTGCCCAGATCCATGCGGCAGGCGAACTGCGCCAGAGCGGTTGCCGGCAGATGGTGCGCTTCATCCAGCACCAGCAGGCAGTTGTCCAGCTCCGGCAGCAGGCGGTTGCCGAGCGATGCCAGCAGCAGGTCGTGATTGACGACGATGACCTGCGCGCCAACCAGTGCCTTGCGCCGCTCGTAGTAGGCGCACTGGTGGAAGTTGGGGCAGTGACGACCGGTGCAGGACGCCGCATCGGCTGCCATGGGCATCCAAACCTCGCCCGCTGGTGGCGTCTGCAAGGTATCGCGGTCTCCATCCCAGGCACCGCTGGCAAGCGCTTGCGCCATGCCGCTGTAGAAACGCAGCTGCGCTTCTTTTTCGTGAGGCGACCGTGCCGCCTGCGCTGCGCGATCTGCGGCGAGCTCATCGGCGAAGAGATCGTCAAATTCAGCGTCAGCGCCTGCGCTGTCGGCACCCGGCTCCACCAGTCCGCCAAGCCGCTCCAGCTTGAGCCGGCACACATAGCGCCCGCGACCCTTGGCCAGAGCAAAACGGAAAGGCAGTTCAGGCAAGGCGGCTGCCAGTGCCGGAAGATCCTTGTGGACGAGCTGCTCCTGCAGCGCGACGGTAGCGGTCGAAATCATCACCCGTGTGCCGCGCGCCAGCGCCAATGCGATGGCCGGCGCGCAATACGCCAGCGACTTGCCGACTCCCGTGCCCGCCTGAATGACCGCGATGGCGCGTGTGATCGAATCCGCAGTGCCGCCTGCGGTGCTGACTGGCGTGGAACCTTCAGCACGTGGGGGTGCCACCAATGTATCTTCGTTTGCGGGTTTGCCCAGCGTGGCGGAGGCAAGCGTGCGAGCCACTTCCTCGGCCATCCGGCGCTGACCCGCGCGCTGACGAAAGCCCGAACCGGCTGCCAATGCCGCGTCGAATGCCTCCATCGCAAAGCTGGCGAGCGCCTCGGGCGAGGGGGGCAACGGATCGACGGAAACGGGAGGGCTCGCTGACATGGGCCCAAGTGTGCCTGCCTGGGGCGCCCGCACTATTTTCGCTCTCGCCAGCCCCGCCATAATGCGGCGGTGCCCGTGTTTGCAGACAACTTTGACCGGCGTTGCCCTTCTACCGGCCGCGCCTGCGCTCCTTACTTCGCTCTTTCCGCCTCGTCATCCTTGGTCAGAGTCGTCGCGTGGATGGCGCCGCTGTTGCTGGCCGCAGGGTGCAGCGGGCCAGCGCCGATTCCGCACGGACCAGCTCCCGCAACCCAGCCGGCGGCAGAAGAGATGGTGCAGACCAGCATGGAGCGCCTGGCCACGCTGACGATGCGCGAGAACCTGGAAAGCCTTTACCGGGTCATGCACAAGCTCTACCGGCGCAACCCGGCGGAGTGGAAAAAAGGTGGCTTTGCATCAGCCAGCGCTGCGGCCCTGCAAGTGCGCGACGCCGTGGAAGAACAGCGCGGCTGGCAGCCGCTGGGCGGCGAGCGCGATATTCGCGCATTGGCGCTGGCCCTTTCCACGGCGTTTACCGGGGATCGCGTCGCGGCACTCACCTATGCCGCCGCCGACATGTTGATTACCGCCAATGGTGGGCGCATTCGCTTCTACCTGCCCGACAGGATCGAACCGCAATACCTCTACAACGGTGCGCGCAACATGGAAATCATGGTGTGGATGCTGGCGCACCGGCGCGACCCCGAAGGGCACCTTCTGCTGTTGGCCGACGAGATTTCAGACGGCGGCCGCAACCTGAGCTTTGAGCGGGAATACGGCAAGATCATCGGCCGGCTCGACCTGCTCTCGCTTGTCGCCACAGAGCGCTATCGCCGCGCCGCGATCAGCTATGTGCACGGTCTGTTTGCGGTTGAATTTTTGCAGTTCCTGCCAGTGCGCTGAAGATCTTGTGCGTTCGGACACTGCCGAGCAGAAAGCGCCTCGGACAGCTAACAGACGGAGCGATCTTTTTTAGCTACTTAATTAATAGCTATTTGCGCTTATTCAACAATCGCCTGAACCACTTTTTATTCAATATTCAGAGCAGATTTGGACGCCAGCACCGGCAATCCGAAAATTTGATCGAAGCCCCAATGGAAGACGAAGGTGTAGGTGAGGAAGAACACCAGCAGGCCGGCATCCATAACCAGAGCGTGCCAGAGCCCCACGCCAAAAGCCCAGGCCATCAGCGGCACCAGAAAAATGGCGAGGCCGCCTTCAAACCCAATCGCATGGGCAATGCGCCGGCGAAGATTGCGACCCGGCACGGCCTGCCGCGCCTCCCAGCGCTCGAAGGCCCAGTTGAAGCCCAGATTCCAGACCACCGCGATCGCCGAGGAAGCCACAGCCACCACTCCTGACGGACCGGGCGCCTGCCCACCGATCAGCGCGAACCCCGCGGTCGCAGCCGCGATGGCGATGGCTTCGTACAAGACGACATAAACGATGCGGCGACGAACGCCCTGCAATGACACTGCGAGGAGAAAGGCGCGGCGAGCGCGCCATGGTTACGGCTTGGCGGGAACGGTGGTGACGGTTTCCTTGATGATGCCACCGCTTTGGACGCTGCCCTCAGTGATCGTGCCGCCGCCTGAAGCGGGTGGCGTAACGCCAACGCGGGCAAGGCAATCTTTTTGCTGCCCGCCGGTCAACGAGGCGCATCGGTCGGCTGCATTGCGCTCGGCCGTCGCAGCGCCAGGGGTGGTGAGATTGCCGCGTTTGGCTTCTGCAGCTGCAGCGCCCGATTCGCGCTTGCATGCTGCCGGGTCGTGGGCTGCCTCGTTGGCATTGCAGCCGCCGCCGGCAGCCATTGCCGAAGCAGCGGAAGTCGACAGACCGGCTGCGTTGGCTGCGAGGCCAAAAGCGCAACCGGCTCCGAGCAAGGCAACGCCAAGCAATTGGCGGATTTGGACAGCTGGCGTGGAATGAAAGTCAATCATCATGGAATGCTCCTCAAAATAACGGGGGTGGAATAAGCTTGCGCGAACCATCAGGCAAGGCACTTCTGTCTGAACGCTACTCAGTCGGCCTGCAGTATTCATCCGACGCCGACTACCGAGTCGGCCCAAACCAGCATCACCTCCCGCAGGTAGTGCCTCTGCCGAACCACGCAGCGCTTCGATCATCTCCAAACTTTCAAACTTCATCAGCTGACCCTACCAGACTGCGATTATCGCGACAGAACCCTCTCGTCGGCCTCGTTCATCGCCGCAGTGGTGACCACGGCCTCAAGCCGGCTGCGCGCGGCCTAGCGCTCCAAGATGTCCGTGCCGATCCCAACTTCTTGCGCAACCATGTCGATCGCTGTGCTCTCCGGCGGCAGCGATGCGGGAGCCGACAGGGTTCTCGCCGCTACTGATCGTGCGCATAGACAATGAACTCGTTCGAAGGCTTAGGAACGTCTCCAAAAATCAGCTCCATGAAGGGCTGACAGGTGACAGTTAAACCATGAAGCAAATGAGCCTTACCATCAACGGATTCGAGCTGATTGCAAGCGCACGCGAGAATTTCTGGACGAGATGAACCTGGTGGAGCCGTGGCCTGAGCTGCTCAACCTGAAATTGGCGATGAAAATGAGGCAGTTCTCATCATATGAACACTCATGCATCGGCTCGCGGTTCGGCGGGGGTTATGCAGACCTTCCCTAACTGTGGCTTTTTTCCCGATATTCCGGAAGCTGCGCATTGGAGGCACTGAGGTAAAGCCGGACCCCGTGGCGAAACTTCAGGTATCTGACAGCGCCGACCACTATTGGTCCAGCCACCGCGCCGCTGGCCATTGGCCCGCACTGATTGCCCTCTTCATACAAGAAACCAGCTCTGTTGCGACGCAACGCACCGATGTGGCTGTGTGGCGACTCGAGGACGTGGCAAGCACGATCGTCCGGGTCATCGGTGGGTCGATTAATGGGGCGGCCACGAATAAGCCTGCAGCAATTTCCTCCACGATCGCGATGGTAGGCAGCACAGTCATTCCATGGCCACCGCGAACAAGAATCTTTTGCACACTCATAGCATTGGTTTCGGCCACCACGTTGAGCGGGATCCCCTGCAAGTTGGCGGCCTGTTCAACTAGTAAACGCAGTCCATGGGGAGCACTGGGGAGCACCAACGGATGCTTTGCTAGGTCGCGCACCGGATACGGTGTGCCCGCGTCCAACCCAGCGGCTGGTAACCCCACAACCCACAGGTCCTCTTCCAGCAACGGTTTGATACGAATAGCTGCGGTATGTTTCGGGGCATAGAGGAGGGCCAAATCCAATTCAGCCGACTCGAGCCAGCTTTGCAGTGTGCCCGCATAGGCCGTGGCGATTCGCAATCGGATGCCAGGATATTTTTGCGCTACCGCGCCCACGAGTGTGCTGGAGAGCAAATCGCAAGTGCTAGGCAGCAGCCCTACTACGACGATGCCGCCTATTCCGCCCGGGGTTGGTTGTATTTCCGCACGCGCCTGATCTAGTTTGCCCAAGACCCACCGTGCGTATTCAACGAGCGTTCGCCCTGCTTCCGTCAGTTCCATACCGCGGCGGCTGCGGTCGAAAAGCTCGGCGCCAATGTCTTCCTCCAGCAATCGTAATTGCCGCGAGACAGCCGGCTGCACGATGTTTAGCAAAGCAGCCGCGCGAGTCACATTTCCGGTCTCCGCCACTGTGACTAGGGCGCGTAGCTGTTTGAAATCCATATTTCAGGTGATGCGTAACTGTGATCGATTCAATCACGAAATTCTATTGCAGATAGCGATTGATCAGATATTAAGATTACGAAATTCAGTAAGTCAAGGAAAACAAATATGACGTCCGATATGAAGTCACCGGCGTGGCAGAAGGCGGTGTTCGATGCATTGAAGGAAGGGGGAATTCAGCAGATCGCTTATGTGCCTGACGCTGGTCATTCCTATTCCATCCGCGCAGCCCAAGATGACCCCGAAATCATCGACACTGTGCTGACGACGGAGGAAGAAGGCGTAGCGCTCGTCAGCGGGGCTTGGCTCGGTGGGCAGCGCGCCGCGTTGTTGATGCAGAGCAGTGGCGTCGGCAACTGTGTAAACATGTTTTCTCTTTTGAGCAGCTGTGGCTTCCCCTTTCTCACTTTAGTCACCATGCGCGGTGAGTACGCAGAGTTCAACCCATGGCAGTGCCCGATGGGCAAATCCACGCAAGCAGCGTTGGAGCTGATGGGCATCACAGTCGTGCGGGCGTCCGACCCGCAGCAGATCGGTGAAATCGTCGCGGCGGCACTCGATTCCGCATTTTTAGCCGGTGAAAAAGTTGCCGTGCTGCTGTCGCAAAGCCTTATTGGCCGCAAAAAGTGGGAGCGTAATTAATGAGCTCACCTACCAGCCCACGCGTGGACCGCCGTGCTTTCGTAGCCTCTCTGATAGCGGCCACGCCTGAGGCACTGGTCGTCACCGGCTTAGGTTCGCCTGCGTACGACGTGTTTGCCGCCGGTGACCGTGACAAGAACTTCTATCTCTGGGGTGCGATGGGCGGCGCTACTGCTCTGGCCCTGGGTTTAGCGCTTGCGCAGCCCGACAAACCGGTGGTCGTCATCACAGGCGACGGCGAGCAACTAATGGGGATCGGAAGCTTGGGAACAGTTGGCGCGAAGCAACCGAAGAATCTCACTATTGTCGTGTTAGACAACGGCCATTACGGCGAAACCGGCATGCAACGCAGTCACGCGAGCTTAGGCACAGACCTGCTCGCTGTCGCCCAAGGTTTCGGAATCGAGGCAGTTCGCATCGAGAGCTACGACGGCTCAATCAAAGTCGCTCAACGAGTCAACGCACGCAACGGTACGACTTTCGTGCACGTTCTAATCGACTCCAGTGAGCCTCCCCGCAAGCTCCCACCGCGCGACGGAACTTATGTAAAAAATCGCTTTCGTCAAGCGCTCGGTTTTGCCCCGTTCTAAGAAGGAGAGCAGGCGATTCAGTGACATCAACTCCTCATGGCCCCAGTGTGTCGATGCCTTCACTGGAGAATGGTTCGTCCTTATTGATAATGACGGGCGCCATGCACTTGCTCTGTGTTTGGATTAAAAGAGGAGGCTCTTTTGGGTACGTTGAACAACGTAATGCGTGAGATGCGCATCAGCATGACCTGCTTTCCGATGCAACCGAGTCAACGCGCGAATTACAAAGCTGAACTTCGCAATTTCGTCCGTCGTGTCCGGGTGGCTGCCATTCGATTGGCCAAATGTCATCAAATTGACGCATTCCGACCATAGGGGAAACACATGCAACGCTATCAGATGTACATAGACGGTGAGTTCTCGGACGCGAGTTCCGGCAAGTGGTTTGACAGCTACAACCCCTTTACCGGCGAAGTCTGGGGACAAATTGCGGAAGCCGGGTCCGCCGATGTAGATCGTGCGGTGCATGCGGCACATAATGCGTTCGCGCACGGTTCGTGGTCACTACTGACCGCTAGCCAAAGGGGGGCCCTGCTGCGAAAGCTGGGCGACTTGATCATGCGTGACTCAAGAAAGCTAGCGGAGTTCGAGGTCCGAGATAACGGCAAACTCCTCGCCGAGATGGTCGGCCAGCTCAACTATCTTCCTCAGTGGTTTTACTACTTTGGCGGACTCGCCGACAAGGTCCAGGGTGCGGTGATACCGCTCGACAAGAAGGGCTATTTTAATTTTACCCGGCATGAGCCGCTTGGTGTGGTGGCTGCGATTACTCCATGGAACTCACCGTTGCTGCTGACCGCATGGAAAATAGCCCCGGCTCTAGCGGCTGGCTGCACGATCGTGTTGAAGCCATCCGAATTCACTTCCGCATCCACGCTGGAATTCGTCAAGTTGTTCGAGGAAGCTGGTTTCCCCCGAGGAGTCGTTAATGTCGTTACCGGATTTGGAAAGGACGTTGGCACGCCGCTGGTGGAACATCCGCTGGTCAAGAAAATCACCTTTACCGGTTCGGACGCCACTGGGAGAGCGATCAACCAACTCGCAGCCAAGCACTTCAAGCATGTAAGCCTGGAACTAGGCGGCAAGTCGCCGAACATTGTGTTCGCCGACGCCAACCTCGATGACGCAATTAATGGTGCGGTATCTGGAATTTTTGCCGCGACCGGCCAAACCTGTATCGCAGGATCCCGGCTTCTGCTGCAGGAGAGCATTCACGATCAATTTATTGAAAAGTTGATTGCACTGGCGAAGAGTGCGCGCATGGGCGATCCGATGAGCATGGACACGCAGGTTGGTCCGATCACGACCCGCCAGCAATACGACAAGGTGCTGAGCTATATCGACATTGCCAAAAGTGAGGGCGCCGAACTACGTATGGGTGGCGCGCCGGCTACAGGCCCTGAATGCGGCAAAGGCTGGTTCATTGAACCGACGATTTTTTCCGGGGTGACGAACAAGATGCGCATCGCTCAGGAAGAGGTATTCGGCCCGATCCTGTCGGTCATCAAGTTCAAGGACGAGGACGACGCCGTGGCGATCGCTAACGATTCCAGCTACGGCCTCGGATCTGGTGTGTGGACCAGCGACATTGGCAGGGCATTTTGCATGTCTGAGCGTATCCAGGCAGGTACAGTTTGGATCAATACCTACCGTGCGGTGAGCTACATGTCCCCGTTCGGCGGATATAAGAATTCGGGCTTGGGTCGAGAAAACGGCATTGATGCTATTAGAGAATACTTGCAGGTAAAGAGCGTCTGGATCAATACGGGGGCAGCGACCTCCAACCCGTTCACCATGCGGTAGCTTCGCATTCTTCCCGCGTAGGAGATGGTGCCCCGACAAAACTAATTTCATTTGCGCTTCATCGAACCTGCCAACGCCCGATTCATCCTTTCAACCATTCCCAACGCATACGATTATGTCGTCCAGCTGGCCCGAACAAATTTTTCGCGAGCTGCAGGATCTGAACATCAAGCAGGTCGGTTATGTCCCCGACGCTGGCCATAGCGCGCTGATCGTCCGGTGTCAAGCGAACCCCAATTTGCGCTCCGTTTCGCTGACCACCGAGGAAG
>JBBSUX010000097.1:0-11515 GCA_038234045.1 Burkholderiales bacterium
ATTGGCGGCGCTGTCAAAGCGACTCCCATCCAGGACGAAGGCCAGCTTAGGCTGCACCGGCTGGCCGCGCTCGGCGTCATTGAGCGTGCCGATAAACGGCAGCTCCAGCTGCAGATCGCGCACCTCGCGCATCACACCCTGATCGTTGAAGTCGATGGTTCCGTTATCGATGCGTGCGCCCCGCAGGGAAAAGCGCGGCGGCGCCTGGACCTTGGGCACGGGCTTGGTTGGATCTGTCCGCGTCAGCCGGGCGATGATGTCGTCGATGTCGTAGTGACCGTCCGCAAAGCGCTTCACACGCAGATGGGGCGCCTTGAATTCAACGTCCTCTACCACCGGCGCGAGCTTCCAGATCGATGCTGGAGCCAGCCTGAGCCGCAGCAGGTCGAGATGAAAAGTGGGCGGTGTGCCAGCGGGCGCAGACGGCACTTTCGTCGACGCTGAGGCCACCGGATCCACCTGCATCGGCCGCGCGGGCCCTGAAGACACTGTCAGATCGGCGATGCTGGTTTCCAGCCGCCAGGGAACAAAGCGGATTTTGCCGACCGTGACTTGCCGACCCAGCAGCTCACTGCCGCGACTGGTGATCTGCCAGCGCAGCAACTCGGGGACGCCCCAAGCGAGCAACAAGAGCAAGCTTGCAGCTACGAACACCACCAGTACGGCAACGCGCAACGCACGGTTCGAGGGGCGCAGTCGTTGAAACCGGCGACGACTGGAGGACGGGTTGGAGGGCGAACTCGTAGGCATGGGCACAGGTTAACCAAGAAGCGCAAATAAGGAACATTGGGACGCACCCCACGTTGCGGGCTTTGTACCGTCGAGGTCCGCGAGCGGCCAGGCGTTCATCAGCGCCTACGTAAATGGATCGCAACTCGGGTTTTTGGTGGCGCCCGCAGGTGGAAAGCAGGCCCCACGGGCGCCAGGCGGAATGTTCCTCCGCTCAAGAAGCGGGCCAAGCTTCGAATGCACCGCCTGCGGGAACTGCGCAAACCCTTTCATCTCGACACAAGCTGTTGCGTGTTTGCATTTCTCTTCTGAAGCAGAAAGTGCGGCGTCAGACAGCACTTACACAAAATACTATTAGTAATTTAAAACGTATTTTTAATGATTGACTTGATATTTAGACGGCTTTTACAATCCGCCGCTGCCGGGAAAACCCGGATAGTACGTTCCGCTGCCGGCCCCCGGCTAAGTCCGATTCGTCGCCTCGACACCCGCCAAAGCTTGCGGGCGCAGAGCGAATCCGATGGCGATCCATTCCAGACGAGGCACTTCATCCACCCCTTGCACTTGCTTGGGCGGAGACAGTCACCATCGGACAGAAAGGTAGAGCTTCATGACAGCGTCGACCCAAATCGCCAAGGCAATGCGCACCTTCGCAGCGGATGTGGCGGAAGGATTTTTTGAACTCACTCACAACGGCTTTGCCCTGCTAGGACTGGCGGTTGTGTTCGCGACCATCACCCTTTCGACCCAAGCCGATTTGCGCGATGCTGGCGAAGTGCGGTTGCGCGATTGGTTGCAGGCTCGACAAGTGGCCGAGACCGGCGCTCCCGTGGAACTCGACGCGGTAGACCGGGCAACGGCCGCTGACCCGAAAGACTTGCCCAAATCCCAGGCTGCGGTTGCATACTGGATCAGCCGCAAATACCGTGTTGCCGCCGAGCCGGTGAGCGCATTAGTGGCAGAAGCCTATGACATTGGTGCCCACACGCATCTTGAACCGACCTTGATTCTGGCAGTAATGGCGATTGAATCGGGCTTCAACCCCTTCGCGCAGAGTCCGGTCGGAGCACAAGGCCTGATGCAGGTCATGACGCGTGTGCACCGAGACAAGTACGCCAACTACGGCGGACACTTCGCCGCATTCGATCCGGTCAGCAATCTGCGTGTGGGCGTCACGGTTCTGCAGGACTGCATCAAGCGCGCGGGTTCGCTGCAAGGCGGTCTGCGCTATTACGTCGGAGCGGCGAATATCCCGGACGACGGCGGCTACGCCGCCAAGGTTATGGCGGAATTCGCCCGCTTGCATGCGGTGGCCAGGGGCGGTAATGTGCCGGTCACACCACAGATGGTCGTGCCTCCACCGGCAGTGAATGCGCGTCCTGCGGCGCCGATTCCCGTTCTTGCGCCCCTCACGGCGCGCCCGCCCCGCAGCGCGGGATCACCACCCGAGAAGGTGGCATCGCTTGAGCAGAGCTCTGACGCGGCGGATGACTCTCCTGTTCCCTGATCGAGCAGGTGCCCAGACACACGCTCTTTCATGCTGGGCTAAAATCGGAAGGTACGCGACTGGCGATAGGCGCGGCGTCCTGACAGGATCAACCGGATCGGTCGATGGACAGCCGCCGCTGACGTGGAATCCGGCCGGGCCCAAGCCCGCACATCACCGGATGAACCACTGGGAAGCGTACCGCAGTGGAGTTCGCGCTCTGAAGCGTTCAGCCGTTCGCCTGGGCAGCCCCTGAAGATTCGCGCATTTTGTGATGCACACCGCGATCGCAGGGATTCATGTCTTCACAGGACTGCCTCACCATGTACCAACGTAGCCATCTGGTCGAACAAGTTGACCCTGAGATTTTTGCGGTTCTTCAGGCCGAAAACGCGCGCCAGGAACAGCACATCGAGCTGATTGCCAGCGAAAACTATGCGTCGCCTGCTGTGATGCAGGCGCAAGGTAGCCAGCTCACCAATAAATACGCTGAAGGCTATCCAGGTCGCCGCTATTACGGCGGTTGCGAGCATGTAGACGTGGCCGAGCAACTTGCCATAGACCGTATCAAGAAGATCTTCGGCGCCGACGCGGCCAATGTGCAGCCGCATTGCGGCGCGTCGGCCAATGAGGCGGTTTTCCTGGCGTTTCTGAAGCCGGGCGACACCATCATGGGAATGAGCCTTGCTGAAGGTGGCCACCTGACCCACGGCATGCCGCTGAACATGAGCGGCAAGTGGTTCAACGTGGTGAGCTATGGACTCGACGCCAAGGAAGTCATCGACTACGACGCCATGGAAGCCAAGGCGCGCGAGCACAAGCCCAAGCTGCTGATCGCCGGCGCATCGGCGTATAGCCTGCACATAGATTTCGAGCGCTTTGCCCGTATCGCCAAAGAGATCGGCGCCATCTTCATGGTCGACATGGCGCACTACGCAGGTCTGATCGCCGCAGGGGTGTACCCCAACCCGGTGCCGCATGCCGACATCGTCACCTCCACCACGCACAAGAGCCTGCGTGGCCCGCGTGGCGGCCTGATCCTGATGAAGGCCCAGCATGAAAAGGCCATCAACAGCGCGATCTTCCCTGGCTTGCAGGGTGGTCCGCTGATGCATGTGATCGCAGCCAAGGCAGTCGCGTTCAAGGAAGCGATGGAGCCGGGCTTCAAGGAGTACCAACAGCAGGTGGTGAAGAACGCGCAGATCATTGCGGAAACGCTCACCCAGCGCGGTCTGCGCATCGTCAGCGGCGGCACGCAAAGCCACGTGATGCTGGTAGATCTGCGCTCCAAGAGCATCACCGGCAAGGAAGCCGAGGCGGTGTTGGGCAGTGCGCACATGACAATCAACAAGAACGCAATTCCCAACGACCCGGAAAAGCCGATGGTGACGAGTGGCGTCCGCGTGGGAACGCCGGCCATGACCACACGTGGTTTCAAGGACGAGGAAGCCCGCGCCACCGCGCACCTGATTGCCGACGTGCTCGACAATCCACGCGACGAAGCCACGCTTGCTACGGTGCGTGAGAAGGTGCATGCCCTCACCACGCGCTTTCCGGTTTACCGCTGACATGGGCATGCCCGCTGCCAGCATGCCGGCGGGCGCTCGCAGCCGGACGGCAGCTGGGATTCCCGTTTTCGGTGCGCATTCACCAAGGCGCGTGTCGTGAAGTGCCCTTTCTGCAGCCATGCCGAAACCCAGGTAGTGGAAACACGTGTGTCGGAAGACGCAACGTCGGTGCGCAGGCGCCGGCAGTGCGCAGCTTGCGACAAGCGTTTCACCACCTACGAGCGGCCTGACATTAACCTGCCCGCGCTGGTGAAAAAGGACGGCAGGCGAGTCGAGTACCGGCGCGAAAAACTCCGCGCATCCATGGATCTGGCGTTGCGCAAACGCCCGATCGCACTCGAGCTGGTCGACAGTGCGGTCGAGCGCATCGAGGAAAAGCTGCTCAGCCTCGGCTTGCGTGAAATTCCTTCGAACCGTTTGGGTGAGCTGGTCATGCGCGAATTGCGTCGGCTTGACAAGGTCGGCTACATCCGCTTTGCCAGCGTGTACCGCAGCTTCGAAGACATCGACGATTTCAAGACGCTGGTAGATCAGGTACGAACCTAAACCGCCGTTTCAGCTACTAAAATAGTAGTATGTAGCGCATATGCAATATGTGCTTGAGCCTTAAAACACTGAAAGTTTTGTTCCAACGCGCTTGAATACTGCGGCGCCATGCCGACGGCAGCGCGACCTGTGTAGGCCGCTTAGAGGAGAGACGACGCGATCGGGGCGACCGCAGGCGCCACATCGGCACATTGCGCGCGGTGACGCAGCGCGTGATCAATCAGAACGAGCGCCAACAGTGCTTCGAGGATGGGCGTCGCGCGGATGCCGACGCACGGGTCGTGACGGCCCTTGGTGACCACTTCGACCGACGCGCCATGCACGTCGATCGATTCGCGCGGCGTGATGATCGAGCTGGTCGGCTTGATGGCGATGCCCACCTCGATGTCCTGACCGGTACTGATCCCGCCCAGAACACCACCCGCGTTATTGGTGCGAAATCCCTGCGGAGTCAGCGAATCGCCGTGAACGGAACCGCGCTGTTCGGCACTGGCAAAGCCGGCACCAATTTCCACGCCCTTGACCGCGTTGAGTCCCATCATCGCGTACGCGATATCAGCGTCGAGCTTGTCGAAGAGCGGCTCGCCCCAGCCCACCGGCACACCGCTTGCAGAAACGCGCAACCGCGCCCCGCAGGAATCGCCCGCCTTGCGCAGGCGATCCATGTAATCCTCCAGCGCGGTCACAACGGCAACCGGTGCGAAAAAAGGGTTCTCGTGGACGTGGCGCCAATGCTCGAAAGCGATCGGCAGTTCACCGATGTGTGTCATGCATCCGCGCACTTCGACGCCGTGTCTTTCGCGCAACCACTTGCGCGCTACAGCGCCAGCAGCCACCGTTGGAGCCGTCAAGCGCGCAGATGAGCGACCGCCACCGCGCGGATCGCGAATTCCGTATTTATGCCAGTAGGTGTAGTCGGCATGCCCTGGCCGAAAACGGGCGGCAATCTCCGAATAATCCTTGCTGCGCTGGTCTGCGTTGCGGATCAGTAGCGCGATGGGCGTGCCGGTGGTGTGTCCCTCGTACACACCCGAGAGAATTTCCACCGCGTCGGGCTCATTGCGCTGGGTCACGTGTCGGCTGGTGCCCGGGCGACGAAGATCCAGATCATGCTGAATGTCTTCAGCCGCCAGCGCCATTCCTGGCGGGCATCCATCGATCACGCAACCGATCGCAGGGCCATGGGATTCGCCGAAGTTGGTGACTGCGAACAGGGTTCCGAATGTGTTGCCGCTCATGGCCGCAATTATCGGCGACGGCAATCGCGGCGACTCGCATGACCCAGGTGGTCAGTCAAGCAGGACCGCCTGAACCTTCGATCCATGCCGTAATCGGCTGCGGCGATCGCTCGTCAGCGCTGGTGCTACAGCGGCGAGCTCATGACCAGAAATTCGGAAGACGCCGACCATGTGCGCCATCTGCAGCGCCTGTTCGCGCAGCGACGCGGCGGCAGCGGCAGCTTCTTCGACGAGAGCCGCGTTCTGTTGGGTCATGCGGTCCAGCTCGCCGACTGCTCCGTTGATCTCGCCGATCCCGTGCGACTGGTCAGAAGCTGCAGAAACAATCTCCTGCATGATGTCGCTGACGCGCCGGATCGCGGAAACGATTTCTTCCATCGTCGTGCCAGCCGTGTGAACCAGGGAGGCCCCGGCTTCGATCTTGCCGGTAGAGGTACCGATCAGTCCCTTGATTTCCTTGGCGGCATCGGCACTGCGTTGGGCCAGACTGCGCACTTCGCTGGCAACGACGGCAAAACCCCGCCCTTGTTCGCCCGCGCGGGCCGCTTCCACCGCGGCATTGAGCGCCAATATGTTGGTCTGGAAGGCAATGCCGTCGATCACGCCGATGATGTCGGCGATCTTGCGCGACGCGAGTGTGATTGCCTGCATCGTGTCGACCACTTCCCCCATCACCGAGCCGCCACGCGTTGCGGCGTCGGATGCGGTCGAAGCAAGCTGATGCGCCTGGCGCGCAGCATCGGTGTTGTTCGCAACCGTCGTGGTGAGCTGCGCCATCGAAGCAGCAGTTTGCTGCAGACTGCCAGCCGCTTGCTCAGTGCGCTGGCTCAGATCCTGGTTGCCCGATGCGATTTCAGCCGAAGCTGCCGCGACGCCCTCAGTCGCACCGCGCACGCCGCCGACCACGCGCGCCAGGAAACTGTTCATTTCCTGCAAAGCGGTCTGCAGTTCGCCGAACTCATCCCGTCGATCCACCACGATCAATTTCGTGAGATCGCCCTGGGCGATGGCGCGAGCGGTAGCAACCGACTGCCGCAACGGTCTGCGGATTGATCGGACCAGAAAAGCGGCAACCACCATGCCAAGCAGGATCACCAGCAAGCCGGCTCCAGCGCCCACCAGCGTGATGTTGCGATTGGCCTTGGCGGCGTTTCGCTCAAAGTCCCCGACCTTGGCGCGTTGCAGAGCGAGATACTCGTCTATTGCTTTCTGATAGGCCGCTGCGGCAGGAACCAGTCCGCTCTGCACTTTCGCAGCGGTAATACCGTTGTCGCCGCCGGCCTGCGCCTCTTGCACGATGTGCACTTTTTCCTCCAGCGTTTTGCCAAGCGCATCAAGCTTGTCCCACGCTGAGCGCCCGTCGGTGGTGGATACCGATGCGCCTGCTTCGTCCTGAAGCCTGCGCGAATCTGCGACGAGACGGGCTCGCTCGACCTTGGCGTAATCCTCGACGGTCGGATCCGCACCGATTCCCGCCAGGATTTCACCCTTCAATCGCGTGTCGATCACACCTTTCCATTGGGCGATCGTAGCGATGGTGCTGTATTGCTGCTGTACCGCATGGGCGGCGGCCTGCTGAACCGATGTTGCCCGCATCAGCGTGAACGCCGCGATGGCCAGCATCGCCACCAGCAAGAGCAGGATTGCTCCCCATACCTTCGCACTGACTTTGAGGTTGTCGAAGGATTTCATGGCACCTGTCCGGATGTGAGGAGAAAAACGCTCGACAAACTCCGGCACAAGGCTTTCCTGCCAGTGCCGTCGAGGTGTCGTCTGACCTCTATTTCGGCGTTAGAGCGTGGTACTTGAGAAATACCGCGCAAATATGCTCGGTCTTACAACCGGGTGGCAGGCACGCAGCTTAGTCAGCGCGCCTCCTCGGTGCCTTCCGGCCAGTCGCGGATATAGGCCTTGAGCATGCGATTCTCGAAGTTCTGGCTATCGACCACCGCGCGCGCGACGTCGTACAGGCTGATCACTCCCATCAGCACGCGCCGGTCGAGCACAGGCATGTAGCGAGCATGCCGATCCAGCATCATCCGACGCACCTCGTCGAGGTCGGTCTCCGTGGTGCAAGTGAGCGGGCTATCGTCCATCGCGGTGCGAACCTGCGTCTGGCCGACAGCACCCCCACTTCTCACGATCTGCTGAATCACCTCGCGAAACGTCAGCATGCCGATCAGATCACCATGCTCCATCACCACGAGCGATCCGATGTCGTGCTCCGACATGGTGTCGATTGCCGTGGCAAGTGGCTGATCGGGTTGAACGGTGAATAGGGTGTTGCCCTTGACCCGCAGGATGTCGCTGACTTTCATGTTCGCCTCCTTGTGATGCTTGACGCCTGTGCGGCTGCGTCGCCAAGGGGCGCCGTCGCCGCATCAATATAGCCCACAATTCCCGGCGAAACTATCGGACTGCCGGGCGAAGAACCGCGCCGCGCAGCCTTCTTGCGGAGATTTCATGCCAGGCTATTCCAACCCGGGATTCGACACGCTCGCACTGCATGCCGGTGCTGCACCCGATCCGTCGACCGGCGCACGTGCGACGCCGATTCATCTCACGACCTCGTTCGTGTTCGAGTCCAGCGACCATGCCGCTGCCCTGTTCAATCTTGAAAGGGCTGGGCATGTTTATTCACGCCTTTCCAACCCGACCACTGCCGTGCTGGAGCAGCGCATCTCGGCGCTCGAAGGCGGCATTGGTGCGATCGCCACCGCCAGCGGTCAGGCAGCGCTGCATCTTTCGATCGCCACCATTGCGGGGGCCGGAAGTCACATTGTGGCCTCCACCGCACTGTACGGCGGCTCGCACAATCTGCTGCACTACACGCTACCCAGGTTTGGTATCCGCACCACTTTTGTCCGCCCGGATGACCTAGATGGATGGCGCGCAGCCATCGGTCCGAATACGCGACTGCTGTTCGGAGAATCGGTTGGTAACCCAGGATTAGACGTGCTGGATATACCTGCAGTCGCCCAGATCGGCCACGACGCCGGAGTGCCGCTGCTGGTGGATTCGACGCTGACCTCGCCCTACCTGATCAAACCCTTCGACTTCGGCGCAAACCTTGTCTACCACTCGGCCACCAAATTCTTGAGTGGGCATGGCACCGTTATTGGCGGTCTGGTGGTGGACGGCGGCAGCTTCGGCTGGGAGCGCTCCGGCCGTTTCGCAGAACTGACGCAAGCGTATGACGGCTACCACGGCATGGTATTCAGTGAAGAGTCGACGGTAGGAGCCTTCTTGCTCAGGGCGCGCCGCGAAGGGCTGCGCGATTTCGGCGCCTGCATGAGCCCCCATACGGCGTGGCTGATTCTTCAGGGCATCGAAACTCTGCCACTGCGCATGGAGCGGCACATGCAGAACACCGAGCGGGTCGTCGAGTTTCTGGCCTCGCATCCTTTCGTATCGCGGGTTGGTCATCCGCTGCTGCCGGACCATCCCAGCCATGCGCTTGCGGGTCGCATACTGCGCTTTGGTGCCCGCGGCGCAGGATCGGTTTTCAGCTTTAATTTGAAGGGCGACCGACAACAAGGCAAGACTTTTGTCGACGCACTGCAAATCTTCAGTCACCTCGCCAATGTGGGTGATTGCCGGTCGCTGGTGATCCATCCGGCAAGCACTACCCACTTCCGGATGTCACCCGAAGCGCTTGCGGGCGCGGGCATCAGCGAGGGAACGATCCGGCTTTCCATCGGGCTCGAAGACCCCGCCGATCTGATTGATGACCTGAAGCGTGCATTGCGCGCTGCTGAAAAGGCCGCACAGGGCGGGAGGTCGTGATGGGAATCACGCGTGACATCGCCGGGACATCCACCTATTGCTACACCGGCGGGAAGTCCTTTGACCCGGAAAAACCCACGCTCATCTTTTTGCATGGCGTTCTCAACGACCACAGCGTCTGGATCCTGCAGACGCGCTGGCTGGCGCACCATGGGTTCAACGTTCTGGCTGTTGATCTGCCCGGACACGGACGCAGCGCAGGCGCTCCACCCGCTTCAGTCGAAGCCGGCGCGGATTTTGTACAGGCCTTGCTCGATGCCTTTTCACTGGAGCGTGCAAGCCTGATTGGCCACAGTTTCGGCTCGCTGATTGCGCTGGAGACAGCCGCACGCGAACCGCTGCGCACGCAGCGCCTTGCCATGATCGCAACGGCCGCGCCCATGGCCGTGTCGGGCGCTTTGCTCGAAGCCTCTCGCGAGCGCCCGCTTGAAGCCATCGACATGGTCAACACGTTCTCGCACTCGACACTGGCGCCGCCTCCCTCGGCGCTCGGACCAGGCAACTGGGTGCCGGGCAGCTCGCGCGCGCTGATGCGAAGAGTGCTGGCCAGCAACCCTGAGACCAACGTTTTTCACACTGGCTTCGTCGCATGCGACAGCTACCGAAACGCAGTGCCGCGCATGGCGCAGGTGCGCTGCCCGGTGCTATTCGTACTTGGAGAGCGCGATCAGATGACGCCGCCCCGTGCATCTGCTGAACTGATAGCGGCAGCGGGAGAGCGTGCGCAGACGGTAATGCTTTCGGCAGGCCACTCCCTCATGACCGAGGCACCGGACGGCGTGCTCTTTGCGCTGCGGGATTTCTTGTCCCCCTGAGCGTTGGAAACGCTCAGGCCTTCAAAGCAGATCGCCCAGTTGCATGTCCGCCCAGCGCGCCTTCTCCCACAGAGGCCGTGTGCTGTCGTTAAGTGGCAGCAGGAGTTTTTCGACGAGAGGGCCTACTGCGGCCGTGTGCGGATTTGCCAGCAACACCACGCGCGACGGCATCTCTTCCTGCTCCTCGCGCAGCAGGCCGATCCAGTCGAGATCGGTCAGGGTCTCAAGCACAGGCTCGATCTGCAAGGTATCGATCCGCAAGGCTTCTGCCAGCTGCACGGCGGTTTGTCCGTGCACACCAGCGGCGCGCGCGGCATACAAGGTACGCACGATTTCAATCGCCAGTTGGAACTGCCAACCATGCGGGCTGGCGCGGCGTGCCACCCCAGCCAACAGGCTTGGCAGATAGGCTGTGATGACGGCGCCCAGCAGAACAATCACCCAAGCCACATATATCCATACCAGAAGGATCGGCAGGGTTGCGAACGCGCCATAGAGCACGGAATAAGTTGGTACGGCACCCATGTAGAGCCCGAGCAGCTTTTTGGCGAGTTCGATGCCTGTAGCAACGAAAAGCCCACCGATCCAAGCATGACTCCAGCGGACACGGCTGTTGGGAACGAAGTGATACAGCGCTGCCATGCCGGTGGAAAGCAGCACAAACTCCACCGAATCCAGCAGAAAACGCAGCGCACCCGGCACCGAGTCGACCACGCCGCGCGAAAACGCAAAGGCCCAGGAAGTCATCGCGAGACTGGCGCCGAGCACCAGCGGGCCCAAGGTGATGGCGGCCCAATAAATGAGGACGCGTTGGGCAAACGGTCTGGGCCGGCGCACCCGCCAGATGGCGTTGAGACGCCTGTCCATGGTGAGGATGAGGGCAAGCGCGGTCAACAACAGAAACGAGAAACCCGCCACACCGAGCCCGCTCGCCTTGCTGGAGAACTGGGTGAGATAGCCCAGCACCTGGCGGGCGATCGCATCGGGCACCAGACTTACCACCAGCCAGCGTTGCACCTGTTCCTGCAACGCATGGAATATGGGAAACGCGGTGAAGACCGCCAGGGCGACCGCAAAAAACGGAACCAACGCCAGGATGGTGGTGAAAGTCAGACTGCTGGCGGTGAGCGCCAGCTGGTCCTCCTGGAAACGCTCAGCCAGCGTGGAGGCTGTGACCCGCCACGGGAAGACGCTCACATCGTGAAGAAACTGCTTGACGCTGCCGCGCCGTCGCGCCGCAAGGGGGCGACGCTGGCGGGCAGAGTAAGCATGAGGAACCGGCGGCATGGGGCCGTATGATGCCATTGCAATGCAGCATCCCGACCTATCCGTGCGTGCCACGCGCTG
>JBBSUX010000098.1:0-11455 GCA_038234045.1 Burkholderiales bacterium
AACAGCAAGGCAGCTTCGGCGCCGCCATCGGCTGAAACAGCGACCAGAGGCACGCCCCCGAGCGATCTGAGCGCTACCTGCCCGGCGGCAAGCGGAGCTCCCGCGATTGCGTTAGCGCCCTGACGCCACTGGGCAAAGGCCGCTGCGTCAGTGGTGCCCATCTGCGCTCCGAGCGCATCGAAGGCGCCATTAATGGCGGTGGCCATCGCAGGATCGGCAATCGCGATGTCGGCCTGGAACGGCCCACGCGGGCCGAGCGCTAGCAGCGCGCCAACTTCAGCATCGTTCGCAATTTGGTGTTGACCACCGGCCGCTAGCGCACCAAAAGCGGGAATGCCGCGCAAGTCCGCCGGGATGTTGATGCTGCCGAGATCAATGGTGTCGCCAACCGCTGGCAAGGTACGAACCTGAACGTGCTTGCCCGCACGCTCGAGTGCCAGGCCGATGCGCCAAGCGGCGTCGTAGGCTGGCTGCGCAAGACTCTTGTTCGCCACCAGCAACACCGGCTTGGGCGGCAATGTACTCCAGACCGTCGCCAGGCTGGTCAGCTGGCTGCGGTTGATGCGGTAGCTCAGCCGGGTGGTGGGCAGGATGCGCAACACGTTGCCAGGGGCGCGCTGGTCGGCGCAAACGAGATCGGAAATGGTGGAGGACCAGGTGGCGCCGACCCGTACAAAGCCGGTGTTGCGCGGCGCGGAATCAACGCCGATGGCAAGGCTCGCATCGCCCTTGTCCTCGGTGAAGCGGCGCGCCGAAACCGGATAACCGTCGATCGACAATACGAAGACCGAGCGGCCGCCATCACCGCGCAGGTATTCGGCGTCGAGCTGAAGGCTCGCTGATTGCAACGGCAGGCCCGCTGGAACCGGCAGAAAAAGTTCGTGCCGCGAATCGTTGTCGGTGCCTTGCAACACGACCGGATTGCTGATGCCCAGCTCAGCCAGACTGACGCTGCGCTCTACCCACGGGTCGGATGTCCACTGGCGGAACACATCCGCTGGTGCTGCTGCATGGCTTGCGAGGGGTAGCGCAAAAAGCAACGCAACGGTGGCAAAGCCACCCATCCGTCGAAGTTGTGAGACGGCCAAGCCTACGGGCGTGGACGCTGCGCGAGTGGTTCTGCAAGCGCGCGGCGAACTCCCCAATCCAGACCTAATGAAGCTGAGCGAGCGGGAGTGAGTGAGAGCAATATCCACAACTAGGCGACCTTCTGAGGGACGGGTAGCGGACCCTTCCGAAGAAAGGCAGACATGCCCTGAAACAATGAGTGTGGAGCGTAGCGCCCCGTATCGGTGACGACGTGTCCAACTGCAACAGCCGATACAAGCTTGCGGAGAGCGATCTTCGCCGCGACGAGGCGCCCCTGGGCCGTCTCAAACGACTCATTTCTAACAGGACGCTACGAGATGTACGCCGGTTCAGCTAATTAGGGCGGCCTGCAAGCGGTCCCGTGTGGCGACTGCTTCAAGGCGCGCGGCCGCTGCAAAATCATCACCGGATGATGCGTAAAGGATCGCTCGCGAAGAATTGACGACGATCGGGCCGTCCGGCCGCCAGCCGGCGCGCACGGTCGCGGCAGCGTCACCGCCCTGTGCCCCGACGCCCGGAATCAGAAGCGGGACCGTGGGTGCCAGCTCCCGCACCCTGGCAATCTCGGCAGGATACGTCGCGCCCACGACCAGCCCCAGCTGCCCGTTCAGGTTCCACGGTCCCTGAGCCAGCTGCGCCAGGTGCTCGTAGAGCAGCGGTTGCCCCGGCACATCGGCCAGCCGCTGGCCCTGCAGGTCGGAGCCGCCCGGATTCGAGGTCCGGCACAGCAGGAACGCGCCCTTGCCGGAGCGGCGCAGGTAGGGCTCGATTGAATCGAAACCCATGAACGGCGACAGCGTGACAGCGTCCGCGTCATATCGATCGAACGCCTCTCGCGCGTACTGCTCGGCGGTAGAGCCGATATCGCCGCGTTTGGCATCCAGGATCACCGGCACATGAGGTGCGATCTCGCGGATGCGCGCGATCAGCCGTTCGAGCTGATCCTCGGCGCGGTGAGCGGCAAAGTAGGCAATCTGTGGCTTGAAAGCGACGGCAAGGTCAGCCGTTGCTTCGACGATCGCCACGCAAAAATCGTGAATGCGGCGCGGATCGTCCTTGAGCCCTGCTGGAAAACGCGAGGGCTCCGGATCGAGACCGACGCACAGCATCGAAGCGTTGCGGGTTGCGGCGTCCCGCAGCATGTCGATGAATGTCATGGCAGGGATTTTACGGAGCCGTCAGCATTCGGATGATTGGCAAAGACAAGCCGCAGAGACACTGAATAATATTGAGAACGAAATAGACCTCTAGCGCTTTACATAAAAGCGCTACAAGCTATCAATCAAGAAGCAATTGACGCGCCAGTTGCTGCGGCGCGAGCCCGGCATAAATCGTCCCAGGCGCGCGACTTGTCCTGCTGAACGCGCAACAGATAAGCCGGCGCGTAAGTGGGCACGACCGCGACATGTCCGAACCGATGCGCTTCCGCGCGCATCCGGCCCAGCGGCTCGGCGCTGCCGAGCGCTAACTGCAGTGCCAGCCGGCCCATCGCCAGAATCACCACCGGCGATTGCGCAGCCACCGCGTGTTCGAACTGCTGATACGCGTCGGCCGACGCGGTGCCGTCTAGTGCTCCATCGGCGACGGAAGGATTTGTCCTGCCCACCGCTGCCCCGACGACCCGCGCAACACCAAGTGCGAGCCCGGTTGCGCGCAACATGTTGGCCAAAAGACGACCCGCGTCACCCGCACGCAGATCGTCCAGCGGAGATTCCACCAGCAGCAGCCAGAGCGGCAGATCGCCGGCGCTTTCAGCGTTCGCGGCGTCTGCGCCCACCAGCGATTGCCAGGGGCCGAGGCGCAAGGAATGTAGGGCCGATTCGGCTGCCGCATCCCCGGCCGGCGGCAAGGCCTCTTGCGGCCTGGCCGCCGGCTGCGCAGCGCGCTGCGGGGGCGACTCTTCGCCCTTCGATGTGCGAGCGGAGAGAGCGGGATCCGGGGGCGCAGCTTCTGCCTCCGCACGGGAAGGCAGCCACACCGCCACGCCCATTTCCCGGAGCATGGCGCGCTGCCTCTCGTCGAGTTCAAGTGCCATGGTGTGGGAATGCCTCGAAACGTTTCATGACCACAGGCGCAGGCTCATCACGACTGCGTCTTCGCGGACACCGGCGCTGTGCGGGTAGTAGTTTTTGCGCACCCCCACCTGCCGGAAGCCATGCGCCGCGTACACCTGCTGCGCACGCAGGTTGCTGACGCGAACCTCCAACCACAGCCAGAGCGCGTTCTGGCCGCGCGACCACAGGGTGAGCGCATTCAGCATCACATGGGCCCAGCCTTGGCGCTGGTAGGCTGGTGCAACGGCGAAATTGAGCAGATGCACCTCGTCCACGCCGCGCATGGCGACGAAATAGCCGATCAGCGTGCCGCCCGCGCTCAAAATCTGCGCCTGGTAGCCGGCGCGCAACGAATCCTCGAAGTTCGACCGCGACCACGGGTGTGAATAAGCCACCTGCTCGATCGGCAAAACGGCGTCCAGCGCTGCAGCGGTGAGCGGCTCGAACGTCGCCTCGTAGGGCTGGGCGCTCATACGGCACCCAAGGCAGCGGCCGCCCAAGCCAGCCGATCGGCATCGCGCTCGGCGGTGGTGCGCGCAACCTTGTCACGCACATAAAGCGGCAACGCGCCAGCGGGCGCAAGCAGCATGCCTTCGGCCATCAGCGCGGGGGCCAGACCGAGCAGTGCTTCCGCGCTCGGACGCGCAGCAACGCTGACGACGATGTGCGGCGCAACGCGGTTTCCGTAGACGGCCCGCGCATTGCCTGCAAGGACATGGTTACGGGCCGGATCGCCTTGGTCGACGGGGAATGTGACGTCTTCCGGCGCGGCAACACGTGCGTCCGCCAGTTCGCGCCACCGTGCCTGGGCGGCGCTCCATTGATAAGCAGCGAAATAAACCTCGTCCATGCGCGCATCAAGCGTTGCGAGCACATCTTCGGCGCCATGGCGCAGGCGCGCATCCTCGGCAACCGCCAGCAGGCTCGGCACAGGCACCACGTTGACGCCAGCGCCGTACGCCAGACCCTGCGCAACAGCGCAAGCCGTGCGCAATCCGGTGAAAGATCCAGGGCCCTGGCCGAACACGATGGCTCCGAGAGCTGCGGGAGCGATGCCGGCTTCAGCCAGCAGTTCCATTACCGTCGGGATCAGGCTGGAGGACGCCGCGGCGCCGCCGGGTCCGCTGCGCGAAAGCACGCGCCCGTCCGCGAGACGCAAGGCTACCGAGAGCACGTCGGTGCCGGTGTCGAAAGCGAGCAGGGGGCGGTCGAAAGTGCTGGCCATAAGCCCGATTATCGGATGCCGGGCATGGCAACATGCTTCCTCAGGGGCCCTGTGCAGCTCCAGCGCCGCCCTTTCGCTTCCATCCATCGCTTAGAGCCTTGCCGCCCGTCTTCATGCTTCAGAGAAAAACACTCGCCCTCGTGCGCTCCGCCATCGCGCTGCTCCTCACCCTTTCTTTCGGCTGGCCCGGGGCGGCGATGGCGCAAGTCCTTGTGGAAGGCGCGCCCGCGCAGGGTCTTCCGGCAACGGTGCGCGCCGCGCTGGCTAAATCAGGTATTCCGGCGGGGGCGCTCTCCCTGGTCCTCACCGAAGCAAGTGGCGAGGCGGGGCCGCTATTGCGTCAGCAAGCCACGACTCCGGTCAACCCGGCATCGGTGATGAAGCTGGTGACCACTTTTGCCGCGCTGGATATTCTGGGACCCGACTTCACCTGGAAAACACCGGTTCTTTTTGACGGTCCGATCGATGCCAAAGGCGTCCTGCACGGAAACCTGGTGATTCGCGGCGCAGGGGATCCAACGCTGGTAATGGAGCGGCTCTGGCTGCTGCTGGCGCGGGTGCGCGCACAGGGCGTACGCGGTATCGATGGCGACATCCTCATCGACCGCAGCGCGTTCTCATTGCCGCCGCACGATCCAGGTGCCTTCGATGGCGAATCCACGCGCCCATACAACGCCGCACCGGACGCATTCCTGGTGAATTTCCGCAGCGTCACGATGCAGTTTGTGCCGGACGCATCGACCGGTTTGGCGCGCGTGGTCGCGCAACCGGCGCTGGCAGGCGTCGAGCTGCCTGCCGCCGTGCCTCTGGCTCCTTCGGGAACGGCGTGCGGCGACTGGCGAGCGCGGCTGCGCGCAAGGCTCGACGATCCCGCGCGATTGACGCTGGCGGGAAATTTCCCCGCTGCGTGTGGCGAAAAGAGCTGGTCGGTGGCGTATGCCGATCCGGCCAGCTATGCCGCCCGTGCGGTCGAGGCCATGTGGCGCGGCAGCGGCGGCGTGCTGACCGGTCAGGTCCGCGAAGGCAGCGCCCGGGCCGGTACGCCGGTGGCCTTCACTTTCGAATCGCCGCCGCTGGCCGAGGTGATCCGCAACATCAACAAGTTCAGCAACAACGTGATGGCGCAGCAGGTGTTTCTGACGCTTTCCGCGCAAGATGGTCAGACAGCCAGCTTCGAGGCCTCCCGGGCCGTGCTCGCGCACTGGTGGCGCGAACGTTTCGGCGCAGCGGGAGCGCCTGTCACCGACAACGGCGCCGGCCTCAGTCGGGAGAGCCGCGTCACAGCCGACGGACTGGCCCGGATGCTGCAGGCGGCATGGCGATCCGCACTCATGCCCGATCTCGCGGCGTCACTGCCGCTGGCCGGCATCGACGGAACCCTGAAGCGCAGCCGCGCGCCAGCCGGCAGTGCCCACCTGAAAACCGGCAGTCTGCGGGATGTGTCGGCGGTTGCCGGCTTCGTCAACGGCGTCGACGGGCGGCGCTGGGTACTGGTGGCGATCATCAACCAGCCCAACGTCAGCGGTGCACGCGCCGTGTTCGACGCGCTGGTGGATTGGGCGGCGCGGCGCTGAAGCATACGCACGAGGCCAGCCCGGCCGCGTTGCGTTGCGCGTCGACTACGCTGGTACTAACCCGCGTAGCCCCGCGCCGCCCGCCTGATTAACATGGCAATGCGAAAAAAGAACGCTCGTACTATTTTTATCCAGGAGTTTCGATGAAGACGATTCACGCACTGGCGCTGATCAGCGCAGCCGCCTTGCTCGCCGGTTGTGGCGGGGGCTCCGACAGCGGCGGCAGCGCATCGGTTGACAACAGCGGCGCTCGCGGCACGCTCCAGTTCAACCCACCGCTGCGCATCACCGGCCTAACCGCTGAGGAATTCACCGGCCAACTAAGTGCCAGTGCTGCGGGCAAGCAGCTGATGGCGCTTGCCGGTACGCCCAAGTGCGGCATCAACTTCGACTACATCCAGTACGGCACGGTCGGTGGCCAGAACGAGCCCACCAATGCAACCGGCGCGCTGATGGTGCCGACCGGCGCCGATCCTGCCTGTACCGGCGCGCGCCCGATCGTTCTGTATGCCCACGGCACGACCACCGACAAGGCTTACAACATTGCCGACATCACTGATCCGACCAAGTCGGGAGCCAGCGAAGGCTTGCTGATCGCGGCGCTGTACGCCGCCCAGGGCTTCACCGTGGTGGCACCCAACTATGCGGGCTACGACCGTTCCACCCTGAGCTACCACCCCTATCTCAACGCCGATCAGCAGTCCAAGGACATGATCGACGCGCTGTCTGCCGCCCGCAAGGCACTTCCGAGGGTCGGAAGCGCCGATTCGGGCAAGCTCTTCGTCACGGGCTATTCGCAGGGCGGCTATGTGTCGCTGGCTACGCAGCGTGCCCTTCAGGCATCGGGCCAGACGGTCACTGCCGGCGCTCACCTCTCCTCGCCCGCTGCCATCAGCCTGCTGCTCGACTACAGCGCGTTCGGTGCACCGGCTCTGGGCGCGACGGTCTTTCAGCCCCTTATCACCACCAGCTGGCAAAAGGAATTCGGCAATATTTATTCGACGCCCGGCGACATCTACGAGCCGCAGTACGCGAGCGGTATCGAATCGCTGCTGCCTAGCACGACGCCGCTGAACACGCTGTTTGCGAACGGCAAGCTGCCTGCGCAGGCGCTCTGGCCGGCCAATGCGGTTCCGGGCCCGGCCACACCCGCCTTCGCTCCGTTCTATGGCCCGAACAACCTGCTCAAGCAGAGCTTCCTCACCGCCACCGTGACCGATGCGGTGATCAACGCCTGCCCCGGCAATGCGTTTCCGCCGACGGCGGGATCGCGCAGCAGTGCCACGCCGCTTGCCTGCGCGCCTACGACCGGGATCCGCAAGGCTGCTCTGGCCAACGACCTGCGCAATTTCGTACCGAACGCGCCGACATTCTTCTGTGGTGGCGCCAACGATCCCACGGTGAATTTCGAAAGCACGCGAGCCACGGCCGGGTATTTCGCAGCCAAGGGTCTGCCTGCCAGCGCCCTGACGGTGCTTGATCTGGAAACCGCCCCAAGCAGTGCGGCTGATCCGTTCGCACCCGCCAAGGTCGGCTTCGCCCAGGCCAAGGCAGCGACTGCAGCGGCAGCAGCAGCCTCCGGCGCCAATGCTGTGGGACAAGCCACAGCTGTCGTCCTCGCCTACCACGGAAGCCTGGTGCCACCGTTCTGCAATGCCGCTGCCCGCGGTTATTTCCAGCAGGTTCTGGCCTCCGGCCGCTAATCCGGTCCCGTTCATCGACCATTTATCAGGCCGAACATCATGAAGACAACCATTACCCTCGCAGCGGCTGGCTGCGCCCTGGCACTCAGCAGCGGCGCAGCGCTGGCGCAACAGGCATCGTTCCTCGATTCCATGACCATGGGGCCACCCACCACGCCGTGGACGGTTCGCGCCGGCATCAGCCACGTTGCGCCGCACTCCAGTGCGACCGACGCCGTCGGCCCGTTCCTGCCGGGCCCGCCTTCGGGCGTGAGCCTGGAGGTGCAGGACAAGTACACCGCGTTCTTCTCACTGGCGTATGCGCTCTCGCCGAACCTGGAAGTGGAACTCGCCATGGGCTACCCGCCCACGCACCCGGTGACGGCCAAGCTAGCGCCTTTCCTTCCGGCCAATGTGCAGCCGCTCAACGGCCAGACGGTGGCCAAGGTTCGGCAGCTGGCGCCTACGCTGTTCGTCAACTATGCATTCGGGCAAGCCAACGCCACATGGCGTCCGTTCGTCGGTCTGGGTGTCAACTACACCAAGTTCGACAAGCGCACCACGACCCGTGCTGGCACCTTGCTCAACGGCGGTCCGACCGATCTGTCGCTGAGTGATTCATGGGGCCTTGCCGCGCAGGCCGGCGTGGATTACCGGTTGAGCGATCGCTGGTCGATCCACACCTCGATCGCCACGGCACGGGTCAAGACGCACCTGGTGGCCACCACAGCCGGTCAAGCACGCGAGATCGACATCCGCTTCCATCCGGTAGTCCTCACCGTATCGGCTGCCTACCGCTTCTGAGGCGACTTGGCGCGAGCGGCGCAAGCCGCCGCGCTGGCCCGGCGCTGTACATCAGCCGGGGGCGCCAACAGAAAAGCCCGCACAACTCACGTTGTGCGGGCTTTTCTGTTGAATGCTGGCGAACCTCCAGGCGGTTTGGAGCAGATTCTTCAGATCAACGCTGAAGGCCGGATAACGATCAAAACCGCGCGCGCAGCCGGTCGTACGCGTAGTCGCCGAAGAGGCGCTGCGCCTGCGGCGTGAAATAGACGGCATCCGCGTACACGTACTTGGAATAGTCCAGCCCTGGCTTGATGGTGTTCACATTGCACTGCGCCGAGCTGATCTGGCCGGCGCCCGTGCCGATCCCGTTGCCGGGGTCCACCGAAACGCACACCGACGTCGTGCCGTCATTGAAACTGTAGCTGCCCGGCAGATTGCTCAGCAGGTTGAAGTAGTACGCCGCGTCGATATAGAGCGTGTTTTTGCCGAGATCGGCGATAGCGATCAGCAGCGCCTCGTTCAGCGCAGTGCTGCCGCGGCTCAGCAGATCCGCTTGCCCGGTAGCTGCTGCCAGCGGCGACCTGCCCAGATCATAGGTGCCAGTGACGAGTACATACTTGCCGCCAGCATCCACCAACCGCCGCACCTGGCTTGCCAGATCCCGGCCTGCCTGGGTCAGATTGGTGATGTACTGGGCCTGGGTAATCGTGCCGCTTTGAATCTGCGCGAAATTAGCCAGTACGTCGGAAACTCCGCCGCTGATGATGAGCAGGTCGGTGTCCTTGGGAGCACCGGCTGCGAGGAAAGCATTCACCTGCTCGGTGATGGTGCGCGTAGCACTGGAACCAGCGGCATCGGGCTTGGCCTTGATGCGCGCGTTGCCGGTGGCATAGCTCGAACCACCCGCCGAGGCAGTGGTGAGAGTTGCACCGTAGTCTTTGGCGAGCTCTTGCGTCCAGATGTTGATGCTGCCGTCGTTGACGGTGTAGCGGCTTCCGTTCTGGCCCAGATCGCTCAGGCCATCGCCAAAAGCGATGAATCGCTGCGGGGTGATGGCGGATGCGACAGTGCTCGAGCCGCAGGCAGCCAGCATGAAGGCCGATGCGCAGGCGCTTGCCAGGGCGGTTCGACGCAACCAGTTTCCGGTCATGGAGTTCTCCAAATCAAGTTAGGTGAAGTGTAGTGCGCCACCACGGAGTTCGGCCTCCGCAGTGCAGCGAGATGCATCAGGCAGCAGCGGCGCGCGTCAGCCGATCGGTCACGCCCTCCCAGGACGCGTCGTCGGGCGGTGTCTCCACCCAGATCAATCGCGCGCCTGCAGCGTCAAAACCGCGCAGAACGGCAAAAAGCTGCTGCGCAGTGGCAGCAGCATCGTCCGGCATGCGGCGCAGGATCACACGCTCTGAGCTGGTGTGCAGGGCAGCGCGCGCGTACACCGCCAGATGCGCTGCATCGGCGCCGAGCAAATCCAGCGCTGTCTGCAAGGCATGCACAGACATCAGGCGCAGTTTGGCGTGTGGCGCGTAGTGCGCAGCCAGCGTGCCGGAGGCGCGGGGCGCTGGGCCAAGGTCGGCACGCAGGGCCTCAGAAGCAATGTCGTCGTCCCGCAGTTCATGCGGCGTGAACACGGGCTGGCCGCAGGCGGCTTCGAGCTCGTCGCGACCGATGGCGCCGGGGCGCAACAGAACCGGACGGCCACGCGTGCAATCGACGATGGCGGATTCGATGCCCACCGCGCACGCGCCACCGTCGAGCACCAGAAGATCGAGCGCCGCAAACTCTTCCTGCACATGCAATGCGGTCGTCGGGCTCACTTTGCCGAACCGGTTGGCGCTCGGCGCTGCCAGGCCCTGCACACCGCGCGCCGCGCAAGCGCGCAAGAGTGTCTGAGCGACCGGATGCGACGGGCAACGCAAGCCGATCGACTCCTGCCCACCAGCGGCTGCGCTGCCGATGTCGACGGCGCGCGGCAGGATCAGGGTGAGTGGCCCGGGCCAGAAAACAGCGATCAGTCGCGCGGCAAAGTCTGGAAGTTCCGAAGCGAAGCGGCGCGCCGCTTCGGGCACCGATTCGCCTTCCAGCGGCGGTGCTACATGCACGATCAGCGGATGTCCAGCGGGCCGCCCCTTGGTGCTGAAGATGCGCGCGACCGCCGCGTCGTTGCCAGCGTCAGCGGCGAGGCCATAGACGGTTTCAGTCGGCAGGCCGATCAGTTCGCCCGCAGCGAGCGCATCCGCCGCGCGGGTGATGGCCGAGTCTTGAGAGCCGTCCAGAATCATCGGTTGCTTCGTGCCTTTTTTGCCGTGGCTGCTGGCGCTGCTCAGAACGGCGCAATGCCAAGCACCGCGCAGGCGGCAAGTGCTTGCGCGCGCGCTTCATCGGCCCGCGCTGCAGTGAATGTCAGATGCCCCATCTTGCGACCGGGCGCTGGCTTGGCCTTGCCGTAAAGATGCAGATGGGCACCGGGCAAAGCGAGCACGCGGTCCCAGGCGGGCGCACAAACAGTTGGTTCGGTCCCATCACCGCTCTGCAGCCACAGATCACCCAGCAAGTTCAGCATGATGGCCGCACTGTGCTGGCGCGGCGCCACCAAAGGCAGGTCGGCCATGGCGCGCACCTGCAGATCGAACTGCGAAACATCGCAGGCATCGATGGTGTGATGACCGCTGTTGTGAGGGCGCGGCGCGATCTCGTTGACGACCAGCGCGCCGCCCTCAAGCAGGAAGAACTCCACGCACAGAACCCCGACGTAGTCCAGACCATTTGCTATTGAAATAGCAGCTGATTGCGCTTGGTTTGCAAGCGCTTCAGACATATTTTCTTCAAAACTTTCAGTGACTGCGAGGATGCCGTCGCGGTGCGTATTGCGCTGCGGCCCAAAGTGCACTGTGCTGCCGTCGGCGCCGCGGGCGAGTACGACCGAGCATTCGGCCACCAAATCAAGGCGCTGTTCGAGCACGCAGGGAACCTGGTGCAAGTCGTCCCATGCAGCACGCAGGGCGGCGCGGTCTGCCACGCGGACCTGGCCCTTGCCGTCATAGCCGA
>JBBSUX010000099.1:0-11451 GCA_038234045.1 Burkholderiales bacterium
CCTGCGGCGCGCGGACGGGTACTCGAAATCGGTTTCGGGTCTGGCTTGAATCTGCCCTTTTATGACCGGTCACGCGTGGAGTGGATCTGGGCCCTGGAGCCGTCTCTGCAGATGCGTGCGCTGGCTGCACCTCGCGTGGCGTCGTCGGGGCTGGACGTGCGCATGCTGGATCTGCCCGGCGAAGCGCTCGCTCTGCCCGACCGCAGCGTCGACACGATAGTTGTGACGTTCACGCTGTGCACCATTCCCGATGTCGACGCGGCACTCGCACAGATGCGGCGCGTGCTGCGGCGCGATGGGCAGCTACTGTTCTGCGAGCATGGTGCAGCCCCTGAAGCCGGCGTACGCCGCTGGCAGGACCGTCTGAACGGGGTCTGGCGTCCGCTGGCTGGCGGGTGCAACCTGAACCGGGAGATCGCTCCCTTGATCCGAGCTGCAGGCTTTCAGTTCGACGAGCTTAACAACGCCTACTTGCCCGGAACGCCGCGCTTCGCGGGGTACAACACCTGGGGCAGCGCGCGTCCGGACGGCCCGTGACCTGCTTGCCTAGACGCTCTTGGCAAACCTGATGAGCTCCCTTGCGCAAGGAAAGACTTCTGGCTGATTCCCATAGTCCGGTTTCCGGTATCCGAACCGGCTCGTCGAACAGCGGCACGGGGTCGAAGCCCGTCGCTCTTGAGTATTGACCGTCTGCCGCAAAAGCTATGCCAAAACAACGACACATTCGGTGCGGTTGGATGTGTGGAGCCCGGCTGTGCGAACCCAGCGTTGAGACTTCAGCCCTCCGCGATCTGCTCTAACGGCGCATAGAACGCCCCTATTGGATTGGTGAGTGGTAGTCGATGCGCTGCGCTTGTGCATCGATCGTGAAATCAACTAGGTCCCTGAACCACGCGGCGTGGTGAATACGGCATCTATCTACAAGTCCGGCGGTTAGCTTCGTCAAGAAAGCATGGTGCGCCAGAGAGAAGTTGGCGACTTCGGCAGCAGGATGCGTTGAGCTGCCGAAGGAAGGGCGTCTCCCCCAAAGTTGGGGGAGACGCCGTGGCCCTTTCATCAGTCCGGATTGGCTCCTTCCAATTTGTTTTCCAAAACCTTTCCTGTTTTCGCATCGACGCCGACTTCCTGTGTGCCTTTGCCGTCCTGGATGTCGAACGAATAGCGCTGGCCGCTGCCGCCCGGCTCTTTTTCAAGTTCTTCGTCGGTGATTTTGCCGGGGTGTGCCTTGAGCGCGATGGCACGGGCATCCGTCATCGTGATGTTGTCATTCCGGGCAACTTTCTGACCAGCGGTTGTCTGGACAGCGGATTGCTGTGCCGCCGTAGGAACGTCTGCCGCGTAAGCGACGGTACCGGCTCCGGCGATTGCCAGGATCAGGATCGAGAGTTTGCTGTTGTAGCGCATGGGATTTCCTCAGATAGACGCAAACATTTGCGTGAGAGAGAGTCTCCCGCTTCAAACTTAGCGCTTACTGAGCATCACCACAGCAGCAGCACGGGCCCGTTTCTTTTCTCATCTGCCACAGAAGCATCCGTCTTGCGGGCGTCTTGCGAGAGCAAATGCACAGGCAGCGCGAAATCTTCGCGGGTGTGCGGCAACGAGCCGATGTGGGCAGCGTGTTCTGCCGTCTCGATGGTTACAGTGCCGAACCAGAGTGGCAGTGAGGCGCCTTGGGCCATGATGATGTTCATGTGCGCACCCCACAGCCGGAGCACCACACGTTCTTGTGCATTGAGCTGCTTGACGAAGCTCAGGCCCTGAATTCGACCGTGATCGAACCTCGGAAAGACCGGCAGCTGAGCGATCGGCGCACTCGGCAGCAAGGACAACAAAAGCGAGGCAGGTCGTAATCCGGAATCGGCCTGCCATCCTTGAGAGATGAGCACATCAGTGATGTGCGTCTTGGTGCCGACCCACTGGACCGAGAAGGGTTCTTCCGTGTCGCCGCCAAGTTCCGAACGCGCAGCAGGCTGGTCGCGCCAGGCTCCGGCTTTCCACGATGCAAAGGAACCTGTCTGCTCCGGTGCTGCGTACGCATACCGGGCCACATCAGCATCATGGCGCACGGCTGCGAAAGTGCCGCCCCCAAGCACCACGGTTCCTGCCATCAACAGCGCCACGGGCAGCGCACGCAGCCGCTCGCCGGAGACGTGATTCAGATACGCAATGCTGACCACGGCAAGCCATGCCAGCCCCAGGCTCAGGCTGGCCACGACATCCGAGAACCAGTGCACGCCCAGATAGATGCGCGAGCCGGAGACCGCCAGAATCACAAGGCCAGCCGATACGGCGATGACGATCCGCTGCCAGGCAGGTCGCCCCCGCGCCAGCAGAAAAGCCATGAAACCGTAGACGACAACGCTCAAGGTCGTATGGCCGCTCGGGAGCGAATACTGTTCGGGCCCCACGTAAAAATTGTGTGGCCGATGCCGGCCGATGGAGGGCTTCAGGGCCCACACCAGCAACTCGGCCACACCGGTGGTGGCCAGCCAGTAGCCCAAGGTGCGCCAATACTTGAGGCCAGCCAAAAGGGCCGCGATCACCACTACCAGCGCGATCGTTCCAGCAGGACCGCCTGCCTCGGTGATCGTGAGCATGATGTTGTCGGCCCAGCCGGTGCGCAGGGCCTGGAATGCGCTGAAGACGCTCTGATCGAACTGCACCAAGGGATCGCGAGCGAACACATCCTCGAGAACGGCTCCGAACAGCCAAGCGCTGCCTGCCAGCAGCACGGTCGCGGCCAATAGCGCGCTGGACTCCGGCCGCGCTGGATCGAGGAGCGAGAGCGTGATCGAGGAGACAGGTCCGGATCGCGTACGGGCCGCTGCGACTGCCCTGTCCCGGAGCCTGCCCAGTACAGGCCTGCTGTACCGGTTGGCGACAGCCCAGATCTTGAGCAAGAGCCACAAGGCCAACACCATCAGCACCAGCAAGATGACCAAACGCGAGCTGACCGCACCGGCCAGTTGCAGTGATGCCCCGAACGCAAGCCCTGGAAGCAGGTGGGCCGCAGCCCAGGCGATGGCAGAGAGGATGTTGACGGCGTAGAACTTGAGGCTCGGCATGTGCGACATGCCGGCAACCAGCGGAACGACAGCCCGCAAGGGACCGAGAAAGCGGCCAACGAAGATGCTGCTCGCGCCGCGCTTTTCAAAATACGCGCGACCGCGTTCGAACAGCTCGGGATGCTTGCGCATCGGCCACGCCGAGCGGATGCGTTCACCGTAGTGTTGCCCGAGCCAGAAGCTGAGGCCGTCGCCCAGGATGGCGCCGATGATGGCCGCTGCGGCTGTCCACCACGGATTCAGCCCTCCCAGGCCGATGAGGGTGCCGCCGATGAAGACCGCTGTGCTGCCCGGGATGACACTACCGACGACAGCAAGCGCCTCAAGCATTGCGCCGGCGAAGACCAGAGCCAGCGCAAGCGCGGGGTGCGCCGAAAAGTAGCCGATGAGGGCCTGGAGGTGGGATTGCATGCGGTTGGCTGGCAGGGGGGAGGGCGGACCTAGCCTTTGGGCTGCGCTTTCGACTTGCCCTTGTTTGTCTGCGCAATCCACAACGCGCCTGTCCGTGTGCATGTGCGCGCGCAGATCAGATTCCTACGCTCCATCGGGTTCTTCTATCCTCCGTCACGGGGGCGCGGACAGGTCTCGAGTCCAGCCAAAATTCTCAGCCAGCGGCAACTCGTCGCGATTCACTGACCTGATGCGACCGGAAGATGACCAGGCCAACAATCACGACAAGGAATGCCACGCTCGTCACCACCGTCCCCAGGCCGAGGCCGCCGTTTGCTTTGGGCTGCGACAGCAGGTCGCCAAGCGACGCGCCGAGCGGCCGGGTCAGGATGTAAGCGATCCAGAACGCCAGGACATCGTTCAGACCGGCCTTGTAATACAGCAGCGTGACCAGCGCGATGGCGCCAGCGAACAACAGCGCGGAAACCAAGTAACCAAGGTGAGCACCTTCTGACAAAAGATCGCCGCCAGCGGTGCCGAGTGTGAAGGTGAACAAAATCGCCGACCAGTAGAAAAGTTCTCGTCGCGTCGTCTGGATGGTATGGACCGAAAGAGACTTTTCGACCGCGTACCAAGCAGCGAACGTCAGGCACAACGCGACCGTGAACACCACCGTCGTGACCCACAGGGGAACGCCGAGCTTGTCGACCAGGCTGTCGGTAATAAGGGTACCGGCAACGCTGATCAAGACCACCGCCAACCAATAGAAAGCCGGCAGGTACCTGCGTGAGCGGAATTGAACGATCAGCGCAACCACCAGCATCGCTCCCACCACGAGTGAGGCCAGTGCGAGTCCGAGATTGAGTTTGACCGACAACATGTCCGCTATCGTCTCGCCGACGGTGGTCGCCATGATCTTGATGATCCAGAAATAGATCGTGAGCTGGGGCACCTTGTTAAGCATTTGCTCGTTGCCTGAGGTTGCTGCGTTCATCCGGATATTCTTTTTCTTCTTGACCAGACTCAACGCAAGCGCGGGTGTGCCGTGAAAAACGTTTCGAGCCCGTCGACCAGAATCAGCTCCATGTCGGCGGCGAAATGCATGAGCTTGGGTTCTTCTGATCTGCTGCTTCCTTCATGCCGAGCAAGGTTCGATTCATGGCTTCCTTGAGCGTGGCGTCGGAGGTGCGAGGTTCGATGGCTGCCCACCACGCCGAAGCTTCGCGGACTGTTTCGGACACCTGAGTCCAGTTCACGGAACTCGAAGACAGCAAGGCATTGATCTTGAAACCGACGTAGTCGAGTTGCGCCACCTGCACCGGGACCGATTTCGGCCCGCGCGGCATAGCCTCCTGGAGCACTTTGTACGTCTCGATGGCTTGAACCCCCAAGGCGCTTCGGTCTCCTGCTGTCCATGCGCTGCGAATACCGGTCAAGAGCGCATCCAGGGTCTTCTTACGGTCGGGTGACAGGGGCTTGGCAAGCCGAGCGTCGAGCGCGTTGATGTCGGACATCGCCTTGTTGAACGTTGCTGCGTCGATCGATGGCGCGTTCTCGCTCAGTTGCTCGGCGATCTCGCTGGCCTGTGACAGCGCATTAGTGGGAGGGTGGGTCGTCGATCTTGCCGCCATTGCCGGACAGGCGGCGCCGATGAAAAGTGCCGCCACGAGGAAGGCGCCGACAGCAGACTCTTTGATTTTCTTCACGCTCAACATGATGCGCTCCTTTGTTTCGGTGCAAACGAATCTACGCTGAAGGTGTTGGTCCCTCTGTCTGCCATCGCACATAATGCCAGGAAACCTGCAGATCGCAGGCCGGCCCTGAAGAAGGCAGTGCGCAAGGCAGGGAAGCATGACGCATTCTTCCCGCGCTGCCTGCGTGATGAGCATCAGGAGAACAAGATGACCGAATGGACTTCCGCCGTTCCAACGGTGCTCGCCTCCTTCATGGCCTCGATGGTCGAGTTCGTCGAGGCGCTGACCATCGTGCTGGCCGTCGGCGTGGTGCGCGGATGGCGCTCTGCGCTGCTCGGCACGGCGGCCGCATTTGGCGTGCTCGTGGGCCTGGTGGCAGCACTCGGCCCGGCGCTGACCCGGATCCCGCTGACCGTCGTGCAGATGGTCGTCGGTACCTTGCTGCTGCTGTTCGGCCTGCGCTGGTTGCGCAAGGCCATCCTGCGCGCGGCCGGTGTGCTGGCGCTGCACGACGAAGCCAAGGCCTTCGAGGAAGAGGCCGCCTCGCTGCGCAGGCAAGGCAGCGCTGCGCGGCAAACCATCGACAAACTGGCCTTCAGCACGGCGTTCAAGATCGTGATGCTCGAAGGCATCGAGGTGGTGTTCATCGTCATCGCCATCGGCGCCGGTGGACAGACGCTGGTGCCCGCCTGGGTGGGCGCAGCGCTGGCCCTGCTCGTCGTCGTGGTCCTCGGCCTGTGGCTGCACCGGCCGCTGGCCAACGTGCCGGAGAACGCGCTGAAGTTCGGCGTGGGCGTTCTGCTTTCGGCCTTCGGCACGTTCTGGGTCGGCGAAGGCATCGGTCTCGCATGGCCTGGCGCTGACTGGGCACTGCTGGCCTTGAGCACGGCCTTCCTGCTCGTCGCACTCGGACTGGTGCAAGCTTGCAAGCGCTTGCGTCAAGCGGCTCCGGGCCGACCCAAAGCCGCGAAGGCTGCGCTCGAAGTGAAGAAAGGCCCGCTGGCACGCATCGGCGAGGAACTGGTCGGCTTGTTCATCGACGACGGATGGCTCGCCGCTGGCACTGCGCTGTGGGTGTTGGCCGCCTGGTGGGCCGAGTCGCGCCATGGCATCGCGCCGGGGCCCGGGGGCATCGCTTTTACCGCCGGACTGTTCCTCGTGCTGGCCGGCAGTGCCGTCCGGCGGGCGAGGAACTGACGAATGGCCGCCGTTGCAAACTTGATCCTGGTGCGCCACGGTGAATCGCAGTGGAACCGGGACAACCGCTTCACTGGCTGGGCCGATGTCGGTCTGACCGAGGAGGGCGTGGCGCAGATGCGCGACGCCGCGGCGGCCATTCGCGCCGCGGGGCTGGAATTCGACGTGGCCCACACCTCGGTGCTGCGCCGTTGCATCCGCTCGCAATGGATCCTGCTCGAAGAACTGGACCGCATGTGGGTTCCGCAGGTGTTGGACTGGCGGCTCAATGAACGTCACTACGGCTCACTGACTGGCAGGTCGAAGTCGGAGACCGTGCAAACCTTCGGTGTGGCTGCGGTTCAGCGCTGGCGCAGGGCTTACGATGCCGAGCCGCCACCCATCGACGCAGCCGCAGCGGCCTTGGTGCCCCTCGACCGGCGCTATGCGGCGCTGAGTGCCAGTGCGATCCCACACGGCGAGTCCTTGCATCAGACGGTGGCGCGGGTGGCAGCAGTCTGGCACGAGTCCATCGCGCCAGCGCTGCAGTCCGGACAGCGGGTGCTCGTGACCGGCCACGGGAATGGGTTGCGGGCAATGATCAAGATCATCGAGGAAGTGTCGGACGACGATACCGTGCATCTGGAGGTTGGCAATGCGACGCCTGTGGTTTATCAACTCGATGCCGAGTTGCACGCATTGCACAAGTGCGCTCTGCCGATATTGCATCGCCGCCCTTCGGAAATCTTGTGAGCGATGCCATCTGCGCGCTGGGGTGGTCTCGGGGACCGCGTCGTGGGCTGCAGGTCCGTTGGCATGTCAACAGTTCCCACAGGACACACATTACTCGCTGTTGGACGCGTAGCCCTGCTGCGCTGCGCCGTCAGCGCTTGGCCATCTGCTCGAACCGCGCGGAGAACGCCAACATGCGCGACCGGTTTTTTCCGAAGTCGGAGCGCCCGAACGATGAGCGTGAGCGGAAGTCAATGCGCTGCGCGTGCGCATCGATGCTGAATTCGACCTGATCCCTGAAACCCTTAGTCGTTCTAAACACGACCTCCATTGAAAAGTCGTCGGACGTGAGAATCTTTGCTTCGGGAAACTTCGCGAGCGTGGCGCGCAGGGCAGCCAGGGCCTGCACTGGCGTGCCTTCAAAGCGCAATGGTGGAAGGCCGCTGCTGTCGAGCGAATTCACACAGCTGGAGGACACGGTGCAAACCAGGGCGCTGCGGCGTTGTTCCGCCGCAGCGTTGGCGTCGGCAGGCGTGGCTTGGGCGGCGTGAGAGTCGCGTGCGACACAGCAGACCATTAGCAGCATCAAGACGGGAACGACAGCAAATTGAGCGCGGACTCTTCGCAACACCAAGTTCATGCCATTCAGTTCGATGTGTCGCGCTGCGAGTCCGGCGGCACAGTCAGCCATATCTCGTTGCGGCGCATGAACCAGGGCGTGTACGGCGGGTCGTATCTGGTAAGTGTTGGCTCGCCGCTCCACGCAATGTGCGCTGCCTTCAGCGCCGACTCCAACTTGGCCAGGTGCTCGTCGTAGTTGCTCTGCGACCAGAAGCCCGAATAGCGGATGACGGCGACGCGGTTGCCAGGCACTTCCCGCAGTTGCACCCGTGCATCGAGAGGGCGAATCTCCTCTCCACTGAGTTGCCGGACAACGTCGTAATCGGGTTCTTCGGTGGCTTGGGAGAAGAGTGGCATGGTGGCGATCAGTAGAAGAAAAAAGGACTTCAACATGAGCTGCGATTTTCGGTCTTTGAACATCTGGCGGGTGGGTGCTGGTCCCCGGGTGTGTTGAAGGTTCGAGCTTGCTCGTGCCGATGCCTTTGCTTCAGTGGAAGGGTGATTCCGGAAAATACAAGTCAAATAGGGCTGTAGCGCTTTATTTACATGCGCTATTAGCTATCTATTTTAAATAAAACTCATTGACGCGAATGAAGTGAGATGGAGTCGAATGGCCCACTGCCGGGATATTGGTTCCATGGAGCGTACGGGGGACGCCGCTTTCGGCCTCGCTGCGCTGATCAGCGGCGCACGGCATGAAGTCACTTCGACCGCGAATATCATTTGCGCTCCGGCCCCGCCGCACACGCCCGGCGCACCGCTTTGTTGGGCCATCACCGACGTACACATGAACCTTATTGACGTCACCTTCATCGTGCTCGGGCTGACGCTGGTGATAGCGTTGTTCGTGCCGCACACCAGTGTTCCGGCGCCCATAGTCTTCGCCGGCGCGGGTATTGGCGCGGGCGCAGTCTGGCATCTGGTGCCTTTCCTGCCGGCTATTCATGTGCCGCCGGATCAGGTGCTGTTCATCTTCCTGCCGCCGCTGTTAACGACGGCTGCCTATGCGCTGCCGCTGCGCCCATTCCGGCGCAATTTACTGCCGATTGCGCTGCTGGCCGTCGGCCTGGTGATCGCAACTGCCGGTGTGGTCGCGTTGATCGGCCACTTCCTTGTCGGGCTGGGCTGGGCGGCCGCTGTCGTTCTCGGCGCCATCCTTGCACCCCCCGACCCGGTTGCCGCGACCTCCGTGGCTGGCAAGACGGGGCTGGCGCACCGGCTGGTGGTGATTCTTGAAGGCGAAGGATTGGTCAACGACGCGGTCGCCATCGTTGCCTACGGCATCGCGCTGGAGGCACTGACTACGGGCAAGTTCGAGGCCACCCACGCTTTGCTGGCGCTGCTGCAGGAGGCGCCGATTGGCGTGGCCGTCGGGCTTGCGGGGGGCTGGATGGCCGGCGTCCTCAGAAAGCACGTCAGTACCGTGCCACTGGAAGTCGGCATATCGCTCACCACTCCCTATCTGGCCTACCACCTCGCCGACCGCTTCGGCGGCTCGGGGGTGCTGGCCGTGGTCGCGCTTGGGTTCATGCTTCGGTACACGTCGGCCAGGGCTTCGTCGCCGGTTTCGCGTCTGGCCGCGCGTACGGTCTGGAGCTTCGTGCGCTATGCCAGTACCGCGCTGGTCTTTGTGCTGCTCGGTCTGCTGATCGGCGAGATCGCGGTTGACTGGCCGGGTTGGCCGGTAGCGCGTGCCGGCGCCATTCTGGCCGTGGCTGTCATCGTCGTTCGCCTGGTCTGGATGCTGGTGGTGCCGCGCCTGGTGGCGGTGCTTCGTGTAGCCAAGGGGCCGACGCCGACTCTTGGCGAGCAAATTGTTCTCGGCTGGGCGGGCATGCGGGGCGTTGTTTCGCTCGCGCTGGCGCTGGCTTTGCCGTTGGCCCTTGGCGGCGACGGAAAAACCCGGCACACGATCATCTTCCTGACCTTGATCGTCATCATCGCCACGCTGGTGTTTCAGGGCATCACGTTGCTGCCGCTGATCCGGCGCCTGAAGGTTGGCGACCCGGGGCTGGAAGAGCGCGAGGAGCGCAGCGCGCGCAGCCGTGCGCGTCGCTCCAGCGTAGCCGCCACGAAGAACTCGAAGCGGCCAAAGGCAGATCCGGGCGGTGGTTCTGCAGATCTGATCGCGCGGCTGGAGTCGGGCAGGATCGGCATCGCACGCTCCGGAGCGCTGGGCAGCAATGCCGAGCATGGACCAGCGCTGCTGCGGTCACTCGATGCCCAGCGAAAAGTCGTCAATCGCCTGCGCGATGCCGGCCGCATGGGCAGTGCGCTGGCCGAGCGCCTGGACACCGAGCTCGACCTGGATGCCATCAGTGCAGTGAGCGACGGTGCGCGGCTTACCGACGGCGGCGAAGGTTGAACTTGCCGTCGTCGTCGATCGCGGCGCGAGATCAGTCGCCTATGCGTGGATGGTGATGCCGTGGCTTGTCATGCGGAAAGCTGAAGACCCATCGTCGATCTGTAACAAAACCTTCGACCATGACGGTTCTGTTAGCCTGTCCTCAGCCCACTGGCAGAAGCGTTTCGCAGCCGCCGCCAGATTCGGCTTAATCGTCCGGATAGCCCAACACGATTACCGACCATCCGGTACCGACACATAGTGCACGATCAAATCATCAAGTGGGCCCTGGGCGGCTCAGTGATAGACGAGCCGGACTCATCCAGTGTGTCCGAAGCCACCGTTCGGGCGCTGGAACTGTTGCTTTCTCAGCTCGCCCCGGTTGTGGGGGAGCGCGCCTCACGAGCTTTGTATTCACGCAGCCTTCATTTGGCGCGTTCCTCGTTTGCCCAGCCTGCCGGCGCTGCCGACGAATCGCGAGTTGACCTGTTCGCCCCCTTGGGGCTTGAGCTGTCATCGCGTTCTGGAGAAGACGCACTCGCTGCGGCTGAATCTCTTTTGCTGGCCTTCTCCGATCTTCTGATCTTGATGATCGGAGATGCTTTGACCTACCTCCTTTTACGAAAAGCCTGGACCGACCCGGAAGCGGACGCGGGACAGGGATGGACGGAGAAACCGCTATGAACAAAAAAGTGAGCATTCGCAAGCTGGCAACTGGTGTGCCGGGGCTGGACGCGGTCCTTGGGGGCGGTTTGTCCGAGTTTTCATTCAACATTCTTGCGGGAGCCCCAGGGGCAGGCAAAACAACGCTTGCCCAGCAAATGATGTTCAGCTTGGCGAACGTGGATCGCAAAGCCATCTTTTTCACGGTGCTCGGAGAGCCACCACTGAAGATGCTGAGGTACCAGCAGCAATACAGCTTTTTCGACGCTTCGAAACTCGATGACTGCATTCGCTTCGTCAACGTCGGGGACGAAGTTTCGAGCGGGGACTTCGAGCGGGTGCTCGCACGCATCGTCCAGGAAGTGGAAGAGTTCGAGCCGGGCCTTGTTTTTGTCGATTCCTTTCGTTCCATTGCCAAGGCTGCGGAGCGAGACGGTAATGGCAACACATTGCAGAATTTTGTTCAACAGCTGGGAATGCACCTCACCCACTGGCAGGCGACGACGTTTTTGATCGGCGAATACATGACCGTCGACAGTGAGACGAACCCTGTTTTCACCATCGCTGACGGCATCCTTTTGCTGATGCAGAGCCTCAATAGGGATTCGGTCCTGCGCAAACTTCAGGTTGCCAAGTCGCGTGGCCAAGCAGCGATTGGCGGCCTGCACACCTTCAAGATGAGCGACGAGGGAATCCGCGTGTACCCGCGCACTTTGTCAGCCGGAGTTCAGCAGCCAGGGGTTGCTACTAGCGTCGGTGCCGCGCA
>JBBSUX010000100.1:0-11424 GCA_038234045.1 Burkholderiales bacterium
GGCGTCCGCTCAATCACGCGAGTATTAAAAAAATAGCTAGTAGCGCACGTCGGTAAAGCGCTAGAGGCCAATTTCATTGAGAAATTGTGCGTGCTTCCTCGATCTGGTAGTCGAAGTAATGCTCAAAGCTGAAAGCCAGCGTCGCCATGAGAACGCCGGTTCCCAGTAACAGCGCTGCCATGACGGGAATGATCGTGGCCCAGCTGGTGCTTCCGGCTGGTGCGTCTTCCGGCGCCTGCGGATTGCGGCGGGCGTTCCATTTTTCGGGTGTCATCAGGCCGTACACGATGGCATTCAGGCAGCAGCCCGCGAACGTCACACCGATCAGCGGAATCAGCGCCCAGCTCAAGGTGTCGTCGACCCCGAGATCGAGCGCACGCTTGATGCCATAGGCGCCCAGCAGCGTGGGGATAGGCAGCAGCCAGCCGATCAGGTCGTCGAAGCCACGCAAATAGAAGCGGTGCAACCCAAAAGTCCCGCCGATGAAGGTGAGCCAGGTGGCGATGGTTTTGTTCTTAGGGGAAGGGGATGCAGCGGATGTCATGGCCGTGATTGTGGACCGGGTGGCAGCCTGCTCAGGCCAGCTGAGTTTCGGGCGGCGTGGCGCTCCCGGCGCCGAGCGACTTTTCCATCAGCACGACATCCAGCCACCGGCCGAACTTCCAGCCGCAATCACGCAGCATGCCGGCTTGTGTAAACCCGAGCGACCGATGCACCCCGATGGAGCCCGCATTGCTCGAGTCGCCGATGACAGCGATGAGCTTGCGTACTCCCGCACGCCCGGCCTCATCCACGAGTGCCTGCAGTAGCGACCGGCCCTGGCCACGACCTTGCCGGCCGGGGGCCAGATAGACCGAATCCTCGGCTGAATAACGATAGGCCGGGCGCGGCTTGAACCAGTTGCAGTAGGCGAAACCGGCGAGCGCACCTTCGTCGTCCGCCATAACCAGATAGGGCAGGCGGCGAGCAAGCACTTCAGAGCGTCGTGCTCGCATGTCGGCCTCGGTCGGCGGTTCGGTTTCGAAAGTGCCAGTGCCATGCAAAACATGGTGGGCATAGAGGGCGGTAACCGCCGGGATATCCCCGTCTTCACAAGGTCGGATGGTGGGCATGGAGCTGGGCAATTGAGCCGTTCGGCGGGGTCGCAGGATGACGTGTCGGGATCCCGCCCGCAAACAATTTGGGATCACGGCGCAAAAAGCTATAATTTACGGCTTTGCTGCGTGTCGCTGGCCGGGTGGCCATGTCGCGTGTCTCGACGCCGCATAGAGATTGATCAATGTTGGAGCCGGTACTTTTTGATAGCTACCGGCCCACCACCCGAAGGATAAATCATGGTCGTCATTCGACTCTCCCGCGGCGGTTCCAAAGGCCGTCCTTTCTTCAACATCGTTGTGAACGACAAGCGCGTTCGCCGCGATGGCCGTTTCATCGAGCGTCTGGGCTTCTACAACCCGACAGCCCGCGGAGGCGAAGAAGGCCTGCGCGTTGCGCATGACCGCGTGACTTACTGGAGGAGCGTTGGCGCCCAGGTGTCGCCGACGGTTGAGCGCCTGCTGCGTCAGGCGCAATCGACGGTAGCCGCCGCACCGGTAGCCGAGGCCGCGGCGGCCTGAGCCCCGCTGCTCGGGCCCTGAAGAAAAACCGCGTCCGGGCTCACCGGCGCGGTTTTTTTGTTTCTGGCTGACCCGCACGCTGCAAACGCCGCTTATTCTTCGTTTCCAGCTTTCGCGACTGACTACCTCTGCACCATGCCCGCACCCACGTTGCCAGCCTCGTTAGAGAGCGCCGAATTGCCCGCCGACGCTGTCGAGGTCGGTCGCATCGCGGATGCCTGGGGAATCAAGGGCTGGTTTCGGGTGTTGGCGTTCAGCTCCACACCCGAGGCCCTTTTTTCTTCCAAGCGCTGGTTTCTGCAACCTGCGGAGCGAGGCGCCAAAACCTTTTCGGGCACGGTACGACTCGCTATCCGTGAGGCGCGCGAACATTCGGACTCTGTCGTTGCTTCAGCGCACGAGATCGATGATCGCAACGCAGCCGAGTTGCTCAAAGGTGCACGGGTTTTCGTGCCGCGCTCGAGCTTTCCCACCGCAGCCGAAGACGAGTATTACTGGGTCGATCTGATCGGCCTGCAGGTAGTCAATCGTGAAGGCGTGGCCTTGGGTGAAGTGCGCGAATTGCTGTCCACCGCCGCCCAAACCGTGCTCGCGCTAAGCCACCAGGCCGAAGATGGCTCAACCATCGACCGCATGATCCCGTTCGTCGCTGTATATGTCGATCGTGTCGACCTTGCTGGTCGCACCATCACCGTGGACTGGCAGCCGGACTACTGACGCAAAGCGGTTTGCCGGCTTCGCGCCCGCGCTCCGACCCGTACAGAAGCATCGCGCCGCGGACTTCAACACAAGCATGCGCTTCGACGTCATCACGCTGTTTCCGGAAATGTTCGCGCCCTTCTTCGGTAGCGGCGTCAACCGGCGTGCGTTCCAGACAGGCCTTGTCGAGGTGCGGCTCTGGAATCCGCGCGACTACGCTGCAGGCAATTACCGGCGCGTGGACGACCGACCTTTTGGCGGCGGGCCCGGCATGGTCATGATGGCCGAACCGCTGTCACGTTGCCTGGAAGCGATTCGTGTGGATCGGGCTGAGGCGTCGGACGCCATCGCACCCTTGGTCCTTTTTTCGCCCATCGGCGCGCGGATCGACCATGCGTGCGTGCAGCACTGGTCCGACGGTATTGGTGCCGTCCTGTTGTGTGGTCGCTACGAGGGAGTCGATCAGCGCTTCATCGACGCCCATGTCGACGCTCAGATCAGCCTTGGCGATTTCGTGCTGTCGGGTGGCGAGATCGCTGCGATCGCTTTCCTGGATGCGCTTGCGCGGTTACAGCCCGGTGTGCTGCATGACGCCGAGAGCCACGCGCAGGATAGCTTCAACCCCGCCGTCGATGGTTTGCTCGATTGCCCGCACTACACCCGGCCCGAAGTTTGGGAGGGGCAGGGCGTGCCGCAGGCATTGCTTTCGGGCGACCATGCCCGCATTGCTGCTTGGCGCATGGAGCAGAGGCGTGCATTGACTGCTAGCTTGCGGCCCGAGCTTTTGCGACCCAAGCAAAAGCTATAATGCCGGGTTGTCGATCCTCTACCTGGCCGCGGCTTTCCCCCCATCCGGCATTTGAACTGCATATGAGAGCCGCCCCTAGTGCAGCGCAGGCACGATCGCATCCAAGGAAATCATGGCCAATCTGATCCAGATCCTCGAAGAGGAAGAAATCGCCCGCTTGGGCAAGACCGTTCCGGTGTTTTCGCCGGGCGACACGGTGATCGTCGGTGTCAAAGTAGTCGAAGGCACGCGCAAGCGGACTCAGCTGTTCGAAGGCGTCGTGATCGCCAAGCGCAATCGCGGCCTGAACAGTTCCTTCATCGTGCGCAAGATTTCCAGCGGCGAAGGCGTGGAGCGCACTTTCCAGACCTACAGCCCGATCATTGCAAGCATTGAAGTCAAGCGCCGTGGCGATGTCCGTCGCGCCAAGCTGTACTACCTGCGCGAGCGCAGCGGCAAGTCGGCTCGTATCAAGGAAAAGCTGCCAGCACGCAAGACCAAGACGGCGGTGGCCGCCACCTGAGATCGGCTTTGCAGCCAGAGAGAGAGGAACAGGCCATCGGCCGGATTGCGCTCTCTGCTGCCAACGCATCCATCAACCGCCGCAGGCATACGCCTCGGCGGTTTTTTTCTTTGCGTTGCCGGGCTCACGCCGAATGTCTGCGCTCCTCCTGAATTTCACGACGGTCAGGATCCCGCGATTCCTTCTTTGCGCCTCATTGGACTCACTCATGCCCGCGCTGCTACGCATGGAAACCATTTTTTAGGGGACGCAGCGGTGATGCACGATAAACTTCTAAAAGGATTGTCTGTACGCCATCGAACTTAGCGGCGGAAAGCAGCGCAATCTCTTTAAAGTTCATCTGTCACCTTTTTCCCCGGGTGACTTTTTTTCTGTCCCTGAATCCGTTGTAAAGAAGAAAGCTGTTCAGAGTCTATTGCAAAATCGGGGGTGCATTTGTAGGAGAAAGACCCGTGTTACGCTTCATTGACGGCTGAACTCAAGACGTTGCGCATGAGGTCCAGGCGCTATCCGGAATAAAGACAGTACTCAAGCCCGAGGCAATCTCGCTTCCTGATGCATCGTTCAAGAAAGATTCCGTACCCGAGCTGCGGCACCGGCTCTTTTTTTTGCCGCGCTTAAAACCAAACGCATTGAGAAGAGCTGTTCAGAGTTTATTGTGAGATCCGGATCGCAATTGTAGGAGAAAGACCCGTGTTACGTCGTTCATTGAAGACTGAGATCAAGACAGTACGCATAACGTCCCGACGCTACGCGGCATGAAGACCGTGCTCAAGCCCAAAGCAATCTCGCTTCCTAGTAGATCGTTCAAGAAAGAATCCATACCCATGTTCAAACGAATCCTCATGTCTGCCGCCCTTCTGGCAATCTCTGCATCGGCTATGGCCGGACCTGTTCCCTCACCGATCTACGGTATGACTCTGGATGGCGTTGATCGCATCGACCAGATTACGCAGTCTCTGGGAAATCTGCAGAAGAAACCCACGGCCCGCATCGTATTTGACGAGTTTGTTCAACCATCTTATTACCGTGATCCCGTCGTTCAGATCAAACAGGTCAGCTATGTGATGGGCGAACTGCTGGACAGTTTCTATGTCCCCAAGTACTCCGTGAATGATTATTTGCAACGCACGCGTGACTACACTGCGCAGCTTGGCGATGCGGTAGACATTTGGGAAGTCGGCAATGAAGTCAATGGCGAGTGGTTGGGCAATACGCCTGATGTGGTCGCCAAGATCAGTGGAGCCTATGACATAGTGAAGGGCCAAGGACATACGGCTGCTCTGACTCTGTACTACAACGCTGGCTGCTATGAAAAGCCGGCCAACGAAATGTTTACATGGGCTGCAGCCAACGTCCCTGATCGTATGAAGCAAGGTCTGGACTACGTTTTGATCAGCTACTACGAAGATGACTGCGAGAATCTGCACCCTGAATGGCAACCGGTCTTTGACAAGTTGCATGCGATGTTCCCCAACTCCAAGATTGGTTTTGGTGAAGTGGGCACTTCCAAAAAGGCCAAAAAGCAAGAGTACATGCAACGGTACTACTCCACGAAGATCACAACTCCGAACTTCATCGGTGGTTACTTCTGGTGGTACGGCAAGCAAGACCTCGTACCTATGAGGAAGCGCCTCTGGCAAGAGTTCAACAACGTTACCTCCAAGAACTGAACCAAGGCACTAACTCGCCTGTACCAACGTCAGCAAACCCAAGGTAGCCGCCCACATTTTTGTCCGCACTGCTTCCTTGGGTGCGCTCGACCACCCACATCTGGTGGCCCAAATAGAGTTTGATTTTTTCAACGGCGCGCGCTTCGTGGCCTTTCTTGCTTGCAGGAGGCGTGCATGAGCCCCGGCGATTCAGCGCCGCTAGCCGTCTCTCGTGTTCCGGGCTTCGATCCCGCGACGGTTCCGGTGCTGGGTGTCGATGCACATCTGCCGGCGATTTCCGCCGCGTCTCTGAGCCCCGCAGCCCTGCGCGCGCGATTTGCCGAGCCGCCGGTCTGGACGCCCGAACCCGATAACGAGCGTCCCTTCGACAAGAGTCGCCCGCCCTCTGCGGCTGCGGTGCTGATCGGCATCGTCGCGCATGCCAGTTCTGAGCCAAGCGTCTTGCTGACGCGCCGTGCGGCCCATCTGTCGAATCACGCCGGCCAAGTGGCTTTCCCGGGAGGGCGGATCGACCCCGGCGACGCGAATGCCGAAGACGCGGCGCTGCGCGAAGCCTGGGAGGAGGTGGCCCTTGAGCGGAAATTCGTCGAGCCACTTGGCGCTCTGCCGCTCTACACCACGGGCACCGGCTTCGTGATCACGCCGGTAGTGGCGCTGCTGACGCCGGGCTTCTCGCTTGCGCCGCATGCGGGCGAAGTAGACGAGGCGTTCGAAGTGCCGTTGCCGTTTCTTATGAACCCAGCGCACCATCGTCGTCACCGAGTGCTCTGGCAGGGCGCCGAGCGCGAGTGGTTCTCGATGCTGCATGTCGATCCGCAGACCGGACGCGAACAGTTGGTTTGGGGTGCGACTGCAGGCATGTTGCGCAACCTCTACCGCTTTCTGGCGGCCTGAGCGCTAACGGGCGCCTCGCGGGCGTCATCGCTGCTCGCATATCATTTGCCGCATGAGTTTCTTCGCGATCCTTCTGGCCTTGCTGATCGAGCAAGTGCGGCCCTTGTCGCGCGGCAATCCGATCCATGCGGTGCTGCGGCACTGGGCTTTGTGGGTGAGTCGCAATTTCGACGCGGGTAAATCGCACCACGGCTGGATCGCGTGGAGCATGGCTGTGCTGCTGCCTTCGCTGCTTGCGTTCGGCATGCATGCACTCCTGCTGTTCACGCTCGGCTGGCCGGCAGCAGTGGTGTGGGCGATTGTGGTGCTCTACGCTAGCTTGGGATTTCGGCAGTTCAGCCACCATTTCACCGGCATCCGCGATGCCCTGCTCGAAGGAGATGAGGCTGGAGCGCGGGAACGGCTCGCGCAGTGGCAGCAAGTGGATGCGTCCGAGCTGCCGCGCAGCGAAGTGGTACGCCATGTAATCGAGTATTCGGTGCTGGCCGCGCATCGGCATGTGTTCGGTGTGCTCGCCTGGTATTCAGTGGGAGCTGCCTGCGGGTTGGGCCCGATGGGAGCGGTGCTCTACCGGATGGCTGAATTTGTCGCCCGATATTGGCATTACAAGGGCCTGCAGCGCGTGCAGCCGGCTAGCGCCGCGCTGCAACGGGCAGCCGCCGACGCCTGGACGGTAATCGATTGGTTGCCGGCACGGCTCACCGCACTCGGATTTGCGGTGGTGGGAAGTTTCGAGGAAGCAATTGATGGCTGGCGCTACCACGCGCAGCGTTTTCCCAACGACAACGATGGCGTGATTCTGGCGGCCACGTCGGGAGCGCTCGGCGTCCGGCTGGGCGGCAACAGCTTGCGAGCCGTTGCCGAGCCGCCCGAGGCCGCGCTGCGGATCGACGATGTTGCTAATGCCCCCAGCGCTAGTCCAACCCCCGGCCGGGAACCCGAGATCTCGCACCTGGCGCAGGTGGTGGGTTTGGTGTGGCGGTCGGTCATCGTCTGGATGGGACTGCTGCTGCTGCTGTCTCTTGCGCGCTTGCTGGGGTGAGCGGGACAGGTTTGCCGCGCACCGCGACGCCGTACGTCGGTAACCTCGGATTTCTGATTTGCCGGATCCGCTTCAAATATGCAAATGAAATATGCCTCTAGCGATTTTAGAGTGAGCGCTATAAGCTATCAATTTAGGCGTAAAAAATAGTGGCTGATCAAATCGCGACCGACCTTGCGCGGGAGCGCGCATCGGCAGAGGACCGGCAATACCCTGCACAGAGTTCTCCGTGCTGGAGCCCGCGCATTGCAGGCCTGGTTCCCTACGTGCCGGGAGAGCAGCCGAAGATCGCTGATCTCGTCAAGCTCAACACCAACGAAAACCCGTATCCAGCGTCGCCGCGCGCTGTCCGCGCCATCCAGCAGGCGGCGACCGACGGATTGCAGCTGTATCCCGATCCCGATGCGACCGCGCTGCGCGCTGCGGTGGCTGCTCGATACGGCATTGCTGCGGACGAAGTGTTCGTCGGCAATGGTTCGGACGAAGTGTTGGCGCATGCCTTCTTCGCCTTCTTCCAGCACGCCGGAGCGCCGCTCCTCATGCCTGACATCACCTACAGTTTCTACCAGGTGTATTGCGGGCTCTACGAGATCCCGTTCGAGGCGGTGCCGCTCGATGCCGCGATGCGGGTCGATGTGGAAGGCTTTGCCGCTCGCTCCTCGCACTCGCCCGGCTCGGCACCCGCCGCCGGTATCGTCATCGCCAATCCCAATGCGCCCACCGGTATCGGCATGGCGCTTGAATCCATCGAACGTCTGCTGCGGCTCATGCCCGATCGGTTGGTGCTGGTGGATGAAGCGTATGTGGATTTTGGCGGCAGCAGCGCCATGTCGCTGATCGGGCGATACGCGAATCTGCTGGTGGTGCACACGCTGTCCAAATCCCGTTCGCTGGCGGGGCTGCGGGTGGGCTATGCCTGCGGTCAGCCGCCTTTGATCGATGCGTTGAATCGCGTGAAGAACAGCTTCAACTCCTACCCGCTGGATCGTCTCGCTCTAGCTGGAGCCGTGGCGGCGATGGAGGACGCGGCGCATTTCGAGCAAACGCGTCGCGCCGTGATCGATACGCGCGAGGGCTTGTCGCTGCAGCTGGAGGACCTGGGTTTTCAGGTGCTGCCCTCGCAGGCCAACTTCCTGTTCGTCACGCACCCCGCGCACGACGCGGCCGCGATGGCAGCTGGCCTGCGTGCAGAAGGCGTTCTGGTGCGGCATTTTCCCAAGCTGCCGCGCATCGCCCAGTATTTGCGCATCAGCATCGGTATGCCCGCGCAGTGCGAGAAGCTGCTGAAGGCGCTCAGTGAAATCCTGAGTTGATTCGACAAGGCTTGTGGCTGTTGCAAAACCGGCTTTGCCGGACCGTTGATGTCGTGAGCGGAAGAGGCGTTGGCGCAGACGCGCATGCGCGGCTTGAGGAAAAATTTAATACCGCTGGGGCTGACTCAGCTCATCAAAAAGCGTGCGATAGATCTTGTAGCGGTGGGCGCTGATGGCGCCTTGGGGCGCATCGGCAAAAGCGCTGTCGTCTGCCAGCACAGCGGCTCGCACATCGCAACCCGGTTCGTGCAGATGGGTGCAGTTGTAAAAACGGCACGCGCCGGCGTGAGCAGCAATGTCGGGCATGCAGCTGGCCAGGCCTGCGGGAGTGATGTGGTGCAGGCCGAATTCCTGAAAGCCCGGCGAATCGATCAATGCGGTTGAGCGCTCGGCGTCCGTCCAGTACCAGCGTGTCGTGGTGGTGGTGTGGCGGCCAGAGTTGAGCGCCTGCGAGATTTCGCCAGTGCTCGCCAGCGCGCCCGGCACCAGCAGATTCACCATCGTGCTTTTGCCGGCACCTGATGGGCCCAGCACCAGCGTCGTCTTACCCTCGGTTCGCATCTGCAGCTCGGCGCGATCGACATCGGCCGATAGCCGCAAGGACAGCGGCATAACGCCATAGCCCATGCGTCGATAAGGCAGCAGCCGCTCCCATGCCTGCTGGAAGGGTTCCACCAGATCGCTCTTGTTGAGCCCGATCAGCGGCACGATGTGCGCGGCCTCGGCTGCCACCAGAGCACGGGACAGTTGCATGGCCGAAAACTCGGGCTCGGCAGCGATCAGGATGAGGATTTGATCGAGGTTGGCAGCGAACGATTTGGTGCGGATCTCGTCCTGGCGATAAAACAGATTGCGGCGAGGCAGCACCTGCTCGATGGTGCCTTCATCCTGCTGGCCGGCAGTGCCGGGCGCCCAGCGCACTCGGTCGCCCACCACCACCTGGCTTTTCTTGCCGCGCGGGTGGCAGATGCCGCGCGAGCCATCGGGTGCTTCCACGTCGCAATGCCGGCCATGGCTGCCAACGATCAGCCCATCCTGCAGCGCTGCGCCGCGCTCAGCCATGCGGTGTCCGCTGCAGCTGCGCTTTCATGCCAGCAATGCGTCGGCCGATGCGGCGCACTCGAAATCCGTCGCCGAGAGTCCGTGCACGTCGTGCGTATTCCAGCGTACCGTGCAGCTGCCGTAGCGCACCGCCAGTTCGGGATGGTGATCCTGCCGGTGGGCGATCAGTGCCAGGGCATTCACGAAAGCCAGCGTCTGATAGTAGTCGGGGAAGCTGAAAGTTTTTTCGATCGCCACATCGTCGCCGTCACCGGTCAAGCGCCACCCTTCGAGCGCAGCTAGTCTAGCTACTATTTCAGTAGCTGATAGCGCCCGTCGGACAACCGCTGACCAGTCTTTTTGTTTCAAGTTTTGAGCCATTGTGAGAACGAAATCAACTCAAGCGCCCAGCCGTGCCAGACGTTCCGCCGCCGGCGGGTGCGAGTAGTAAAAGCGCGCAAAGATGGGATCGGGCGTGAGGGTGGAGGCGTTGTCTTCGTAGAGCTTGAGCAGCGCCCGTCGGAGGTCGGCTCCGCTGGTTTGTGCGACCGCATAGGCATCGGCTTCGAACTCGTGCCGGCGGGAAAGCCCCGCGGACACCGGCGCCAGAAAGAACCCGAATACCGGCACCACCAGCATGAAGAGCAAGAGCGCCAACGCATTGTTCGGGGCTTCCAGTGCGGGTTGAACGCCTAGGCCGATGAAGAACCACGCTTGCGTGGCGACCCAGCCCAGCAGGGCGAAGCCAATCAGGCTCATGCCGAACAGCGCCACCATCCGCTTGGGGATGTGACGGCGCCTGAAATGGCCGAGTTCGTGGGCGAGCACCGCATCCACTTCAGCCGGCGCGAGCCGCTCCAGAAGGGTGTCGTAGAACACCACACGCTTGGAAGCGCCAAAGCCGGTGAAATAGGCATTGCCATGCGCACTGCGACGGCTCCCGTCCATGACGAATAGTCCCTTGGCAGCGAATCCGCAGCGCTTCATCAGGGCATTCACCCGTGATGCTAGTGCCTCGTCGGCCAAGGGCTCGAACTTGTTGAAAAGCGGTGCGATGACGGTCGGATACAGCACCAGCAGCACCAGGTTGAAGACCATCCAGGCGCCCCATGCCCAGAGCCACCACCAAGTGCCTGCCGCACCCATCAGCCAGAGGATCAGGGCCAGCACGGGCAAACCGACTACGGCTCCGACGACGGTGGATTTCAGCAGGTCGGCTAGCCACAGCGACAAAGTCGTCTTGTTGAAGCCAAAGCGCTGTTCCAGCACAAAGGTCTGATAGAGGGTGAAGGGCAGGTCGATCAGTGCACCGATGATGACGAAAGCCGCTACCAGAACCAGTTGTTGCAACATGCCGCCGCCGAGCCAGCCCAGCAGCAGATGGTTGAGCGCGTCGAGTCCGCCTAGCAAGGTCCAGCCCAGCAGCACTGCCGTGCCGGTGGCCATCTCCAGCATGCCGAGCCGTCCTTTGGCCACGGTGTAGTCGGCTGCTTTTTGGTGGGCAACGGCGCTGACGCTGCCGACGAAATCTGCAGGAACCTCGTCGCGGTGCTGCTCAACGTGCCGCACCTGTCGTAGTGCGAGCCAGAGGCGCGCCAACACGCTGGCGACCAGGAGCACCGCAAAGACGATGGTCATTGCCAAGGCGTGGGAATGCAGGCTTGCGGCAAAGGCGCCGGGAATATGCGGGGAAACGTCGGCGATAGGAGGCATGGCTAATCAGTGTAGGCCATCGGTGACAATCGCAGCCATGCCTGAAACCTCTGCCCCTGATACCGGCGCTGCCAGCGTCACTCTTGCCAAATCCGATCACAACCTTGTCTGGCTCGACTGCGA
>JBBSUX010000101.1:0-11386 GCA_038234045.1 Burkholderiales bacterium
AAGTGAGTCAAGCAGACGTCATGGCAAATTCAGCGTACGCCCGTCCGACCGGTCGACGCTTTAGCGCCCGGCGCGAGAAAACACGAAGATGCCGGCTATTACCAGCACCGAGCCGGCCGCGATCCATGCAGTAAACGGCTCGCCCAGAATGACCACTCCCATCAGGATGGTAGACATCGGGCCGATCATCCCCGTTTGTGCGGCCATGCTGGCACCGATGCGCTCGATTGCCATCATCACCAGCATGACAGGAACGGCAGTGCACACCGTCGCGTTGAGTACCGACAGCCAGATCACTTCGGGCGCCACCAGGGCAGCCGACATCGGGCGCACCACGAGGAATTGCAGGATGCAACACAAGCACGCCACCGTAGTTGCCAGCCCGACGAGGCGGAGGGCACCGAGCCGCTTGACCATCTGTCCGCTGAACACCATGTAGACGGCGTAGCAGATCGCGCTGCCAAAAACGAGCAATGCGCCCAGCGCCACATCGCCACCTTGCTGGGTGATTTCGTGACCGAACACCAGGACGACTCCGGCATAACTGATGCCCATGCCCAGCATCTGCACCGGCAGAATTGCTCGACGGTAGAGCGCCAGCCCGAGCAGCAGCACGATGGTGGGGTTGAGATACAGGATGAGCCGCTCAAGGCTGGCTGTGATGTAGGCGAGCCCGGCAAAATCCAGAAAGCTCGCCAGGTAATAGCCGCTGATCCCCAGGCCAAGTACGCCGATCCAGTCACGCCTGGAGAGCGGCGGTGCGCGGCGCCCGCCTTGGCGAAAGGTGGCCCACCACGCCATCGCCACAAACAGCGGCAACGCAAACAGCATGCGGTACATGATCAGCGTGACAGCATCGACCTGAAAGCGATAAGCCAGCTTGACGATGATGGCCTTGCCACTGAAAGCGATGGCGCCGACGGACGCCATGATCAGGCCAGGCACTACGCTCTTTGTAGCTAGTTGCGCTTGTTCCGCTTGCGCTTGAGGCATATTTTATTGATAACCTTTGTGAGGCTTAGTCCTCGATGAACGCTTCTTCGCGTTTGTCCTTGACGGCGGGCAGCAGCACGATAGCGATCAGGACAAGTGACGCAGCAAGCAAACCGGCAGAAATAGGCCGGTGCACAAAAACCGACCAATCACCGCGCGACAGCAGCATCGCGCGGCGCAGGTTCTCTTCCATCATCGGTCCCAGGACAAAGCCCAAAAGCAGCGGCGCCGGCTCACAGCCGAGCTTGTGAAACAGGTAGCCGATGAAGCCGAAGCCCGCCACGAGCCAGATGTCGAAAGTACGGTTCGTAAGGGTGTAGATGCCGATGGCGCCGAACAGGACGATCGCCGGAAAGAGAAACCGGTAGGGCACCCTGAGCAATTTGATCCACATGCCGATCAGCGGAAAATTCAGCACCAGCAGAATGGCGTTGCCGATCCACATTGAGGCGATCAGGCCCCAGAACAGTTCGGGGTTGCTGGCTATCACTTGCGGACCCGGCTGAATCTTGTGGATCGTCATTGCGCCTACCAGCAGCGCCATGACTGCGTTGGGTGGAATCCCCAGCGCCAGGAGCGGAATGAAAGACGCCTGAGCTCCCGAATTGTTGGCCGATTCCGGCGCAGCAACGCCGCGGATATTGCCCTTGCCGAACGGCGCTTCGCCCGGATGCAAACTGGTTTTCTTCTCGAGGGTGTAAGCCGCAAAAGACGACAGCAGCGCTCCGCCGCCGGGCAGGATGCCAAGCACGCTGCCGAGTGCCGTGCCGCGCATGATGGCCGGCACCATCCGTTTGAAATCCTCCCGGGTGGGGAGGAGGCCTTGGACCTTGCCTGTGAAAACTTCGCGCTCTTCGTGAGGCTTACCAAGGTTGGCGATGATCTCGCCGTAGCCGAAGATGCCCATGGCGATGGCGACAAGACCGATGCCATTGCCGAGTTCGGGAACGGCAAACGAATAGCGCGCAACGCCCGAGTTCAGCCCGGTGCCGACAAGCCCCATCAGCAGGCCGAGCAGGGTCATCGAAATCGCTTTTAGCAGCGAGCCCGAAGCCAGCACCACGGCACCGATCAGCCCGAGCACGATGAGCGAAAAGGTTTCGGCCGGACCGAACTGAAGTGCGAGCTCGGTCAGCGGCCCAGCCAATGCGGCAAGCATCAGCGTGCCGACGCAACCCGCGAAGAAAGAACCGAGCCCGGCCGCGGTAAGAGCCGGTCCGGCTCGGCCCTGGCGCGCCATCTGATAGCCGTCGATCGCAGTCGCTACCGAAGACGACTCGCCCGGCAAGTTCACCAGGATGGCGGAGGTGGAGCCGCCGTACTGCGCGCCGTAGTAGATGCCTGCCAGCAGGATCAGCGCACTCAGCGGCGGCAGCGCATAGGTCGCTGGCAAGAGCATCGCAATGGTGGCGACCGGGCCGATGCGGGGCAACACGCCAATCAGCGTTCCCAGCACGCAGCCGATCAGGCAATAAAGCAGGTTGATCGGCGTGAGCGCGCCGTCGAAACCCTGCGAAAGATGATGGAGGAGTTCCATGAATGTGCTCGGGTTCGTCCGGTTTTTTCCGCTTGCTGCTGACGATGATCAACTGATCAGCTGGTGATGCGAGCAGGCCACACCTGCATCGGTAGCTGCAGTGCCCAGATGAAGCCCACGTAACAACCCACCGCCAGCACGATGGCAAGAACCAGCGCACCGCGCAGGTGGACCTTCTTGCTGGCAAGACTCGCGATCAAGACCAGGGCGACGATGGCGACGATCAGGCCCATGGGTCGCAGTCCGATCGCCGGCAGCCCGCCCAGCAGTGCCCCGAAGCTCACATTGGCGAGCAACACGAAGAAAAGCGGGCGCCAGGCCCAGCGCCCTACCGGGTCACCGGTTTCGGTTTCCACCACCAGCGCCGTCATCGCCAGAACGATGCCGAGGATCGCCATCAGGCTGCCCAGTGCCAGGGGAAAGTAACCAGGGCCCATTTGGGCCGCCGTTCCCACGTCGTAGCGTGTTGCGCCCCACGCAAAAGCGATACCGACCACCATGAACAGGAGGCCGGAGAAGAAATTCTTCTGGCTCTTGATCTTCACAAACAAACACTCCGTAAACGACACCGTCAACGAGGAACCCGCTGCCAAGCGCTAACCCGGTCAGGAACGCGAATTGTGGAGGAAGCGTTCCATGACCGGAGAAGGCTTTGCCTCAGGGAATTCCAGAAGCTCGAGCCGGCTCGCAGCTTTTACCCGGGAACGCGCGCGGCGAATAGCCCCTTGGCTTTTCGCGACGCTGCCCCTCAATCTCACTCAAGCGGCGGCGTGGTGCCCAGCACCTCTTCCAACGTGGTGAGCCCCTCGGCGACCCGCAATGCGCCGGCAAGCCGCAGTGGCCGCATGCCGTCTGCAACCGCCTGGCGGCGCAGCGCGTCGATGCTGGGGCCGGCCGTGATGCGGTCCTTGAAAGCCTCGGTAACGCTCAGCAATTCATACAGGCCCATACGCCCCCGATAGCCCGTCATGCGGCAATCGACGCAACCCACAGGACGGTAGGGATGGCAGGCGCCATTGAGCTTCCAGGGCTTGACCAGTTCAGCGACGGCTTCCGGCGTGACATCGCCACCGGGCTCACGGCAATTGCGGCACAAAGTGCGAACCAGGCGCTGCGCAAGCACACCCAGCAATGTGGCGTTGACCAGATAAGAAGGCACGCCAAGCTCCATCAACCGCGTGACAGCCGACGGCGCATCGTTGGTATGCAGCGTACTGAAAACCAGATGGCCGGTGAGCGCCGCCTGCACTGCCATCTCGGCAGTCGCCAGATCGCGGATCTCGCCCACCATGATGATGTCGGGGTCCTGGCGCATCAGGGAACGCAAACCTTCGATGAATCCGAAGTCAAGCTGCGGCTGCACTTGTGTCTGGTTGAACGACGGCTCGATCATCTCGATCGGGTCTTCCACGGTGCAGACATTGACCTCTTCTGTAGCGATGCGCTTGAGCGTGGAATACAGGGTGGTGGTCTTGCCCGAGCCGGTCGGACCGGTCACGAGGATGATGCCGTGCGGGCGTCTGACCAATTGTTCCCAGCGCGTCGCGTCATGCGGCGAAAAGCCGAGCGCATCCAGATCCTTGACCGCAGTGTCGGGGTCGAAGATCCGCATCACCATCTTTTCACCGAACGCGGTGGGGAGCGTGGAAAGCCGCATTTCCACCTCTTCGCCGCGCGTATTGCGTGTCTTGATGCGGCCATCCTGCGGCCGGCGCTTTTCCACCACATCCATGCGACCAAGCAATTTGATGCGGGCTGTCATCGCGCTCAAAACACCGATCGGCATCTGATAAACCGGATGCAGCATGCCGTCGATGCGGAACCGGATCACGCCCTGCTCGCGCCGGGGCTCCAGGTGGATGTCGCTGGCGCGCTGGTCGAAAGCGTATTGCCAGAGCCAGTCGACCACCCGCACAACGCCCTGATCATTGGCGTCTAGCTGCCGGTTGCTTTTGCCGAGCTCCACCAGCTGCTCGAAGCTTGCGGCGGTGGCCCCGCTGCCGCTCTTCTGGGCCTGCCTCACCGACTTGGCCAGCGCGAAGAATTCGGCTGTGAACCGGTGAATGTCTTGCGGGTTGGCCACCACGCGCGTGACCTTGCGGCGGGCCTGGCGTTCAACCTCCTCGATCCAGTCGGTCATGAAGGGCTCGGACGTAGCGATGACAATTTCGGTCGGCGTTACCTGCACCGGCAGCACACGGTGCCGCTCCGCATAGGCGGCACTCATGGTGTCGGCCACCTTGCCCACATCGACCCGCAGCGGATCGATACGCAGGTAGGCCAGCCCCGCCTTGCCGGCCAGGTAGCGGCTGAGCGCCTCAAGGTCAAGCGGTTTGCCGCCAGCGGCTTGCTCCATCGCCACATTGGCGAGCCGCACCAAGGCCGGCTGGGAACTCTCCGCTCGCGAGCACCGCGCGATGGTGCGCGCCGCCTCGTCTGCGGAGATCACACCGTCGTCGCGCAGCCATTCGACCATGCGCCGCCAATCAATTGGGCCGACATGCGGCATCGGCTGAAAAGCGCCACCGGCTGCGACTGCGGTTGCGGATTTGGGGCTCATATCCACGCTCCGTCGAGAGATTGCAGGGATGCAAAGCGGAAGGAAATCACGGGTAACAGCCTTTCATGGGCCGGTGGGTTTCAGGGCGCGCGGCCATTTTTCTGCAGGCAAGCCCCAGCGTGACTGCACCGTTGCCGCCCGGGCCAGCAAGGTAGCCCGATCGGGTGCCGGCTCTGAACTGTGCCGCGCCAGCACCACGGTATTGCCTTCGCGGGTTGGGCGAAAGGCCCACACCGCATCCGCACCGAACGCTTCGGTGATTTTCGCGAGGCTTCGCGCGTAGCTCGATGCGCGACCGAACAGATTGACCGTCATCACGCCTTCTTCGGTCAGCAGTGCGCGGCAGTCGGTGTAGAAATCGGTGCTGTCGAGCACCGGCGCGGCTGCCTCGTCATCGTAGAGATCTACCTGCAACGCATCGACGGTGCCGAGCCACTCGGCGCGCCGGATCTCTTCGGCCGCGTCCGCCACGATCACGCGCAAGCGGTCGTCGTCAGCCGGCAGGCGAAACCAGCCTCGGCAGGCATGAACGACCTGCGGATTGAGCTCGATCGCGGTTGTGCGCATACGCAACTTCTTGCGGCAGAACTTGGTAAGCGCGGCAGCACCAAGCCCTAGTTGCATGGCATGACGACTGCCCACAGAAGTGGGCGAAAGGAACAGCAGCCACGCCATCATTCGTTGCACGTATTCCAGCTCTAGATCAAGCGGCGCATCAAGGCGCATCGAGCCCTGAATCCAGATCGAACCCAGGTGCAGACTGCGCACTCCCCGAAAATCCGAAAAGTTGACTTCGGGATGCTCGTCCAGGGCGTCATGGTTATCCGTCATGCCGCTTCGTCCAGCAGCGGTGCGAGCCGGGGCATCGCGGAGATCGCATTCTGCGTGGTGGCGTCGGCCAACGCCGATGGATCCATGCCACGCAACTTCGCAACGAAAGTCCCGATGCGATCGAGCTCTACCGGAGAGTTGCGTGCCTGCGGTGAACCGCCTGCCCGCTCGGCAGCAGTACGGTAGAGCCACTGCGGTGCAATGTCGGGGGAATCGGTTTCCATCACGATCGAATCGAGCGGTAAGCCAGTGGCGAGACGTTGCAGCTGATGAGCTCCTTCGAAGGTGACAGCGCCGCCGATGCCGAGCTTGAAACCCAGATCGATGAAGGCTTTTGCCTGCTGGTCACTTCCATTAAAAGCATGCGCTATGCCCCGCCACTGGTGGCGGCCCTTCCCGCTGCCGCCCGCTTCCCGCAGATGTTTCAGCACGCGGTCGACAGAGCGCCGCACGTGCAGGAGCACCGGCAGATCGAAACGGCGGGCCAGCCGAAGCTGGGAGCGAAAGATATGTTGCTGGCGCGCGTCGTCCAGGTCTTTGACGAAGTAGTCGAGTCCGATTTCGCCTACTGCCACCAGGCGCTTGTCCTGCAGTGCCTGATCAAGCCGCATGGCCACGAGGTCGAGAGCCACGTCATCCGCTTCCGCGGTGCACAGGGGATGGATCCCGAGCGCATAGCTGTCGCAATGGGCATGCGCCCAATCGCGGACCGCATCGAAATTGAAGTGGGCCACAGCGGGTACTACGCATAGTGCGATTCCACACCTGCGCGCCTCAGCCCGCATGGCGGGACCATCGGGGGCGAACTCGGGCGCATCGAGGTGACAGTGGGTATCGATCCAGGCGCTCATTGCGGCCATGATGCCGCATAGCCACGACGTATGTTCTTGTGGTGTTCCTGCACAACGCGGCAATTGATTCGTGCTAGTGTCAGTGAGCCAGCTTGGGCAATGATCCCGCCAGCGTCGTTTTCAGGAATTTCGCCCTGCGCAGGCCGCCTCTCTACAGCAGTTCCCGCCCGGTGGCCGAAGACGGTACCACCGGCAGCGATCACGCGCCCCCGAGTTCGACCGTCGGAGGAGCGGAAATGAAAGCCCCGAGCGAGAACGCTCAGGAAGCCGCATCAGTTTCCGATCGGGCCGATTCCCCCCCCGAAAATGCGCAGCCGGTTAACCGGTGGGGTGTAACTGCGGCGTTGGTCCTCGCCACGGCAGCCTTCGCTTTTTCTTTGGGAACTGCGCTGCGACCGACTCCGCCACATAGTCTTTCCCAGGCCGATATCGATGCGGCCGTGCGCCGCACCTTGGAAAGCACCGTTCTGCCATCACCCTTTGCGCGCGCTGCCGAGCGGGTGGCACCTTCGGTGGTACGGGTAGCGGCTTACGGAAGAGCCGATCGCCGCCGCAACGGCAAGTACCGGGAAAAGGAGAACGGCGAAATCGAGAGCGGAATCGGCACCGGAGTGGTGATTGTGGACAAGGGTGTCATCCTGACCAATCTGCATGTAGTCGCAGGAGCGGATCACATCCGGGTCACCTTTGCCGACGGGAGCGTGAGTGATGCGTCGCTCACAAAAGCCCGGCCGGAACACGATCTTGCGGTGCTGCAAGCCCACACCATTCCCGACGACCTGGAGGCAGCCACCATGCGCTCCAGCAAGGATCTGCGTCCCGGAGACGAAATAGCTGTCATCGGCTATCCGTTCGGTATTGGTCCATCTGTATCGGCCGGCGTGGTGTCGGGTCTTAACCGGGCCTTCGAAGGCTCTGGCAAGCAGCAACTCTCTGACCTCATCCAGTTTGACGCGGCGGCCAACCCGGGCAACTCCGGTGGTCCGCTCATCACCATGGATGGCGAGGTGGTCGGAATCGTCACCGCCATCCTGAACCCGACGAAAGCGCGCACCTTCTTGGGCATCGGTTTCGCAGTACCGATGGAAGACGCGGCGGCGGCAGCAGGCATGCCTCCTTTCTGATCACACGAGCCGCAAATTTCATGACTTCTTCCGTCGTGTCGCCAGACAGCGCAACTCCGATCCGCCCCGCCGCCCCCGGGCTCATGGAGCAGGTTCTGTTTGAGGTCAAGCGCATCGTGGTGGGACAGGACCGCTTCCTCGAGCGGGTGATGGTGGCGCTACTGGCCGAAGGCCACTTGCTGGTGGAGGGTGTTCCGGGGCTGGCCAAGACACTCACTGTCAAGACGCTGGCGCGGGCGGTCGATGGCGTATTCCGAAGAATCCAGTTCACGCCGGACCTCGTGCCTTCCGATCTGGTGGGCACCCGCATCTACAACCAGAAAACCGGCGAGTTCGGCACCACGCTCGGGCCGGTCTTTGCCAATTTGTTGATGGCCGACGAGATCAACCGGGCGCCAGCCAAGGTACAAAGCGCGCTGCTCGAGGCGATGCAGGAGCGCCAGGTCACGATCGCCGGCGAGAGCCACCCGGTGCCATCGCCCTTCGTGGTGTTGGCCACACAGAACCCCGTCGAGACCGAAGGAACCTACCCCCTGCCCGAAGCACAAGTCGACCGCTTCATGATGAAGGTGCTGGTGGATTATCCGAGCGACGAAGACGAGTTCGTGATCGTCCAGCGCGCGCTGTCACCACCGCCACAGGCAAGCGCCGTGCTGAATCAGGTGCAGCTCGCCAGTCTTCAGGCGGCCTGTCGCGAGGTGTATGTAGACCCATCGCTGCTCCAGTACGCCGTGCGTCTGGTGAGTGCCACGCGCCGCCCCGCCGAGCGTGGCCTTCCGGCTTTTGAGCGATGGCTGACCTACGGCGTAAGCCCGCGCGCCACCATTCATCTGGCTGAAGGAGCGCGCGCCCTGGCGCTGATGCGCGGCAGGGACTATGTGCTGCCAGCGGACATGACCGACCTGGTGCCAGACGTGTTCCGCCATCGCATGGCCTTGTCTTATGACGCGCTGGCCGAAGGGCTGTCGCCGGACGATCTGGTCACGCAGTTGATGGCGCACGTCTCGCCCCCTTCCAACCCGCTGCACCATGCATTCCGCCGACAGGACGCCTGAACACCGGCCGGAAACATCCGAAGCTCTGCTGCGGCGCCTCGAGTGGACGGCTTTGCGGCGGCTCGATGGATTGCTGCAGGGCGACTTCAGCACGCTGCTGCGCGGCGGGGGTCTGGATCTTGCCGATCTGCGTGAGTACGCACCGGGTGACGATGTGCGCTACATCGACTGGAACGTGACGGCACGAACTGGCACGCCCCATGTGCGCGTTTTCACGGAGGACCGTGAAATGACCGTCTGGCTGCTGCTCGACCTGAGTGCTTCGATGGGCGCCGGCTCTGCCATTCGCACCAAACATGCCGTTCTGCGCGAGTTCTGCGGCCTGGTGGCACGAATCTTCACCCGCCATGGCAACCGCGTGGGAGCGATGCTCGGATCCCGGCGCGATCCACGATGGCTTCCCGCGCGGACTGGCCGGGCGCATGTCCTGCAACTGCTTCAGGAGACAAGCCAGCTGAAGGCTGGAGCGGAGCGTCCCGGCAAGACCCCCAAGCAGGATGATTCACCTCTGCAACACTGGCTGGAATCAGCAGCCCGCATCCTGAAACGGCGAGCGACCGTATTGGTGGCGTCCGACTTTCTCGCACAGGGAGATTGGGAGCGTCCGCTGGGCCAGCTGGCGCAAAAGCACGACGTTGTCGCGGTGCGCCTGGTGGATCCGCTGGAGCGCGGGCTACCCGACATCGGTCTGGTGACGATGCAGGATGCGGAGACCGGCGAACAGATGTGGGTCGATACGCACGACCGGGCATTTCGTCGACGCTTTGCCCAGGCAGCTGCGGCGCGGGAAACCGCGCTACGTAGCCGCTTTGCGCGAGCGGGAGTCGATACGCTGGAGCTGTGCACGACAGACGACCTCGCCGAAGCCATGACGCGCTTTTCCCGGATGCGAAAGCGGCGGACGGATGGTGCGGGTCGATCGGCGTATCGGCAGCAAAGGCGCGACCATTTGCCAGCTGCACTGGCAAACGCCTGAGAACGCGAGAGAGAGCCAGAGAGAGCTGCAGCTTATGGACCTGGACCGCCTGTTGACCGCTTTCTTGCCGCCCCATTGGGAAGCGAAGTGGCATGCACTGCTGGCCGGGACCCCGCACCCGTTCTTTCTCTGGCCCGGTTTGCTGTGGCTGTTGTTGCTGGTACCTGCGCTGTTGGTGCTTTATCTTGCGTTGCAGCGCAGACGCCGCCCCGTCGCCGTGAACTATTCGAGTCTGGCCCTTGTGCGCGCAGCGGGCGCACGCGGGGCGGGATGGCGCCGGCATGTGCCGCCGCTGCTGCTGCTTCTCGCCTTGACCGTCCTCCTGCTGGCCAGCGCCCGGCCGGTGGCGGTGATCGCACTCCCGGCCGAGCAGCAAACCATCATTCTGGCGATCGATGTTTCGGCCAGCATGCGGGCCACCGATGTCAAACCCAATCGGCTGGTGGCGGCCCAGCAGGCGGCCAAGATGTTCATCCGCGGGCTGCCACGCAGCGTTCGCGTGGGCATCGTCGCTTTTGCCGGCAGCGCGCAGGTTGCTCAGCAACCCACGCAATCGCACGAGGAACTCGAACGGGCTATCGACGCTTTCCAGTTGCAGCGGGGCACCGCAACCGGCAACAGCATCGTGCTGGCCCTTGCCACCCTGTTTCCGGGCAGCGGAGCAAGCCTGGAGAATCTGGGACGAGGAGACAGGCTGCAATCGCTGTCCGGCAGCGAAGGCGCGGTGCTGCTGCCTCCACCCAGGCCGGTACCGGCAGGATCCTACAACTCGGCTGCCATCGTCATGCTCACCGATGGCCAGCGCACCACCGGGGTCGATCCCCTGGATGCAGCGCGCATGGCAGCAGAGCGTGGTGTGCGCATCTACACGGTGGGAGTCGGCACGCGCGAAGGCGACACCATTGGCTTCGACGGTTGGTCGATGCGGGTGCGACTCGATGAAGACACGCTAAAGGAAATTGCAGCGCGCACCGGGGGCGAATACTTTTTCGCAGGGACCGCTCCAGACCTGAACAAGGTGTATTCCGCCCTGAGTTCACGGCTTGCCGTGGAAAAGCGCGAAACCGAAATTACGGCCTTGTTCGCACTGGTTGCCGCCGCGCTGACGCTGCTTTCCGTAGCGCTGTCGATGTGGTGGCTGGGACGCCTCGCCTGAAGGCAGCGAGTGAGACGCCGATGCGGGCAGTTATCCCCCAAGTGAAATGTCGTGAGGATGAGGATGGCGCTTGCCGCCGCCCGCCTTCTCTGTGTCGGGCCCCTCTGATTTGCCCTCCACCTGTGCCCAGGCCAAAGCCGTTGCTTCGTCTTGCGACATGCCGCGCGCCATGGCTTCGCGCACCAGTTCTTCGACGCGGTCGATCTGCGGGTCGTGTTCGAGACCTTTGGATTCAGGCGTGTCGTTGATGGGTGCGGGTTCGTGCGGATGAAAGTCGGGCATGGCGGTCACCGGAAGCGGAAA
>JBBSUX010000102.1:0-11381 GCA_038234045.1 Burkholderiales bacterium
CCGATGATCACCGCACGCTGCGCCTTCTTCGCTGCGGCAACCAATTTGCGGCTGTCGGTCAGCGTGCGCAAATCATGCACGTGGGGCAGATCTGCGCCCGCAATGTCGAGCCGCACCGGCTCGGCGCCGGTCGCCAGCAGCAAGGCATCGAAATCATGGTGCGTACCATCCTGGAGCCGCACACGGCGCCTCTCCGTATCTATTTCGGCGACCTGCGCATTCAGCTTCAGATCGATGCGCTGTTCGCTATAAAAGTCATCCGGGCGCAACGGGAGCCACTCTTCGGGTGCCTTGCCAGCCAAGTAGTCCTTTGAAAGATTGGGCCGATCGCAGGGCGACGAATCGTCGGCACTGAGCATCGTGATCGTGCCTTGGTAGTGCTCGCGCCGCAACATTTCGGCTGCAGCGTTACCCGCCGCGCCACCGCCGATGATGACGATGGCTTTAGGCAGAGCCGCCGCGCCAGCTGAAGATACAGGCGCCGCCGCAGCAGGCTCGATCTTTTTGCCGACATAAACCTTGCCGTCGCGCTCTTCGACGTGCCGGCACGTCACCGCATCCAGCGCCGGTGCAGCCAGCGCCTCGCCGGTGCGCAAGCTGAAGCAGGCGTGATGCCACGGGCAACGTACGGTGTCGCCCACGACCAGCCCTTTGGCCAGCGGGGCGCCGTAGTGCGTACATATGGCGCCGATAGCAAACAACGAGTCGCCGCGACGCACAACGATCATCGGCTCGCCCTGCGCATGCCCCAGCAGGGGCGCAGCCTCGGTCAGCGTCGATGCCGGCACGCCCTTGCAGAAGTCAGGCCCCTCAAGTTCAGTCTTCTCTTCACTCATACGAATACTCCAAAAATCGTGGACCGGGTTGCGCCACTATCACAAACCAAGTGCCGCGACGATCAACAAAATGAACCCGACGACGGCGATGAGCGCGTGGATATAGATGACAGGTTTGGGCAGTGGCAAGCGCTTTTCCTGGTAACCGAGATTCATAAAAATGCCGCCTAGCGCAGCGATCACCAACAGGATCAAAGCCCACAACGCGAACTTCGGAAGACCGATGGTGAAAGCCGCAAAAAGCAGCAACGTGAGTCCGGCTCCAGCCAGTAACCCGTGGAACATCGCGAGCCAGGCGGGCGGATTTCGATCCGCAGAAAGCCGGACGCCAGCCATCACGAGGCCGCCAGCAGCCGTGATCGCAAAAAGACTGATAACGGTCCATAAAAGGATTTGGATATTCATGCTGGCTCCTGAAAGTTGAAACTCTGAAACACAAGTCGCAAAAAAATCTTAGCGACTGCAAGCTTCGGCCACAAGCAGCGGAAACCGCGTTTAACTAATCGATTTGGTCGAGTTCAGGTTTGCTCTCAGGTGCTCATGCCATGCACCATTCGCGCTATGCGGTGCGACGTTCAAGTTGGTCCAGCACGTCGCAAAGTTCGATCACGGACCCTGGCGAAAAAACGCCATCTGGCCCCTGCCCGTTCAGGTCGATGAAGGGTGACTCATACAGCCTTGCAGCATCCAACTGCCCGTGGACCGTCAGGTGGTTCACGATTTCATCCAGAAACTGCAGCTGGGCGGCGGTCGCGGTGGTTTCCGCGATGAGGTGAGCCAACGCTGCGGTGGCCGCCGCACGGTCCAGCCCGACCAGCGAGCGAATAAAAGCCGGAAGACTTCGGTAGCGCTCGCGGACGCGCAACAGGTCGCTCTCGCTGGCTCCAGCTTCGATCAGGATCTGTTGCAGCTCCTGCAAGTCTGCCTCGGTCAGCACCTGCGCGCGGCGCAGTTTCTGCAATGCCAGCCGGTCCTGATGCGCGCGTAGAAACACCTGCGCCTTCGTGCGCAACCGCTCGAAGTCCACGCCGGCAGCCACGGTAGGGAGCTCCACCTGCATCATCTCGCCGATTTCGTCACCGAAGTCGGTGTAGACGATCTTGCGACGCTTCATCTCCACCAGCTTGATCAGAGCGCGCAATTTGCGGCGCGCCTGCTCCAGCATCGGCAAGGTTACGTCCTGCCACCACTCGTCTCCCGCTACCGCATCGATCAACAGCAGTTGGTCTCGCACCGCTGGCACGTTCTGCAGCTCCAGCAAGGCACCGGCAATCTGCTGCACCAGCTTCTTAAAGCGCACAAAAGCCGGCTCGGTGCGCAAGCTGGCCAGTTGCGTGCGCAGCATTAGCAGATCGAACCGCTTGGCATCTTCATCGTCATCCCGCACCGCGCTGGGCAGGCCTGAAAGATGATCCGCCGCTTCCCCTAGTGCTTCAGCTGCAGGCAAGCGCCAAGCGTCCGCTTTGGCCCATTCCTCTACCCAGCGCCGCTCCGGTCGGACGACAAAATTTTGCAGCGACATACCGCTGACGATCTGCTGCAGCAGCGCAGCAGTGTCATCGCGCACTCGCGCTTCGGTGAGGTACGCGCCGGCAGGTGAAGCTTCAGCAACCGCCGCGCCGTGACCGGCCTGCACACGCCCGTCGAGCTCCAGCAACAGATCGACCCGGTTGCGAAAAAGACGTTGGCTGAGCGGCTCCGCCGCAGCGGTGTCCGATGTCTCCAGATCCTGATTGAAGTACTCCAGGTTTTGGCAAAAATCCAGCACCAGGAATTCGCGTTTGTTCTCGCCCGGCGCAAACAGATCGGAGCACAGACGGGTGCCGCGTCCCACCATTTGCCAGAACTTCGTCTTCGACCGCACGATCTTGAAGAACACCAGATTGACCACCTCGGGCACGTCGATGCCGGTATCGAGCATGTCCACCGAAATGGCGACGTGCGGCGCTTGCTCCTTCTGCGAAAAGCTGTCGATCAACGATTGCGCGTATTCCGTCTTGAACGTGATGATCCGGGCGAACTTCCCCTGGTACTGCGGATAGTTGACGTTGAAGCGCTCCGCGACGAATTCCGCATGCGCCTGGTTCTTAGCGAAGACGATCGTCTTGCCGAGCCGGTCGCCAGCTGCCACCTTGATGCCGTGGGTCATCAGGGTCTGTAGCACCTTGTCCACCGTGTCGGTATTGAAGAGCCATTTGTTGACCGATTCCGCGCTGACTTCTTCCGGCGCAGGCGAGCCCTCTTCATCCCATTCCAGCGCATCCCACTGGTCTTTTTCGTCTTCGCTGAGATCGGCGTAGCGGATGCCTTCCCGCTGAAATTTCAGCGGAACTGAAATGCTCCGGGGTGGCACCAGATAGCCCTCGGCGATCGCGTCGTCGAGTCCGTACGCATCGGTGGGCACACCGGTTTCCAGATCGAAAAGGCTGTAGGTGTTGTGATCGATCTCATCCTTGGGCGTGGCCGTCAGACCCACCAGCAGCGCATCGAAGTACGAAAAGATGGCGCGGTACTTTTGGTAGATGGATCGGTGCGCCTCGTCCACCACAATCAGGTCGAAGTAGCCCACGCCGAACCGCCGCGTGCCCACGGTTGCGTCGTTGATCAGGCCCATCATGGTCGGATAGGTGCTCACGTACACGCGCCCGTCGGTGGCTTTGTCCGTGACGAGATTGACAGGCGCCGCAGCCGGCAAGTGCGCTTTGAAGGCGTTGACGGCCTGGTTCACCAGCGCGACGCGGTCGGCCAGAAACAGCACCCGCTTGCACCAGTTGCTGCGAATCAGAAGGTCGACTAGGGCAATCACAGTGCGGGTTTTACCGGCACCGGTTGCCATCACCACCAGCGCCTTGCGGTGATGGTCGCGCTCGAAGGTTTCTGCGATGCGGCGAATGGCGCGGTGCTGGTAGTGGCGCTCGACAATGGCGCGGTCGATCACTGCGCGCGCCAGCGGCTGGCGGCTGCTGCGCCGCTGCACCATCAACTGCAGCTCGTCCTTTTTATGAAAGCCCTGCACCGCGCGTTGCGGGCCGCTGGTGTCGTCCCACAGCCAGTGCTCATAGCCATTGGTGCCGTACATCACCGGGCGCTGCCCGAACTGCGCCTCCAAGCAATCGGCATACAGCATGGCTTGCTGCTCACCCTCTTTGGCACTGCGGCGGGTGCGCTTGGCTTCGACGATGGCCAGCGGCTTGCCGTCGTCGCCCCACAGCACGTAATCGACAAAACCTTTGCCCTGCGCGTTGGGCATGCCGATCACTTCAAATTCGCGGTCGCGCGCATCGGCGAGCGCCCAGCCGGCCTCCTTCAGCAGCAGATCAATGAACAGATCGCGCGTGGCAGCTTCGTTGTAATCGTGCGCGGTTGCCGGCTGCGCGGCGTTGGCCGCCTTGGCATCGGCGACCTGCGCGCGGTAGAGCGCGAGTTCCGCGTCAAGCTCGGCATTGCGTGCTGCAGCAACGCGGAGTTGGGCGTCGCGCTCGGCGAGGGCTTCGGCCTGCTTCTGCAAAGCCTCCTGCGCGGCGATTTCTGCAACACGGGTGACTGCCTGCACCTGCTGCAGTTGCGCGGCGTTGTTGGCGCTTGCAGGCTGCGTCGGTTGCGGCAACCAATCGGCGCGAAACTGCAGTGCTGGATCCGGCCGATCGGACACCTTGCGTGCGTAGTGCCGCGCCAGCCAGAAACTCACCTGGAACAGTTCCCGCAGCGCGCTCAATGCGTCTTGCGCTGCCACCGCCCGTGCGTTGTGTACGGCGTTGTTGCCCAGCTTGCGGATCACATCCATCTTGGCGTGCACCGCAGGGCCCACCAGTTGCTGAAAACTCGGCTCGAACAGAAAGGCCGACAAATCCGCCTTGTACGGCATGCGCAGGCTGCCGCCCCTGCCGCCTTCGGCCTGAAACAACCAGGCCACCGCCAGCTCGAGCGTGCGGCGCGCATAGAAACACGCGGTGCGCGGATCTGTCAGAGCTGCGGCCTCGGCGCGGCAGGCTTCTGCCAGCAGCTCGGGCCAGTCGGATGCCAGAAAGCTGAAGTTGGATGTTGTCATGGGGTGACCTCGTCTTGCACCGGCTCGTTGGCGAACAGGTTCACATATGCCTCATAACGAAAGCGCCGATTGCGCGCGTGACCGGTAATTTCCCGCAGGACGCCGATGGCTGCCAGACGGCCGACCAGGGCGTTGGCCGCCGCATAGGTAGTGCGGGTAAGCGCCACCACATCGGCCACGCTCACGATTGGTTTGTCGAAAAGCGCCTCCAGCACCCGGTGCCCGTTGCCGGCCGCACGCCCCAGCTCTTCAGTGATGGCGGTGCGGTGCTGTTCTCGCAGCAACTGGATGCGACGGGCGGTATCCGCCGCCTCTGCGGCCACCTGCACCACCCCCTGGAGGAAGAAGGTCAACCATTCCTCCCAGGCGCCCTTGTCGCGCACCGCTTGCAGGTGTTCGTAATACGCCTGCCGGTGCTGCTTGAAGTAATGCGACAGGTACAGCACCGGCTTGTGGAGAATCTCCTGCTCGGTCAGCAAGAACGTGATGAGCAAGCGGCCGACCCGCCCGTTGCCGTCCAGAAACGGATGGATGGTTTCAAACTGCACATGCGCCAGAGCGATCTTGACCAGGGGCGGCAGCAGCGCGCTGCCATGCAAAAACTTCTCGAGCGCGCCCAGGGCCGGTGCCACCTCATGCGGTGGCGGCGGCACAAAGTTAGCCGTGGCCAGCGTGCAGCCCGGCGCACCGATCCAGTTCTGGCTGGTACGCAAGTCGCCCGGTTGCAGCCGCCCGCCGCGCACGCCCTGCAGCAGCTCTGCATGGATCTCGCGAATGAGCCGCACCGACACCGGCAGCTCTGGCAAGCGCGCAAGCCCACGCTTCATGGCGCGCACGTAATTCACCACCTCGTCCACATCGCGCGGCATGGTCTCGTCGAACAGATCAGCTTCGGCTGCCAGCAAATCCTGCAGCGAACTTTGCGTGCCTTCGATCTGGCTGGAAAGCACCGCTTCCTTGCGCACATACATGAAGACAAAAAGATCGGGGTTGGGCAGCGTGAGCACCGAACCATCGAGCCGGCCCAGTGCGCGATCGGCCTGCGACAGCAGTTGTTGCAGCTCACCGCCCAGCGCCAGAGCAGGCTCGGGCGGTAGCGCTGCCGGAATGAAGGCACGGTACCCTGTCGGCTGGCGAACATAACGCCCGGCACGATGCAAAAGGGAATCAGGCGGGGAAGACGGATCGGTAGCGCCGGGACCAGGGTTCATGTTGTAGGCAGGCTTGCGTAAGGCGAAGAATCAGGCCCATATGATAGGCAGCCTTTAATTTGGAGCGCAATCATTTCCTTATAGCGCTCAGCCTTGCATAGGCCGCGAACAACGGTTTGCGCACGGCAAGCACGGTTTCTAAAGCAGTGTGGGCAAAGCAATGACAGCCGATCAAGTCTTTATAAGTGGTTGACGGGAAATAGATTTTTTATTCCTATAGCTTGGTGTCGCTTAGCCTACTGATTCGCGTTTAGAGCGCTGACGGGGAGGGAAGCCCAATAAACCAATGCTGCCGGCTGCTCCCATGAATCAAAGCTGCCCTGCAAATGCCCGCTGCTGCAGCGAGGCGAACAGCGCGTCGAGCGCGGTCAGGGCGCTGCGGTGTTTGGCTTTGAGGGCTTCGATGGCCTGGATGCGGGTGGCGAAGGTTTGTTGGAGGGGGAGCGGGGGGAGTGGAATCTCAAGCGCGGAAATTTCCTTTGTGTTGATGTTGTATTGCACCGTCGACTTTCTTGATGCTTTCAAGAAAAGGTTCCTTCCGCCTGGCGTTCTCAGCAATTGCCTAATGAAATCAGGAAGGGCGCGATCCTTACGGAAACGCAGTCGCATGAGATGTGAGTCGAAAGCCCACTGCTCGCCTCCTGGCTGCGCAACGATGCATTTGCCCAAATGATCCTGACTGGCAATGGCCCGGGCCATCAAAACATCGCCGGCTTTGACGCTGTGCCGGACAACCGCTGACGCTGGCAAATCAACATATTTCTTATCGTCGAGAGTCAGCCTCCAGTCTTGAATATTGGCAACTCGCAAGCAAAGCCAAGAACCACCATCCGCCTCTGCAGGAATCATCGTTCCGAAAATTGGTGAGCTCACAAAGAGTTCCGACATCGGTAACCAAGGCAGCGATTCCGATCGTCGAGTGGATCCCCAAACATATCTATAAAGATGGACTGGGTGAGGCTGTCGAGTTGGGCCAGGGCGGTACGGCGTTGGGTTCGGAGAGTTTCGGCTTGGTCGAGGATGGCGGCGATGTGGCGTTGTTCTGGCAGCGGCGGCAGTGGAATCTGAATAGCTGCAACAAATGCTGGGCGCGCACGTAGCAGCGAGCCACCGACACCCGAGACGGTTTGCATGAATTGTTGATGGAAAGGATCACCGACCAGTACATGCCGCAAATACTTTGGCAGCGCTTTTTCGCCACGAAAAACGATCCACTCACCAGAGCCAATGAGGCGGCGTCCTCTGTCGTTGCCAACAATCCATGCGCGCCTGATGTGTGGAACGATTTTTGAAAGCAATACATCCTTTGGTTGAATGACTTGCTTGGTTGATCCGATGGCTGAGCCTTGGGCAATCTCCGGCGGGCCGGCGTCGAATGCGGGGATGCTGTAGAGGTCAAATTCTTCATTTGGGAATTGCAATGGGTTCACGCTTCCGCCGCGCGAAACCATCAACTCCCCGACAGAAATCATGGGGACGGTACTCACTTCAACATCCCCTCCAACCGAGCCATCCCCGCCGCAATCTCCGCTTCCAACTCCTGCAACTGCGCCAACAACTCCCCCGGCGCCTGGTGCTGCACGGCGGCATGCACCACTTCCTTGTAGCGGTTGATGCTCAGGTCGTAGCCGTTGGCTTCAATGTCGGCTTTGGGTATGCAAAAGCTTTGTGCGGTGCGCGGGCGCTCGCGTTCGCTGCCGCTTCTTTGAGCCCAGCGCTCCAGCACATCGGGCAGATTGTTTTTGGCGTGCTCTGCTTCTGATAGCTGGTTGCGCTTGTCCACCAAGGGCTGGAGGCCTAAAAGGCTTGAATCCAGCAGCGGCTGGCGTTTGTCGTCCAGGCTCCAGCCGTCGGCTTGCATGTCGTAAAACCAGACGTTGTCGGTGCCGCCACGCATGGTTTTGGTGAACAGCAGGATGGCGGTGCTGACGCCGGCGTAGGGTTTGAACACGCCGCCGGGCAGGCTGATGACGGCGTCGAGCTTTTGCTCTTCTACCAAGGTGCGGCGCAGTTCTTTGTGCGCTTTGCTGGAGCCAAACAGCACGCCGTCGGGCACGATCACCGCCGCACGACCGCCGGTTTTCAGCAGGCGCAAAAACAGCGCCAAAAACAGCAGTTCGGTCTTTTTGGTTTTGACGGTTTGCTGCAGGTCTTTGGCGGTGTTTTCGTAGTCGAGGCTGCCGGCAAAGGGCGGGTTGGCCAGGATGAGGCTGTAGGCGCCGGCATCTCTTGCGGCGCCTTCGGCCAGCGAGTCGCGGTATTCAATGGCCGGGTGCTCCACGCCGTGCAGCAGCATGTTCATGCTGCCAATGCGCAGCATGGTGTTATCGAAGTCGTAGCCGTGGAACATGCCGTTGTGAAAGTGCGCGTTCTGGGCGGGCACGCGCAGCATGTCGGGGTAGGTGGTGCGCAGATATTCGCCAGCAGCCACCAGAAATCCGCAGGTGCCGCTGGCTGGGTCGCAAATGGTGTCTTGCGGTACCGGCGCGGTGAGCGCCACCATCAACTCGATGATGTGGCGCGGCGTGCGGAACTGGCCGTTGCGGCCGGCGGAGGCGATCTTGCCGAGCATGTATTCATACAGGTCGCCCTTGGTGTCGCGGTCATCCATGGGGATGGCCTCGAGCATGTCGACCACTTTGGCCAGCAGCGCAGGCGTGGGAATGGTGAAGCGGGCATCGCGCATGTGGTGCGCGAAGGCAGACCGGGCGGCCGCGCCACCGGAGGCATTGAGCCCGCGCAGAAAAGGAAACACATGCTCGCTGAGCACCTCCAACATTTCGGTGGGCGCCAGGTTTTTGAAGCGCGACCAGCGCAGCTGATCGAACGGGCGGCCCTTGCCGTCCACGCCATCCGGGTAGAGCCGCAGCGGCGATGTCTTCATCCGTAGCGCCTTGTTCTCTTCGCGCGTCTGGTCGGCATCCAGGCCCCGCAGAAAGAGCAGGTAGGTGATCTGCTCGATGACTTCCAAAGGGTTTGCGATACTCCCCGTCGCGAAGGCGTTCCACAGTTGATCGATCTTGTTCTTGAGGACGCCGGTGAGCATGGGGTGATGGGCCGCAGGGTGGTAGCAAAGCCGCACAGTCTGCCATGCAAAAAGCCCCGCGGCGGTGAACGCCAGCAGGGCTATTTTGCTATATTAATAGAAGCTAATAGCGCTTATTCATTAATCTCTAGATGCCTATTTCATTCATTTTTTCAGGCAGACCCTACACCAGCAGCGCATTCACCCGTTTCACATACGCCGCCGGGTCCGCCGGCATCCCGCCTTCTGCCAGCAGTGCCTGGTCGAAGACGATGTTGGCCAAATCATCGAAGTGCACGCCGCCCTCTTCCAGCTTCTTCACCAGCGGATGCTGGGGGTTCACTTCCAGCACCGGCTTGCTCTCGGGCGCGCTCTGGCCCGCTTGCTTCAACATGCGCGCCAGCTGGGTGCTCATGCCGTGCTCCTGAACCACCAGGCAAGCGGGTGAATCGACAAGACGGGTGGTGACGCGCACGTCCTCGGCCTTGTCTTTCAGCGCTTCCTTCAGCTTGGCGAGCAATGGCTTGAAGGATTCGGCGGCTTCCTCTGCGGCCTTCTTCTCGCCTTCGTCCTGCAGCTTGCCCAGATCGACCGCACCCTTGGCGACCGATTGCATCGGCGTGCCGTCGAAGTCGTTCAGATAGTTCAGCGCCCACTCGTCCACGCGGTCGGTCATCAGAAGCACTTCGATGCCCTTCTTGCGGAAGACTTCGAGTTGCGGGCTGTTGCGCGCCGCGGCTGCCGTATCGGCGGTAATGTAGTAGATGGCGTCCTGGCCTTCTTTCATCCGCGCCTTGTAATCGGCGAGCGAAACGCTGACGCTTTCCGTAGTGGTCGATGTATAGCGCAGCAGCTTGGCGAGCCGGTCGCGGTTGCCAAAATCCTCGCCCAGGCCTTCTTTCAGCACCGAGCCGAACTCGGCAAAGAAGGACGCGTACTTATCGTTCTGCTCAGAGGCGGGAACGGCATCTGCAGTCTTGTCGACCACATCGACCACATCGCTGCCGGCAGCTTCGCTTGACGGTGCGGCGGCATCGGGCGCGCTGGCCTTCTTCTCATGCTTGGCCAGGTCCTCCAGCATCGACAGCACGCGCTTGGTGCTGCCTTCGCGGATGGCCTTCACATCGCGGCTTTCCTGCAATAGTTCGCGGCTGACGTTGAGCGGCAGGTCGGCCGAATCGATCACGCCTTTGACAAAGCGCAGGTAGCTCGGCAGCAGCGCCTCGGCGTCGTCCATGATGAAGACGCGTTTCACGTACAGCTTGACGCCCGCCTTGCTGTCGCGGTTCCAAAGGTCGTACGGAGCCTTGGCGGGGATGTAGAGCAGCTGCGTGTATTCGGTGCTGCCTTCGACCCGGTTGTGCGCCCAGGCCAGCGGCGCTTCGCTGTCGTGGCTGATCTGCTTGTAGAAATCGACGTATTGCTCGGACGTGATGTCTTTCTTGGGACGCGTCCACAGGGCGCTTGCCTTGTTCACCGTTTCCCACTCGCCGGTCTTTTCCATACCGCCCGGCTGACGGCCGCCGTTCTCGTCCGACGGGTTGATCAGCTCGCCCTCTTTCCATTCTTCCTTCTCCATCAGGATCGGCAAACTGATGTGGTCGGAATACTTGCCGATGATCTGCTTCAACTTCCAGGCGTTGAGGTATTCCTCGGCATCGTCGCGCAGGTGCAATGTGACAGCGGTGCCGCGCTGCGCGCGCTCAATCTGCTCGACTTCGAAATTGCCCGCGCCGCCACTGACCCAGCGCACGCCTTCGCTCGCCGGCGCACCAGCGCGGCGTGATTCGACCGAGATCTTGTCGGCGACGATGAAGCCCGAATAAAAGCCCACGCCGAACTGGCCGATCAGCTGGCCCTGCTCGCTGGCATTGGCCTTCTGGTCGCCGCTGAGCTTGCTCATGAAGTCCTTGGTGCCGGACTTGGCGATGGTGCCCAGGTGGTCAATGGCCTCCTGCTCGGAAAGCCCAATGCCGTTGTCGGCAATGGTGATGGTCTTGGCGGCCTTGTCGAAGGAAACGCGCACTTCGAGCGTGGGCTGATCTTCGTACAGCTCGGGCTTGTCGAGCGCCTCAAAGCGCAGCTTGTCGCAGGCGTCCGAAGCGTTGGAAACCAGTTCGCGCACGAAGATTTCCTTGTTGGAATACAGCGAGTGCGTGACGAGGTGCAGGAGTTGGGCGACTTCGGCCTGGAAGGAGAGGGTTTGCTTGGTCATCGTGGGTGAAGAAGAAGAAAAAAGAAGAGGAAGTGCGAAAACAGCA
>JBBSUX010000103.1:0-11242 GCA_038234045.1 Burkholderiales bacterium
TGTAGTGGTCGCCATGGGATACCTCAAAGCCGAGCCGGGGCCGACGATTGAGCAGGACGCACGGCAGCCCGACTTGCGCCAGGGCCAGAAGTTGTTCCCGCAGCAGCAGCAGCAGCGGCCTGAATTTCACTTGACCGCAACAGGTGAACTGAAATTTTGAAGTTTGCAACCCGCCTGATGTCGCGCGGTGTGAGCGTGACGGTTCCCGTGACAATCTCGACCAGCTGCGGCTTGGTAAGCCACGGAGAGTTATTGCCGAGATTGCGTAGCAGCTCCGAAACCCGCTCGTTGGATTGCGCCGTTCCCTTTATCGTCACGGTTTGATCGACCTGACGCAGATCTGTCAGGTAGACGCCGTCCGGAAGCTGCCGCACCATTTCATTGAGCAAGTGCACCTGAAGGTTACGGTCTGACTGCAGATCCTCGACGGCTTTTTGCCGCTCGCGCAACCCGGCAATTTCACTTTCTATATTGGAAATATCCTTGATCTGGACATCGAGTTTGGCAATCTCACCCTGCAGAAATTGGTTGCGCGATCCCTGCTCGGAGATGCGAGCCTGGTACCAGAAATACACTGCGCCTGCGATCAGCAAGCCAACGACTACCGCGCCGGCCATCGCCGCGTTGAAAGCGTCGCGCCTGCGCTTGCGGGTTGCCTCCCGATGCGGGAGCAGATTGATAAGGATCACTGCAGGAACCTCCGCATCGCGAGCCCGCAAGCTGTCAGATACGACGGGGCCTCCCGCATGATCTTGCTCGGCCGCACGGAGGGATCCATGTGCATCCCTTCAAATGGATTGGCCGTCCCGCAGGAGAACGTCGATTGACGCGCAACGACATCCGCCAAGCCAGGAAGAGTGGCGGAGCCACCACTGAGCAAAATGTGATCTACCCGGTTGTGGGGAGTGCTGGTGAAGAAAAACTGAAGCGAGCGCACGATTTCGCCGGCGAGTCCCTCGACGAAGGGCGCGAGCACGGTTTTTGCGTAATCGTCCGGCAAATCAGCATTACGCTTCTTGCTCTCGGCCTCTTCGGGAGAAAACCCATACTGGCGAACGATCAACTGGGTCAGCTGGGCCCCTCCGAACGGTTGATCACGCTCGTAGAGAACCTCGTCGTCGCGAATCACTTGAAGACTGCTGGTCATGGCACCAAGCTTGAACAGGGCCACGATTGCACCGCTCTTTCCGGGCAGCAGCTCGATCAGCCGGCCAGCGGCAAGCCGTGCCGCATACGACTCGATGTCGATCACCATCGGCTTCAAGCCCGCCGCCTCCGCGAGCCCTTGACGATCCTGAACCTTCTCTTTGCGTGATGCGGCGATCAGAACCTCCACATCCTCAGCGGAGCCCGGGCTTGGACCCACCTCGCAGAAGTCAAGGCTCACTTCGTCAAGCGAAAACGGGATGTACTGGCTCGCTTCGGATTCGACCTGGACTTCCATCTCCTCGGTCGTCAAGCCCGCTGGCAGGATGATTCGTTTAGTGATGACAGCCGATGGTGGCAGGGCCATCGCAACGGCCTTGGTACGGGTACCGCTCTTCTTCACCAACCGGCGCATGGCCTCAGCAATTTCATCGAATTTTTCGATGTTGCCGTCTACCACCCAACCGCGCTCAAGGGGCTCGATTGCGCAGCGCTCGAGCGTCATGGAACCAGCCTTGTCCATGCCCAGCTCGACAAGTTTCACGCTGGATGAACTGATATCGACGCCCAGCAAGGGCGGGGCTCTACGCTTGAGCAAGGAACTCGTCGAGACCAATTCGGCTTCCCCTGTGTGTGTATGAAGTGCAACAAAAGCTAACACTCTGTCTGCATGCTAGCAGCACGTTATGGGTCCCACCAAGAGGGAGACACCCGAACCGGCGATGAACGTTGTCAAAACAACACGTTACCGATGGAACCTCCAATGCGCCCCAAGACGCAAGCAAAGGTGGCTCCAGGCTGACAATCCGAGCGGGCGGCGTGGAGCGTTTTTTTTATAATCTCCGGCTGCCACCTCAGGAACCCATGCCCTCCACGCCGACCGAAACCAGTCCTTCACCTCGCAATCGCCAGGCCCGCACCCCTCCCGCACGCGCATCCTGGCTGACGTGGACGCTCCGGATCGTGATGGTGCTGGCGGGCCTCGCTGTCGCAGGCGCTCTGGCATTGTTACTGACGATTGGCGTGGCGCTGGCAATGGCGTATCCGAATCTTCCCGATGTGTCTGACCTAGCGGACTATCGACCCAAGCTCCCGCTGCGTGTCTTTTCGACGGAAGGAGCATTGCTCGGTGAATTCGGCGAGGAGCGACGCAACCTGACTCCAATCAAACAGATTCCCAAGATCATGCAGGACGCGGTCCTTGCTGCAGAAGATGCGCGCTTCTACAGTCATGGCGGAGTGGACTATCTGGGTGTATTGCGCGCCGGTCTTGCCAATGTCAACAAGGCCAAGAGCCAGGGGGCTTCAACCATCACGATGCAGGTTGCGCGAAACGTCTATTTGTCGTCCGAGAAGACCTTCACCCGCAAGATTTACGAAATACTGCTGACCTTCAAGCTGGAACACTTGCTTACCAAGGACCAGATTCTTGAGATCTACATGAACCAGATCTACCTCGGCAATCGGGCCTATGGTTTTGCTGCTGCATCGGAAGCCTATTTTGGTAAGCCGCTGCAGCAAATCTCGATCGGCGAGGCGGCGATGCTGGCGGGCCTTCCAAAAGCACCTTCGGCGAACAACCCCATCAGCAATCCACGTCGGGCAAAGATTCGCCAGACTTATGTGATTGATCGCATGGAGGACAACGGCTTCATCTCCCACGACCAGGCCGAGACGGCGAAAAAAGAGGACATCAAGATCCGCAGCGGTCCGGACAACACGCGTGTGCATGCCGAATATGTCGCCGAAATGGTGCGGCAGCTGATCGTTGCGCAGTATGGCAATGACGCCTACACAAGGGGCCTTAACGTCTACACCACACTTAATGCCGGCGATCAGACAACGGCATACGACTCCCTGCGCCAAGGACTGATGGATTACGAGCGAAAGCAGGTCTATCGCGGCCCCGAGGAGTTTGTCCAGTTGCCGTCAGATCCCAAGGAGCTCGACGAGGCGATCGACGATGCACTTGCAGATCATCCGGACAACGGCAATGTGCTTTCTGCCGTGGTCCTTGAGGTAAGCCCGAAGAAGATCGTCGCCATCCGATCCAGTGGAGACCAGTTCGAAATTACGGGCGATGGGCTAAAGCCTGCTCAATCAGGCCTCAGCAACAAGGCCCCTCCGAATATTCGCCTGCGCCGGGGGGCTGTTATCCGCGTCGTCCAGACACCGAAGGACACTTGGGAAATTACGCAGATTCCGGAGGTCGAGGGCGCTTTCGTGGCACTCGATCCACGCACTGGCGCCATAAAAGCCTTGGTGGGGGGCTTCGATTTCGGCAAAAACAAGTTCAATCATGTGACGCAGGCATGGCGCCAGCCTGGCTCGAGCTTCAAGCCCTTTGTTTACTCCGCAGCGCTCGAAAAAGGTTTCACGCCAGCAACGGTCATCAATGACGCGCCGCTGTTCTTCGACGCCGGCACCACCGGCGGTCAGCCTTGGGAGCCGAAGAACTACGACAGCCGCTACGATGGCCCCATGACCATGCGGCGGGCATTGGAGAAATCGAAAAACCTGGTCTCCATTCGGATCCTTCAGTCAATCGGGCCGAAATACGCGCAGAACTGGATCACGCGTTTCGGTTTCGACGCGGACAAGCACCCCGCCTACCTGCCGATGGCGCTCGGTGCCGGCTCCGTTACGCCCATGCAGATGGCTGCTGCTTATTCGGTTTTTGCGAATGGCGGCCACCGTGTAGACCCCTACCTCATTGCGAAGATCACCGACCAAAGGGGTCAGGTGCTGCTGGAAGCCACCCCACAGGCCTTGGACCAGACGCCGCAGGTGATTGAACCTCGCAATGCCTTCATCATGGACAGCCTGCTCCAGGGCGTCGCGCGCCAGGGCACTGCTGCCGCGGCGCAGCGGATCCTGAAAAGGCCGGACATCTACGGCAAAACGGGCACCACCAACGATTCGATCGACGCCTGGTTCGCGGGTTTCCAACCCACGATTGCGGCGATCACCTGGGTCGGCTATGACACTCCGCACAGTCTGGGAGATCACGAAACCGGCGGCGGACTGGGCCTGCCAATTTGGGTCCGTTTCATGCAGTACGCGCTCAAGGGCGTGCCCGTCACGGAGTACACAGCACCGGCAGGTGTGGTGAACGTCGGCGGGGAGTGGTATTACGACGAATACGCCCGCAACGGCGGGATTCCCAGCTTGGGCGGAGACGGCACGGATGGCACCACCGGACAGGGCCCTGAGCCGCTGGCGCCGCCGACACCGCCACCGGTCGAGGAGCGAAACCGTATCCTTGATCTCTTCCGAAATTGACTTCCAAGCTATTTGAATCGCGCCCCACCCAGTCGGGTGCGAACCGGTCTAAAGCGGTGCGCAGCTTGACGGCTGAATCAGGCTCCGAAATTCAAGGGGATGCCGGCCTGCGCTGAAGCTTCGCGACCGAGGATGGCCCGCAGTTCTCCCTGGCCCTTCGTGTCGCGCCACGCCTCGTCAGTCCATTTGAAGTGATAGCCTCCCGATCTCGCAGCCAGCCAGACTTCCTGCAAAGGCGCTTGCTTGTTCATGACGATCTGCGAACCATTCGGAAAAGTCAGCGTGATCATGCCTCCGCTGCGTTGACTGTCGATGTCAACATCGCTGGCATCGCAGATCTGGTCGCATCGACTTTCCACGTTCTGCAGTAGCGCGTCGGCGCGCTCTGCATATTCAAGATCTGTCATCAATACAATCCGGCATGTTTCATGAGGCTCAAATTCTAGTCAGGGCGCTTCTCCTGACAGCCAGCGCGGCAATGGTCACAGGCTGTGGCCAGAAGGGCCCGCTCATGCTGCCCACCTCTGCCGCCGCAGCTCAACGTGCCACGCTGCCGCAAACGCTGATGCCGCGTCTCTCCAGCAAGAGCGATTCAAAACCGGCAAACCCGTCGCCCTCTCCGCTTTCAACAGATCCCGCGCCGCCGCCGGCCCCAGCGGACCTGGTTCCTCAAAGCAGCATGAATCCCGTCAAAAACCCTGCAATTGGCTTCCCTCGATGACCCAAGACGCGCTTCCCGGCGAGCCGCACTTTTCATACCGGAACGGTTCGCTTTTCATTGAAGAGCTTTGCCTGTCCGATCTGGCCGACCGCTACGGTACTCCGCTGTTCGTGTATTCAAAAGCATCCATGCTGGCAGCGCTGGCTGCGTATCAGCGTGGGTTCGAAGGCAGACGCGTGCAGATTTGCTACGCGACGAAGGCCAATTCATCACTTGCGGTTCTGCAATGTTTTGCGCGCGCTGGATGCGGCTTCGATATCGTCTCCGCGGGTGAACTGCACCGGGTTATCGCAGCAGGCGGAGACCCCCAGCGCACCATATTTTCCGGCGTCGGTAAAACCCGATCGGAAATGCGCGACGCCCTTTCGGTAGGCATTGGCTGCTTCAACGTCGAAAGCGAACAGGAGCTCGATGTGCTCGACGAAGTGGCCGGGGACGTCGGCTGTCGCGCGCCCATCAGTCTGCGCGTGAACCCGAATGTCGATCCGCTGACTCATCCGTATATTTCAACCGGGCTCAAAGGCAACAAATTCGGCATTGCGCATGAACGCGCGTTGGCGGTCTATCGCCACGCGGCGGGCCTGACGGGCCTCGAGATCGTCGGGATCGATTGCCATATCGGATCGCAGATCACCGAAACCCATCCCTATCTGGACGCTTTGGATCGCGTGCTTGATCTGGTCGACGCGATCGAAGCGGATGGCATTCCCATCAGGCACCTCGATTTCGGCGGTGGCTTGGGCATCGATTATGCGAACCCTGAGGCACCGACCAAAGCTCCGGCTGCGGATGCGCTCTGGGCCACCATGCTGGCGCGGCTCGACGCGCGCGGCTATGGAGATCGCCAACTCATGATCGAGCCGGGCCGATCGCTCGTAGGTAATGCCGGCGTCTGCCTGAGCGAGGTGCTTTACCTGAAGCCTGGCGATCACAAGAACTTCTGCATCGTCGATGCGGCAATGAATGATTTGCCTCGGCCAGCGATGTACGAGGCGTATCACGCCATCGTCCCCTTGGAAGCCGCCACAGACGGCATCGCTATGACCACCTATGACGTGGTGGGGCCGGTCTGTGAAAGTGGCGATTGGTTGGGACGGGTTCGGAGCCTCGCGGTCCGACCGGGAGATCGCCTGGCGGTCATGTCGGCGGGCGCTTATTGCATGAGCATGGCCAGCAACTACAACAGTCGAGGAAGACCTGCGGAAGTGTTGGTTGACGGAAACCGTGCCCATTTGATCCGGTCCCGGGAGACACTGGAGGATCAGGTGCGCAAAGAGCATCTCCTGCCGCTCGATTCAATCGCTGGTTGAAGCCGGCAGGAATACAGCACGGCCCGCCTTGCGTCCATCCGCAGGTTGCAGCGACAAAGTCTGACGGGCCTCCTCGACTGCGCCCGGTGCGTTTGAACGCTATGCCTTAGATAGCTGGTTGCGCACTATGGTATTACGTGAGAGTCGTTTTTTACTCGCGAAATTCCATACTCGCCATCCCAGCAACACTGCGACGATGCCAACGTACACAAACACTTCTGCAAAGTTGTTCTTGCCCGCTCGCATCCAGAAGAAATGAAGAAGCCCCAAGCCGGCAATTACATAAACCAGCTTGTGGAGCCATTGCCACCGCTTGGCACCCATAGCCTTGATCGCGCGGTTGAAAGACGTCGCCGCCAGCGGCGTCAGCAGTACAAAAGCTGTAAAGCCCACCAGAATGAAGGGTCGCTTTGCGATATCCCCAAGAATTTCCGGCACGTCGAACCCCTTGTCGAACCAGCTGTAGCACAGCAGATGCACCACTACATAGAAATAGACGAAAAGGCCCAGCATCCGTCGATAGCGCGCAAGGGCGTTCCATTTGCTCATTACGCGCAAGGGCGTTACGGCCAGCACGATGCAGATGAAACGCAGCGTCCAGTCACCCGTGGCGCGAATCAAGGCTTCGGCTGGATTCGCGCCGAGCGTGTCCGCGAATGCTCCATAGGTGAGCCACGCAAATGGCAGCAAACACAGCAGGAATACGGCAGGTTTGGACGCTGGATGCAGCAGCAGTTTGTTCATCAGGGGTCGATATCAGGGTGGTTCAATGCTAGCGCCGAACAGTTCAGGCGCGCCCGGCTGATGCGCGCCGCAAGAGCGATCCCGCAGGCGGCTGCGGGCAAAACGTTCCCGGCTGAGGCTCAGGCTCAGAAGTTCTTTTTGAGATCCATACCGGCGTAGAGCGACGCGACCTGCGCTTCGTAGCCATTGAAAAGCTCGGTCTTGTGGCGCTTGGCGAAAAGCCCGCCTTCGCCGATCCTGCGCTCGGTTGCCTGACTCCAGCGAGGGTGGTCGACATTCGGGTTGACGTTCGAATAGAACCCGTATTCATTGGCTGCCGCCTTGTTCCATGCGGTGCTCGGCTCCTTGTCGATAAAGCGGATCTTCACGATCGACTTGGCCGACTTGAACCCGTACTTCCATGGCACGACGATGCGCACCGGCGCGCCGTTCTGGTTGGGCAGCACCTCGCCATACATGCCGAACGTGAGCAAGGTCAGCGGATGCATCGCCTCATCCATACGAAGCCCTTCGGTATAGGGCCAGTCCAAAACGCGTGAGCCCACACCCGGCATGGTTTTGGGATCGTCCAGCGTCACGAATTGCACGAACTTGGCGCTGCCGAGCGGCTCCACCTTCTTGATGAGCTCGGACAGTGAATAGCCAACCCAAGGGATCACCATCGACCAGCCTTCAACACATCGCAGGCGATAGATACGGTCTTCCAGCGGCGCCAGCTTCAACAGTTCTTCGATGTCGATATTGCCGGGCTTCTTGACCAGGCCTTCGACAGCGACACTCCAAGGACGCGTCTTCAGCGTGCCGGCATTTCTGGCGGGATCCGCCTTGCCGGTGCCGAACTCATAGAAGTTGTTGTAAGTGGTGGCGTCCTTGTAATCGGTTACTTTGTCCATCGTCATCGCACCCGGCACGGTCGATTTACCACCGGCGAGCGCTGGAAGCTTTCCCGCAGGTGCGGTCTGCGCATGTGCGTCGCGCGCCGCCCAGGCGGCCAGCGCCGTCCCAGCCGCACCGCCAGCCGCGATACGGAGAATATCGCGGCGGCCCTCATACACTGCCTGGGGCGTTATCTCGCTGGTTAACGGATGAGCAAACCCGCGATCTGAGGGCGGACGGTGAGAATGGGCCATCTGAAAACTCCTTGAAACACTTCTAATTGATGCGAACTGGTTGAGAACTAGTTCGGCTCGAACCATAGAAAGGTTACGCAGAAAACACCCTGCTGGTTTGCGCCCACGCGATAGGCCACACCAGAACTGGGGCGGGCATGCAAAAGAAAAGGAGCCGCAGCCGACGCCCCAAGGCAGGCAAGCGTCAGCCGACTATCAGACCGGAATGTTGGCTATGGCTGTGACTGGAATGCTCTGGCTCAAAGCGTTCCGTAGCTGTGCAGACCGCTCAGAAACATATTCACCCCGAGAAAGGCAAAGCTCGTTACCGCCAGCCCACCTAATGCCCACCAGGCAGACACGGTGCCGCGCAGGCCCTTGATAAGCCGCATGTGCAGCCAGGCAGCGTAGTTGAGCCAGACGATCAAGGCCCAGGTTTCCTTGGGATCCCAGCTCCAGTAGCCGCCCCAGGCCTCTGCCGCCCACAGGGCGCCGAGGACGGTGGCAATGGTGAAAAACGAGAAACCGACCGCGATCGACTTGTACATCACGTCGTCGAGCACTGGAAGCTCAGGCAGCTTGGCTGCGATGCGCTGCCGGCCAAAGACGATGCAGCCCACGATAAGCGCCGACATTCCGGCGTACACAGCCCAATAGCCATAACCTGACGCCCCAACCGTCTTGCGGAAGACGATCGGCTCAAAACACAACACGATGCCGAGCGCCCACAGGGGCGCCAGCCGGTACCATTTGCTCTCGCTTGCGTGCTGCTTGATCAGATAGGCAAAGGCGACCATCGCAGACAACGCGAAACTGCCATAGCCGATGAAATTGGCGGGCACGTGGAGTTTCATCCACCAGCTCTTGAGCGCTGGTACCAGAGGTTGAATCTCCTGCTGTCCGCGCACTATCGTGTACCAGAGCAGGAATCCAACTGCAGCGCTCACCACGAGCATGACAAACCCACCCAGCGCGCGCGTGCCGTAATATTGCTCGTAATACAGATAGAGCGTGGCGGTGAGCCAGCTGAACAAGACAAAAACCTCGTAGAGATTGCTCACCGGAATGTGGCCAACGTCGGAGCCGATCAGATAGCTTTCGTACCAGCGCACCATGGTTCCGGTCAGCGCCATGGTCACTGCAACCCACGCAATGCGGGAACCCACCAGCGACATGGCAGTGCCTTCACCGCGCGACAGCATCCCGATCCAGTAAAAGATGGTGCTCATGAAAAACAGCACGCTCATCCACAAAATGGCCGACTGACTCGAGAGGAAATACTTGAGCCAGAAGACGTTCTCCGACCGCGCCAGATCGCCCTCGTACGAGAAGATCGCCAGCAAGGAAAGCGCTGCGACAACCACCATGAGCAGACGCAATGGGCGCCAGAACCATCCAAGCGATATTGCGGCTGGCACTGCCGCGATGAGGATGCCCTGTTCGTACACATCCATCGACGAGCGGTATCGGGACATCACGAAAATGCCCCCTGCCAGTACCAGCGCCGCAAACAACCAGTCCAGGACGTTGCGGCGAGCGAAAAAACCCTCGCGCAGGGCGAGCGCATCTGGGTAAGTTGGCAAAGCGCTGCCGCGATGGGCTGGAGATGGAGCGGTGACGGTATTCATGCAAAGCCTGCGTCGGATGAGGAAGAAGGTGCGGCCGGTTCGGCACCGATCAGCCGGGTTTTCAGATCGGCAAACTCCCGGTGACCGTCGAGCGTCTTGCGGTTACTTGAAAGTGCCATGGTCGCACGACAACCGGCAGAACCAGCGTCATCGTCAGCCGAACGATCTGCCGAAGGTTCCAGCCAGATCCACAGCCGGCGTTCCCGCACGAAGAGCATCGCGAACACCCCAAGAATGAGAAAGGCACACCCAAGATACACCACGATCTTGCCTGGCGCACGCGCTACCTGAAACACACTGGCCTGGACCTGCCTGAAATCCTTCAGCTCGAACGCAACTGCAGCCGGATATTGCTGCACATCGGAGAGCGACAGCACTAGCTGTGTCATGAAAGCCTGCGTTTTTTCGCTCGGCTCCAACCGGGCCAGGCCATCGGCTTTTCGGGTTTCCTGGACGAGCTCGAAAAGAACGCCGTTCAGGATCCGGATCAATACCTCGCCCGCGCGCGGGCGCTCTGCTACCGGTACGTTCGCCTCCATGAAATCCGAAATGGCCTGCAACCCGCCCACTGGTTTGGTACCGTTGGTAATGCCCGCAATAGCCACGGCTTTTTCACCCTTGGGTGCCTGCGCTGACGGATCCCCGGCGAAAAGCGCCAGTGCCCGGCCGGCCGATTGTTCGAGCTGACTGGCCAATGCTGGCCGTGCCGGGTCAACTGCTTGCAGCGCATAACGGTGGACAGCGGCATCACGACGCCGTGGATCCGCGAGGGCCTCACGCACATGGGTGAAGGTGTCGAGGCTGCTTTTTTCGTCGGCGGGCAACCTCAGATAACGGAAGCTGTCGGCCTCACTCGCCCGGGTTCCCAGCAGGAACACCGGCACGCCGTCGCCCGTGTCTACTGGCAGCATGTAGTTGTGAAATTCGCGTGCCTGACCTGACGCGTCCCGGATACGGTAGGTGATGCTTGGGCCCACATTACGCAGCGCCTTCTCATCGGACGGCTTGTTGGGCGAACCCATGCGCGCATCGATCACCGCGCGCAGATCGACCCCGCGGACATCGGTTGCGCCGCTACTGCCCGTCGCACTGCCAGGTCGGCCGAAATCCTCGACGTTGATGGTGCGAAGTGCTGCAAATTCAAGCATTTTCTTGCCCGTTCCACCATCCAACGCAGGCGTCAGCGCCAGCGAACCGCCAACTGTCCCTTCGACGTCGACAGGGGTCGCGGCGGTACGCCCGGCGCCATCGCCCTGCATCGGGATGGCACGCAGCTTCACGTGGGAGCCGCCGTCATCGAAA
>JBBSUX010000104.1:0-11177 GCA_038234045.1 Burkholderiales bacterium
CACTCTGGCCAACCTGCGGGTGCTGGTGGCTACTGATCCAGCGCGGGCGCAGGAGATGCTCGACCATCTGATCGCCTACCTGCGCGCCACCCTGGACGGTTCCCGCGCAAGCCTGCATCCGCTGGTGGACGAGTTCGCCCGCCTGGAAGACTACCTCGCGCTGATGCAGGTGCGCATGGGGCCGCGTCTTTCGTTCCGCTTCGATCTGCCCGACGACTTGCAGCATGCAAAGGCGCCTTCACTGATCCTGCAGCCGCTGGTTGAAAACGCCATTCGGCATGGACTGGAGCCGCAGATTGCCGGTGGTTCGATCACGGTGCGGGCAAGCGTGATCGAGGCCAAGGATTCGGCTGGTGAAGCCTGCTTGCAGCTGGAAGTGCTGGACGATGGCGCAGGGCTTTCAGACGCAGCGGTAACGCCGGGCGCGATTGGGAACGGAGCGAACGGCGTGCCATCCAGCGGTTTCGGCACAGAGCAGGTACGAGCGCGGCTGGCGGCTCTGTACGGTGGATCTGGGACTATCGCATTGATAGCGGGTAGCGCTGGGGGAACAAGCTCTATCGTGCGATTTCCCTTGAAGTTTTCATGAAATGGGACCGGACATGAATCCATCGAACCCACCGCCAACTGAGCTCCCGAAGGGAGCATGCGAGAGAGATACAGAGCGACCCGCAGGCCCCACGGCTCTTGTCGCCGAGGATGAACCTCTGCTCGCCGAAGCGCTGGTAGCTGAGCTTGCACGGGCCTGGCCCGAGCTGCGGATCGCCGCGCGGGTGGGCGACGGCGATTCTGCGGTGCGTGAGGCATTGCGCCTCCGACCCGATGTGATGTTTCTGGATATCCGCATGCCCGGGCGCGACGGCCTGAAAGTTGCTCGCGCTGTGGCTGAGGACTGGGCAGAAAGCGACGGCGCAGGAGATGACGCTTCGCCACCCGTGCTGGTTTTTGTGACGGCCTATGACCGACACGCCGTCGCCGCTTTTGAAGCGCAGGCGGTGGACTACCTGCTCAAGCCGGTGGATGCAGAGCGGCTGCAGAAGACCGTCGCCCGCGTCAAGGCCGCGCTGCAGGCCAGGGCGCAAGCATCGTCGTCGAACTCAGTGGAAGACGACGATCCCATAGACCGTCTGCGCGCCCTGCTCGACCAGCACGACCGCACCGGCGGGTTCGCATCGCATCGTGCCGACGCGCCGGCACCAATGCTGCTGCGGCTGCTGCCAGCGGCATTGCCGGGCTCGGGAGGTACGGCGGTTCAAATGGTGGCGGTGGACGACGTGTTGGCTTTCGAAGCGGCAGACAAATACGTGCGAGTGCTGACGGCATCGGCCGAGCATCTGATCCGCCTTCCCTTGCGGGAACTGCAGCTGCAGCTCGACCCCGCCTTGTTCTGGCAGATCCACCGCGGAACCATCGTGCGCGCCGAAGCAATCGATACCGTGGGCCGTGACGAGGCAGGCCACCTGCAGCTAAGCTTGCGCGGCATCAAGCGTGAAACATTCAGCGTGAGTCGCTTGTACGCGCAGCGCTTTCGCGCGCTGTAAGCAACGCTGCAATGCAAGCAATTAGCGCGGCAGGGCCAGCACAAGCGACGCGGGATCGAGCTGCACGCCCACCTTCGCGCCGCGACGCAGCACAAGATCTGCGTGAGCGAGCCCGACAAAGCTGACCTCTGGCGCATCGCGCAGCGCAACGGTGACTTCGCGCAAGGCTGCGCAACCGGCGGCTCGTGCCGTACGCACAACCGTCGCGGCAAGGAGTTGCACCGGACCCGTCGTGTGCGGAGAGTCGCCATCAACCGGTTGGCGCCCGCCTGCAGTGACTCGCTTCGCCGGACGCTTCGCAGCACACTCTGTCCAGGGCTCGATCCGCACCGCCATCGCCTTGCATAGCAGCAGAACCCGCAAACCGGGCGTGAGTCCGAGCAGCTCGGCACTCTCGCGCGTGAGCCTGACAGCGACGTGAACGCTCGCGTCCTGCCTCGACGGATCCTTCTGCGGCGCTGTCTCTTGCAGGCTGACGGGCACGGCGATTCTTGCAAAAACCAGAGCCACGGGACGTGAAAGCTCGACCTGTGTGATGACGGCGTGGCAGACGTTGCGCATGCTCGTGCGCAGGCCGAGCACATCCAGCGCGAGCGCCGCGCGTTGGTCGTGTAGCTGCAACCCCTCCGATGCGCCCGAGACTTTCCGCGCGCCACGCTTGCCCGGTACCGTAAGAGCGCCCAGCACCTTCGCACGCGCTAATTCGAGTTGCGCGGACGCCTCCAGCACCTGCCGGCCGGCTGGCGTCAGGTGCGCACCACCGCCTCCCGACCCGCCCACCGCCCTTTCCACCAAGGCCACTCCAGCCAGATTGGTGAGGGTATCGAGTGCCTGCCATGCGGCGCGATAACTCATGCCGAGTGCGCGCGCAGCTTCGGCAATGCTGTTGCCGTCCGCCAGCGCTCGCAAGACCGCCACGCGCAAATCTGCCGGCTCGTGCCGCAGGGCAATGTCCAGGCGCGGATCAGTCGGGAGTGAGTTTGGGCTTGTCGCAGATCGAGCCATGAAAGGATTGTCGCTACACTCGTTATCCATAATTCGAATAACGAATCGATCTCAAGCGCCTATCCCGATATCGCAGATCGAAACGCAACTAAATGGCCCAACACCCTCGTCGCACGCTAATCGCTCTCGGCGTCAGCATCGCATGCGCATCGCTGCTCACGCATGCGCAAGCGGCTGCCGCCACGCCGACCGACATTACGGTCTCTGCTGCGGCAAGCCTGACCGATGCATTCAAGGACGTGGCGCAAGCTTTCGAGACGCAGCACCCGGACATCAAGGTGACGCTCAACTTCGCCGCGTCGGGCGTGCTCCTGGGCCAGCTGAAGCAGGGAGCGCCGGTAGATGTGCTGGCAACAGCCGACGAAAAGACGATGGACCGTGCTGCGAGCGCCAAGCTGATCGATGGCCGGAGCCGCGTGAACTTTGCCGCCAACTCACTGGTTGTGGTGACGCCGAAAGGCAGCCCCGCTCCCGCCACACTCCAATCGCTGACCGACCCCCGATGGAAGCGCATCGCTATCGGCACGGCAGCGAGTGTTCCTGCCGGCGCCTACGCGCGTGATGCGCTCAATGCAGCGGGCCTTACCGCCGCGCTGGAGCCGCAGATGATCTACGGCGCCAACGTGCGTCAGGTACTGGCTTATGTGGCACGCGGCGAGGTGGATGCCGGCTTCGTCTACCGCACCGATGCGATGGCGCAGGCCAGCAAAGTAGCGGTCGCATTCGATGTGCCACTCTCCTCTGCGGTGCTCTACTCCATCGCTTTGGTGAGCGCAAGCGAACATGCGGTCGCTGCACGCAGCTTCATCGATTTCGTGCGCACCGACGCAGCGCAGAAGATCCTCGCGCGCTTTGGCTTTTCCAGGCCGTGAACGCGTGCTGATAGCCGCGCATCTCCTTTCCGTCCGATAGCCGAAACTGAACCAGCAGCATTCCTGATGCATCACTCATGCTGACACCGCTATGGCTGACGCTCAAGGTAGCGCTGTGGGCGACCATGCTGGCTGCTGTCGCTGGAATCGGTGTGGCATGGCTGATGGCGCGGCGGCCTTTTCGTGGGCGCGAAGTGGTGGATGCACTGCTGCTGTTGCCGATGGTGCTGCCCCCCACCGTGCTGGGTTACTACCTGCTGGTATTGGTAGGAAGGCGGGGCTTGCTCGGGCCGCCGCTGGAGAAAATCTTCGGCATCAATCTCGTCTTCACCTGGCAAGGCGCGGTGCTGGCAGCAGCTGTTGTGTCGTTCCCCCTCATTTACAAGGCAGCCCGTGCCGCGTTCGAAGACATCGAGCCGCATGTGGCAGAAGCAGCCCGCACCTTGGGGGCGACCGAGTGGCAACTGCTGTGGCGGGTATTGCTGCCCCTGACCCTGCGCGGTACCGGCGCTGGCGTGATGCTGGGGTTCGCGCGCGCGATGGGCGAGTTCGGTGCAACGCTGATGGTGGCCGGCAACCTGCCCGGCAAGACGCAAACCCTTTCGATCGCAATCTACGAAGCTGTGCAGGCTGGGCAGGACAACCGGGCATTGTGGTTGACGGGCCTGGTGTCGGCCGTCTGCGTGGTGCTGCTGGTAGCGGCAGGTCGGCTGCTGACGCTGCGTCGCTGAGACAGCTTTTCCGAACGCCCCGCCGCAACATGCAACGTGCATACCGTCTCGCCTAATTCGGCAAAAGCTGAATTGACGGCGAAGGCCCGTCCTGCCAGGCGCGCAGCATGACCGACACCCGCAATCCGCGACCGAATTCACCAGGTCGCAGATCGAGCCGGCTATGGTGCACGCGCGCGATTTCCTCGGCGATCGCCAGGCCCAGGCCCGTTCCCTCCCCCGAACTGCCCGGCACTCGGTAGAAGCGCTGCAGCACACGCTCTCGCTCGGAATGCGGGACGCCCGGTCCATCGTCCTCCACCTCTAGCAGCGCAGCGAAACGCCCTGTCTCGTCGCGGGTGGGCGCGCAACGGATCGTCACCCTTCCATTTTCTGGCGTGTACTTGATGGCGTTCTGCACCAGGTTGCCCAGCAGTTCGCGCAGCAACCATTCGTGGCCCTGCACAAAAAGGGGTTGCGCTTCCAGCCCCAGATCGATGCCGCGCGCGGCTGCAGCGTCGAAATGCAGCTCGATCATTTCACTGCATAGCCCCTTCATATCAACCCATGCCGTGGCCTGCCCGTGCAGGGCATGTGCATCTGCGCGGGAGAGCGTGAGCAACTGATGTGCGAGCTGCGACGTGCGTCGCGTCGCATCGCGCAGACTGCGCAACTCCGCAGCCCGCAACGTGACGGCTCCATCCCGCATGGCACCTGTGTTCTGCACCGGGGCAGCCGCAGCCGCAGACACAACACCCGCACGATTTGCAGCCTCTGACCAGGCTTCGACCTGCGCCTGCAGGCCAGCCAGCGGTGTGCGCAGCTGATGTGCTGCATCGGCGACAAAACGGCGCTGGCTTTCGGACTGCGCATTGACCAGCTCGAACAAGCGGTTGAGCGACTCCACCAGCGGGCGCACCTCGTCGGGCGAGGTGTGTTCGTCGATGGCGCTGAGGTCGCGCGGCGAGCGTCGCTCTACGGCGCTGCGCAATTCGATCAGCGGCCGCAGGCCCCTGCGCACTGCGAAATGCATCGCCAGCGCCGTGGCGGCCAGCAAAATCAGGTTCGGTAAAAACACGCGCAGCAAGACTGCGCTGCGCCAGTGCTGCCTTGGGTCTGAACCATCGGCGAGCTGGATCACCATTTCACCGGCCGGCGTATCGAGCCGCTGGGCGACGATGCGGTAGGTCACGCCGTCTTGCTCACGGCTGTGGAATTCGGGTTGGCGCGTGGTGGGAATCTGCGCCTCGAGCCAGGGCGCGCCAAGCAATACGCCACCGCCCAAAGTCGAAACGCTCCAGGCCGCATCGCCCTGGCGGTCCTTGATAAACTCATCTACCGGCGGCGCCATCAGCATCGCCACATCAGAGCCCGGATGGTCGGGCACGATGATCGAATCTGCCAGCAATGGCACCAGCTGCAGCAGTTGTGCATCCTGGCGCAGCGCGGCGGTGTCGGCGGTTCGGTAGTCGATCCAGCCGCTCACGAGCGCCAGCAGCAGCAGCGGCAGGATGAGCAGCACCAAAAGACGTTTTTCCAGACCGAGAGCCATGCTGCGGCGCGCTCGGATCGAACCCGCAGATTCGCTCACGTTTGCGGGATCGTCATGCGTCGCGCCTCTATCCTCCACGCTGTGGCGCCCTGCCGCGCTGTGCAGCGCTGGGCCGGGCTGCGCGCTCATGCCGAATCGCTGACCAGCGGCTCATTGGGCTCACTCGGCTCACGCAGCTCAAGCCGATAGCCAAATCCGCGAATGGCGCGCAAGGTGACCCCGTGCGGCTCGAGCTTGCCGCGCAGACGCGAGATGTAGACCTCCACCGCGTTTGAGGTGATCTCCTTGTCCCAGCCGGTCAGTGCTTGAAGGAGCTTTTCCTTGCTCGCGGGTTTGGGCGCATGCAGCAACAGATACTCCAGCACCGTCCACTCGCGCGGCCCCAGCTCGAGCAATTGGCCATTGATGGTTCCGCGTCGCTGCGCTGTATCCAGCTCGAGCGCGCCAAAGCCGAGGATGGCAGTGGTTGCGGCCTGCGAGCGGCGCAGCAGTGCACGCAACCGGGCCAGCAGCTCAGGGAGCTCGAACGGCTTGACCATGTAATCGTCAGCGCCCAGATCGAGGCCGCGAACCCGGTCTTCCAAAGCATCGCGTGCGGTAAGAATCAAGACGGGCATGGCATGGCCGTCACGCCGCATGCGTCGGGTAAGCTCAAGGCCATCCATCAAGGGAAGCCCGATATCGACAATCCCCGCGTCGAAGCGTTCGGACCGCAGGACCTCTTCGGCCCGTTCACCGCTGCCGACCCAGTCGACCGCATAACCGGCATCGACCAGGCCCAGCTTGATGCCGCTGGCGACCATCACGTCATCCTCGACCAGCAGCAATCTCATAGGTATTTTCCACGACGCTGAAAACCCGGTGGACAAGCTTGCAAGAACGGAAACTGGCCACCTGAAAAGTGTTGCCAAAGAATACCACCTGCTTTCGCGCTGGACTCATGTCCACGCAGTGTCGTCGACGTCGATATGCCTCTAGCCGCCGCTGCCAGTTGGCTCTTAGCTATTATTTTTAAGTATTTCCGTAATTCGGTCCGGTCTTCGGTAGAGGCTGTCTATCCGCGATTCGGCGCCAAATAAACGCGCAGCCAAAGACCCGCGGCACGTAAGGCGATAACCCCGCGCGGCGCTTCGGATTGTTACGACGGCTCCCGTCGGCGCTAGCATCCATCCCGCAGGCGATCAAACGAAGTAAAAGGCTTTACCGCCGCCCGGTAATTTCCACCCCCTATCCAACAACGATGCAACGGAGAACACCCGCATGAATCTTTCGAACCCCAGCCGCCGCACTGCCCTCGTCGCAGGCGCCTCCGCCGTGGCAGCAGCCGCCATCCCGTTCACTGCTTCTGCAGCCGACGGCCCGATCGTCATCAAGTTCAGCCACGTCGTCGCCGAAAAGACCCCCAAGGGTCAGGCTGCAGACAAGTTCAAGGAACTCGCCGAGAAGATGCTGCCCGGCAAGGTGCAAGTGCAGGTGTTCCCGAGCTCGCAGCTGTTCGGGGACGGCAAGGAAATGGAAGCGCTGTTGCTGGGCGACGTGCAGTTCATCGCGCCATCTCTGTCCAAGTTCGACCGCTACACCAAGAAGCTCCAGGTCTTCGATCTGCCTTTCCTGTTCGATGACATCGAAGCGGTCGACCGCTTCCAGCACGGCCCGGATGGCCAGGCGCTGCTGACGTCCATGAAATCGCGCAACGTGCACGGTATGGGCTACCTGCACAACGGCATGAAGCAGCTTTCCTCCAACCGCGACAAGCTGGAGCGCCCGGAAGACGTGAAGGGCATGAAGTTCCGGATTCAGTCGTCCGACGTCCTGGAAGCGCAGTTTCGCGCCCTCGATGCCAATCCGCAGAAGATGGCGTTCTCCGAGGTGTATCAGGCGCTACAAACTGGCGTGGTGGATGGCCAGGAAAACAGCTGGTCGAACATCTATTCGCAAAAGTTCTATGAAGTCCAGAAGGTCATCGCCGAAACCAACCATGGCGTGATCGATTACATGGTCGTCACCAACAACAAATGGTGGGATGGACTGCCTGCCGATGTGAAGGCTGGCCTCGCCGAAGCGATGAAGCAAGCCATTGCCTTCGGCAACAAGCAGGCATCTGATTTCGCCGCCGCTGACCGCAAGAAGATTGCTGACGCCGGTAAGGCCCGGATCCAGAAGCTCACGAAGGAAGACGTGGTCGCCTGGCGCAAGAAGATGGAGCCGGTCTGGAAGAAGTTCCAGGGTGAAATCGGCGCCGACGTCATTGCGAACGCCCAGAAGGCCAATACCTGACCCTGACCGGATCATTCAATCAACCCAATAGGAAAGGCCTGCGACAAGCAGGCCTTTTTCGCGACTATGCGCTGGCTGGCAAAACTGGAAGAGGGACTGGTGATGTTCCTCATGGCGGCGATGACGCTGCTTGCGTTCGGGCAGGTGATTGCCCGATTTTTCTTCAACTACAGCTTCGTCTGGGCCCTGGAAGTCACCGGCGTGATGTTCGCCTGGTTGATCTTCATCGGCATGTCGTACGGGGTGCGCGTCGGTGCGCATATCGGTGTGGATGCAGCGGTGAAGCTGCTGCCGGTCAAGGGGCAGCGGTTCGTAAACTGTATTGCAGCAGTTCTGTGCATCGTGTACGCGCTGATCGTGGTGTATGGCGGAACGGCCTACGTGATGAAGATGTATCAGGTGGACATCCTCATGCAGGACCTGCCAATCCCGCAATGGATTCCGCGCATGGTGCTGCCAATCGGCTTCTTGCTGCTTGCCTTCCGGTTCTCGGAAGCGCTTTGGCGTCTGGCTACAGGACAGCAGGACCAATTGCTCGGCGATGAGGTCGAAGACGCAATGAAGCTCCAACAAGTCGATCCATCGGTGGGGGGTGTGAAATGACCATCGCGGTCCTCTTTATTTCGCTGTTCGTGTTGATGGCGCTGGGCACACCGGTCGCAGTTGCGTTGGGGCTTTCGTCGCTGGTAACGATCATGCTGTTCGCGAACGATTCGCTGGCATCCCTTTCGCTCAAGCTGTATGACACGGCGGACGCCTACACACTGCTGGCGATCCCGTTCTTCATCCTGGGCGGCACCTTCATGACAACGGGCGGCGTGGCGCGGCGGATGATCCGCTTCGCCAACGCCTGCATCGGGCACATGAAGGGCGGCCTGGCGATGGCTTCGGTGCTGGCCTGCATGTTGTTCGCTGCGGTATCCGGATCATCGCCGGCTACGGTGGTGGCGGTGGGATCCATCGTGATTGCCGGGATGGTCAAGGCCGGCTACCCGCAGAAGTTCGCCGCGGGCGTAATCTGCAATGCCGGCACGCTGGGCATCCTGATTCCGCCGTCGATCGTGATGGTGGTCTACGGCGCCGCAACCGAAACCTCGGTTGGCAAACTGTTCATGGCTGGCGTCATCCCCGGCATCCTGCTGGGCGTGATGCTGATGGTTGCCATCTACCTGCGCGCCCGCTATCTGAAGATTCCAACCCAGCCGCGCGCGCCGCTTCCGGAAATCCTGCGTTCAGGCCGCGATTCGCTCTGGGGTCTCCTACTGATCGTGATCATCCTGGGCGGCATCTACGGCGGCATCTTTACGCCGACCGAAGCGGCAGCCGTGGCAGCGGTGTATGCGTTCATCGTCGCGGTGTTCATCTACCGTGACCTGGGCATGCGAGACGTTCCGCGCGTACTGCTGGATTCGGGCAAGGTCACGGTCATGCTGATGTTCATCGTTGCCAACGCACTGCTGTTTGCGCACGTACTGACGACGGAGCGCATTCCGCAGCAGATCGCCGAAAGCATCATCGCGCTCGGCATGCCGGCTTGGCAGTTCCTGATCGTGGTCAACATCCTGTTGTTGATTGCAGGCATGTTTATGGAGCCTACCGGCATCATCCTGATCATGGCGCCGATCCTGTTTCCTATCGCTACCCAACTGGGTATTGACCCGGTGCATCTGGGCATCATCATGGTGGTGAACCTCGAGATCGGCATGGTGACGCCGCCCATCGGGCTGAACCTGTTCGTGACCTCGGGCATCACCAAGATGCCGATTCTGAGCGTGGCGCGCGCTGCATTGCCGTGGACTGGCGTGCTGCTGTTGTTCCTCATCATGATCACGTATATCCCCCAGATCACGATGTTGCTGCCGAACCTCTTGTTCTAGGAATATGGCTTTAAGGGCGAACCGTCACAGCGCTTCATGGCGCTAGCCGGAAGCTCAAAAGAAGCTGTTGCAACAAGAAAAAAAGCTGCTGGCGGATCAATCCGTCAGCAGCTTTTTTTTGATGAGGGCTTGTGGCCCGGCCAGTCCGCTATCGGCTCAGGCGCGCTGCGGGCATAGGAACACCACCATCCGCGGCCCGATGCACACCCCCGCGATGATCGATCACCAGGCCGGAATCACCGATCCCTTGAATTCAGTCTTCACATAATCGCGCACTTTGTCGGAGTGGTAGGCCTTGACGAGCTTGGCAACCCATGGCTTGTCCTTGTCCTGATCGCGCACCACGATGACATTGACATACGGGCTCTTGGCATTTTCCTGGGCGATGGCGTCGCGCTGCGGTTGCAAGCCAGCTGCCAGCGCATAGTTGGTGTTGATGGCAGCAGCATCAAGATCATCCAAGGTGCGGCCCAGCTGCGCTGCATCTACCTCGACGAACTTGAACTTCTTCGGGTTCTCGGCAATGTCGAGCGGCGTGGCCTTGAGGCCGGCGCCGTCCTTCAGCTTGATCAAGCCCTGGTCCTGGAACACAAGCAGCGCACGGCCGCCATTGGTCGGGTCGTTGGGAATGCCGATACGGGCGCCGGGCTTCAGATCGGCCAGCGACTTGACCTTCTTTGAATAGACGCCCATCGGAAAATTGACGGTGTCGGCCACCGCGACCAGCTTGTAACCGCGGTCCTTGACCTGCTGGTCGAGGTAGGGGCGATGCTGATAGCTGTTGGCATCCAGATCCCCCGCCGCCAGCGCCGCATTGGGCTGAACGTAATCGCTGAATTCGATGATCTGGATCTTCAGGCCGTCAGCTTCGGCAATCTTCTTGACCTGCTCCATGATCTGCGCGTGCGGCCCTCCGGTCACACCGACCTTGATGCTGGTTTTGTCTTGGGCGAATGCGGAAAGTGACATGGCCCCTGTGGCGGCGAGCGCGATGGCAGAATGGGCGATGAAGCGACGTTGCATATAAAGACTTCCTTCTGGTTAGATTTCATCAATAAAAAGTGCCTCTAGCGCTTTATTCATATGCGCTATCAGCAATATATTTAATAGCAATTTAGCAATCAGAGTCAGCGGTGCGACATGCGCCGAACCAGCCAGTCGCCCGCGCTTTGTAGCGCCTGCACGAACACGATCAGCACGACCACCACAGCCAACATCACCGCTGGCAGAAAACGCTGGTAACCGTAGCGGATGCCAAGATCGCCCAGCCCGCCGCCGCCAATGGCGCCGGCCATCGCAGAATAGCCGGTGAGGCTGACGAGCGTGATAGTGACGCCCGCGAC
>JBBSUX010000105.1:0-11134 GCA_038234045.1 Burkholderiales bacterium
AGCCAGTGGCTGTCGATGATGCTGCCGCGTTTGCAATTGTTGCGGGATGTGCTGAGGGAAGACGGCAGCATCTGGGTGACGATCGACGACAACGAAGGGCACTATTTGAAGGTGCTGATGGACGAGGTGTTTGGGCGGGGGAATTTTGTGGCGAATAACGTTTGGCAAAAACGTTATTCCCGCGAGAACCGTGAATCTATCGGCGATGTACATGACCATGTGTTGGTCTATGTGCGCGATCCAATCCGCTTCAAAGCAACGCGCAACCGTATTGCGCTTGATGACCGACAGTCAAAAATTTATCGCAATCCGGAAAACCCGGAAGAAACCGACGCCTCAAAACGATGGCGTGGCTTACCTATGACAGCGCAGGGTTTCCGCCCAAATCAGATGTATGAAATCGTTGCGCCGAGCGGGAAAAGGCATGTCCCGCCTGTGGGGCGCTGCTGGTCAACAATTGAGCGGGAGTATCTGAAACTTCGCGCTAGTGGCCGAATTTATTGGGGGAAGGATGGCGAAGCACAGCCCAGCGTAATAAGGTTCTTGTCTGAAGTTGAAGGCTTGGTGCCTTGGACCTGGTGGCCTCATGAAGAAACGGGTCATACCGATGAGGCAAAAAAGGAAGCGAACGAAATTTTTGGTGGTGACGTTAGTTTTGCGACCCCAAAACCAGAACGCCTCCTTCAACGCATCCTCCACATCGCCTCCAACCCCGGCGACCTCGTCCTCGACTCCTTCCTCGGCTCCGGCACCACCGCCGCCGTCGCCCAAAAGATGGGCCGCCGCTGGATCGGCATTGAGATGGGCGATCACGCAGCGACGCATTGCGTGCCGCGGCTCGAAAAGGTCATTGCCGGCGAACAAGGCGGCATCAGCGCAGCGGTGGGCTGGCGGGGTGGCGGCGGTTTCCGCTTTGCGCGGCTGGGCGCGCCAGTGTTCGATGCCGAGGGCCGCATCCACCCGGATGTGCGCTTTGCCACGCTGGCGGCGTTTATCTGGCAGCAGGAAACGGGCACCGCGCTCGACGCCGCCGTGCAGGGGATCGCAGGGACACCGTATTTGGGAACGCACTCTGTATTTGATAGCTTTTTGCCCCCGGACCGCCTGCCCGAGAAGGCTGTTCTGCCTATATTTTCAGAGACGGCAGTAGAGAGCCAGGCCGAGCCCGCGCCCGATACCCCTCTTGCTCCTTCCCCCGCTGGGGGAAGGCCGGGAAGGGGGCTGACGGAGGGCGCCGCTGCCGGCCCTCACCCCAGCCCGCCGCCAGCGCGGGACGGAGCCATACCGCCGTCTAGCCCGCCAGTGCGGCGCAGTCGCACCGCCTATTACCTGCTCTTCAACGGCATCCTCGGCGACAAGCGGCCTGCCAGCGGCAATGTGCTGACGCAAGCGGTGCTCGACGCCTTGCTGGCGCTGCATGCGACTGCGCCGCACGCAAAGGGCGACATTGGCGGCAGCGGCAGAGGCAATGGCGATCGCAATGCAGACGGCGTCCCGCTGGTGGTCTATGGCGAAGCCTGCCGGCTCGGCGCCGCCCGCCTCGCGCAGGCGCGGGTGGTGTTTAAGCACATTCCGTATGACGTGAAGGCGCGGTAAGAGAATGCAGCGATGAATGCACAGGAGCTACTGAGAAGCTTGAGTCTGCTCGACGAAAACGAGCGCATCGAGGCCAAACGCGCGAGCGAGGCCAGCAAATCCATGTTGGAAAGCATTTGCGCATTTGCCAATGAACCCGATCTTGGCGGCGGCTGGTTGCTGCTGGGTGTCGCACCTGACGAGCAGGCCTTGTTTCCCGGATATGTGGTTGAAGGGGTCGCCTATCCCGACAAACTCAGCGCCGACTTGGCCAGCCAGTGCGCGTCCATGTTCAACACCCCGCTCCGGGTGAACATTTGCACCGAGACGTTGGAGGGCAAACCCGTTGTCGTGGTGTATGTGCCAGAGGCAGCGCCCCGGGACAAGCCGCTTTATTTCAAAGCTACCGGTTTGCCCCGGGGCGCGTTTCGGCGCATCGGCAGCACTGACCAACGGTGTACTGAAGACGATCTGGAAACGTTTTACGCGTCGCGCCAGGGCGAGAGCTTTGACACCGGCATCGTTGTCGACGCAGATCTGGACGACCTCGACTCGGACGCCATCGCTGATTACCGGCAGGGCCGGACCCAAGCTAACCCGGATGCGGAGGAACTGCTCTGGACAGACGCGGACCTGCTGCGCGCCCTGAATGCGGTGCGGCGCGATGCCGCAGGCACCTGGAAGCCGACCCGAGCGGGTTTGCTGCTCTTTGGCAAATCGGTCGCATTGCGGCGCTGCTTTCCGATGACGCGGGTGGATTACATCCGCGTTCCGGGGCGGGAATGGGTGCCTGATCCGGAGCGGCGTTTTGATACGGTGGAGTTGCGCGCACCGATGTTCGCGCTGCTGCGCCGCGCGCAGGCTGCAATCCTGGATGACCTGCCCAAATCCTTCGGACTCGAAGAAGGCGAACTGCAGCGCACAGACCGGCCTGTCATCCCATTGCGCGCATTGCGTGAGGCGCTGGTCAATGCGCTCATGCACCGAAGCTATCGCGTACAAGCTCCGGTGCAGGTAATCCGCTATGCCAACCGGCTGGAAATTCGTAACCCCGGGTTTTCGCTCAAAGCGCCGGATCATCTGGGCGAACCTGGTTCCATGCCGCGCAACCCGGCAATTGCAGCCGTGCTGCATGAAACCCGCTTTGCCGAAACCAAAGGCAGCGGCATTCGCGCGATTCGTGATGCGATGGACAAGGCGGGGCTGGTGCCGCCACTGTTCGAATCTGACCGCGGGCAGGATCAGTTCAGCGCGATGTTTTTCTTCCACCACTTTTTGGGTGAAGACGATATCCGCTGGCTGTCTCGGTTCAAGGAGCTTCACCTCGGCGACGAGGAGGCGCGTGCACTTGTCGTCGCCCGTGAAGCTGGCCGCATCGACAACGCCACCTATCGCGCGCTGAACAAGGTGGACACGCTCACCGCCAGCAACGCGCTCCGACGTTTGCGCGATGCCGGTTTGTTCAATCAGCAGGGTAGGGGATCTGCCACTTGGTACCAGCCGACAGACAAGCTCATCGGCGTTGCTGACCTCTCTGCAAAAGAAGCGTCCTTATCTAGCAAGCCGGAGAGCCTATCTAGCAACCAACAACTCTTATCTAGCAAGCTGCATGATCTATCTAGTAACTCCGACGCCGCGCGCAGCATCTTATTGAACGAGTTGCCCGGCGACCTTGCAGCCCGGGTGGGAGCACTCGGGCAACGGCATCCCCCAGAACGGGTGCGCGACCTGGTGGTCGAGCTGTGCCAGCGCCGCTCGTGGCGGGTGGATGAACTGGCCTTGCTGCTGCAACGCAATCCTGAATCGATTCGCCAAAATTATCTGCGTCCACTGCTGGCCGAACGGCGCATCGCCATGACCCTGTCCGACACCCCCAATTCGCCGCAGCAGGCGTATCGCATCGCGCAGGATGACAGTCCATGACCTCCCTCACCCTTAAGTCCTACCAGCAGGCAGCGCTCGATACGCTCACCGCCTTTGCCCGCGCAGCCAGCGTGAAAGGGCCGGCAATGGCTTTCGTGGAGCTGGTGGGCCACTCCTACAACGCCGATGCTTTCGGACGGGAGGTGCCCTGCGTATGCCTGCGCATTCCAACCGGCGGTGGCAAAACAGTGATGGCGGCCCATGCGGTGCCGCTGCTGGCGCGCGAGTGGCGCCGGGCGGACAAGCCGGTTGCCATCTGGCTGGTGCCCAGCGATGCGATTCGCAATCAGACGCTCGGCGCACTGCAGACAGCCGGGCACCCCTACCGCGAGGCGCTCGCCGAAAGTTACGGTGCCGACCTGCAGGTGTGCGCGCTGGAAGACGTGGCGCTGGTGGCGCCGCAGGACTGGGGCCGCAATGCCATCGTCCTGGTGGCCACCATCCAGAGCTTTCGTATCGAAGAAGCGGCGCAGCGCAATGTATACCGCTTCTCTGAAAACTTCGAGCCGCATTTCCGCGCGGCACAGGCGCATGAAGACGGCCGCGCATTGCAGGCTTTGCAGACGCTGCCCGACGCCGTGGTCACGCAAGACGATGCCGATGCCGACACCACCGGCGTTCTGCGCGGCTTTGTGGGCCAGCCGCGCTGGAGCCTGGCCAACTGGCTTGCACTGCAGCGCCCGATCGTCATCGTGGACGAGGCGCACAACACCAAGACCGACAAGAGCTTCACAGCGCTGCGGCGGTTGAATCCGACGTTCATCCTCGAGCTGACCGCCACGCCAATCGCGCACAAAACCAACGTGCTCTATCACGTGAGCGCGCAGGAGCTGGCGGCCGAAAACATGATCAAGCTGCCGATCGTGCTGGCCGAACACCCGGAAGGCTGGCGGCAGGCGGTGTTTGGCGCGGTGCAAACGCGCCAAAAGCTTGAAGCTGAAGCGCTCAAGGATGACGTCGGGGGCCAGGCTTATCTGCGGCCGCTGGTGCTTTTCCAGGCCCAAAACGCTAACGACGAGATGCCGCCCGAGAAGCTGCGGCGCTACCTGATTGATGAGCTGAAGATCGACGGCCGCGAGATCGTTGTTGCCACGGGCGAAACGCGCGAGTTGGAGGGCCTCGATCTGGCCGCCCGCAGTTGCCCGGTGCGTCATGTGATTACCGTGCAGGCTTTGCGCGAAGGCTGGGATTGCCCGTTCGCCTATGTGTTGTGCTCGCTGCAAAAGCTCACCAGCGCGACAGCGGTGGAGCAGCTGCTGGGCCGCGTACTCCGTATGCCGTATGCGCAGCGGCATGGGCGCGAAGCGCTCAACCGCGCCTACGCGCATGTATGCGCTGCGGAATTCTCGGCGGCGGCCCATGCGCTGGCCGACCGGCTCATCAACCACATGGGGTTCGAGGCGCTGGATGTGGCGTCGATGATTGCCGCGCCCGGGAGCTTGCCGCTCTTTGCAGGAAATGATCCATCAAACGCGGCTCTTGCGCAATATTCATCTGCGGTAGTAGCTACGAACTTTGATAGTGTTCTGCCGACTGCAGATCTGCTTGCCGTACCTGGCGTGGCAGTGCGCTCGATCGCGGGCACCGAGCAGATCGTGGTGGCTGGGCATATCGATGCAAAGACTGAGGAGCTGATGCTCAGCCAGCTTAAGAGTGCCAAAAAGCAGCAGCAGGTGCAGGAGCAGGTGGCCCAGCACAACGCGCTGGTGGCGGCGCAACTGGCACCGGCTGCGCGCGGCGCGGCGTTTGCGCCGCTGCCGTCGCTGGCATATCGCATCAATGCTCAGGCACCGCTTTGGCCGCTGGAGCGCGAGGCGGTGCTGGAGGCGGTGGAACTTGATCTGCTCAGCCCGCTAGCGGTGCAGTTACCGTCGTTCCACGCGGCGGCGGAATCGGATCTTTTCGAGATTGGTGTGGAGGGCGGCAGCGTGACTTGGCGCCTTGCCGATGCCGACCAGATGCCGATGGATTACGGCAGCAGCGGCATCGATGCTGAGACGCTGGTGCGCTGGCTGGACCAGTCCCTGTACCGCGGCGAGCTGAATGGTTTGACGCAGGCACAGCGGCGCGCATATCTAGCCGCTGTGGTGAGCCATCAGCTGAATGCCTGCCAAGTTTCGCTGGTGCGCTTGGCGCAAGCGCGGTTCGAGCTGGCCCGCCGCATCGAGGAGCGGGTGGCCGATCTGCGAGAGGCTGCGGCGCGCAACAGTTTCACGCAGTTGGTGCTGCGCCAAGGCGAGCCGGGCGCTTGGCTCGTCGAGCCCGATTGGGCGCATCCGCATGTGTTCGAGCCCAACCGCTATCCAGCGCCGGTGGCGTCGCGTTATGGTGGGCGCTACCGGTTCGGCAAGCACTACTTTCCCGTGATCGCGGGGCTGAAAGATGCGGGTGAAGAGTTTGCTTGCGCGCAGCAAATCGACGCCCACCCCAAGGTGCGGCACTGGGTGCGCAATCTGGCGACAGCACCCTGTGGCTTCAGCCTGCCCACTTCGCGCGGGCGCACGTACCCTGACTTCGTCGCCGAGCTGATGGACGGCCGCATCGCAGTGCTGGAATACAAGGGCGAGCACCTGAAAACTGATCCATACGAAATCGAAAAGCGCGAAATCGGCCGCGTGTGGGGCCAAGCCAGCGGTGGGCGCGCGCTTTACGGCTGGCTGCTGAAGCAAAAAGATGGCCTTGGCGTGGCGCAGCAACTCGACGTGCTGCTGTCGTGATTGATCGGCCCGCGATGGACTTGCAATCACCGCTGCCCTCGGCAACTCCCGGCAAGGATGCCGCGCCGTCTCCCCGTCGCCCGCGCGGCATCGAAGTGGCAATGCTCGCCAGCGTCTTCGTCATCGCGGCCTGCGGGCTGGTGTACGAGCTGGCGGCGGGCGCGCTGGCTTCGTATCTGCTGGGCGATTCGGTGCTGCAGTTCTCCACCGTCATCGGCTGTTATTTGTTTGCGATGGGTGTGGGCAGTTGGCTTTCGCGCTTCTTGATGCGACAGCTACCGGCGCACTTTTTGCGCATCGAACTATTGGTGGCGCTGGTGGGTGGCATGTTGCCGGCCGTGCTGTTCGCGGCCAATGCGTGGTTGCCCGGCGCGTTTCATTTGCTGCTGTATGGCTTGGTCGGCGCGGTGGGTGTGCTGGTGGGGTTGGAGATTCCGCTGGTCATGCGCATCCTGCGGCGCGATCTGGTGCTGAGCGAGTTGGTTTCGCAGGTGCTCACTTTCGATTACCTGGGCGCTCTGGCGGTGTCGCTTGCGTTTCCGCTGCTGCTGGTGCCGCATCTGGGCCTCGTGCGTACGGGGCTCGCGTTCGGGCTGATGAATGCTGCGGTGGGCGTGTGGGCGCTTTATCTGTTTCGCCATGAATTGCGGCAGCGCGCGGCCCATGCTTTTGCCTGCGCCGCCACCATCCTGGTGCTGTGCGTGGGCTTTGTGGCGGCCGACCGCATCACTACGCTGGCGGAAGACAAGCTGTATCAGGAGCCGGTGGTGTTCGCGGCCAATTCGCCGTACCAACGCATCATCGTCACCGAGGGCAAACACGGGCACCGGCTGTTCCTCAATGGCAACTTGCAGTTCGCCGAAAGCGATGAATACCGCTATCACGAGGCGCTGGTGCATCCCGTCATGTCGGCTTACGCGAGTTTTTCCGGCTCTGCCGCCAACGGCCCCGGATCGCCGCGCCGAGTGGCGGTGCTGGGCGGCGGCGACGGTATGGCGGTACGCGAGATTTTGAAATATCCCGATGTGCAAAGCGTCACGCTGGTGGAGCTCGATCCCAACATGACGCGGCTCTTCACCGACAACGCCGCGCTCGCCAAGCTCAATGGCCATTCGCTCTCTTCGCCCAAGGTGCACATCGTCAACACCGATGCGTTTGGCTGGCTGCAGGGTAGCGATGCGGGCAAAAATTCGGCTGACAAATCAGGCGAAAACGCGGGCGGGCTGGGCCCCGACGATCTGTTCGATGTGATCGTGGTCGATTTCCCTGATCCCACCAACTTCGCCATCGGCAAGCTCTACACGCGTTCGTTCTACGCGCTGCTCGGCCAGCGGCTCGCGGCCGGCGGCTACGCCGTCGTGCAAACCACGTCGCCCTTGATTGCGCGCCAGAGCTTCTGGACGGTGGTGCAAACGATCGAATCGGCCGGCCTCATCGCCACGCCGTACCACGTCAATGTGCCGAGCTTTGGCGAATGGGGTTTTGTGATCGCCAGCCACCGGCCGTGGCGCCTGCCCCAGACCTTGCCGGCGGGGCTGCGCTTTCTCGATGTGCAGAGCTTGCCGCTGATGTTCGACTTTCCACGCGACATGGCGCGCGTGCCGGCGGAGGTGAACCGGTTGTCGAACCAGGTGCTGGTGCAGAGCTACGCCCGCGAGTGGGGCCGGTAGCCCGTGCGTCGTCGTGATGTTCTGAAGGCCGGGGTGGCTGGCAGCAGCGCCGCTTTCGGGCTCAGCGGGTGTGATGCCGATGCGCATGCGCTGGACGCGATCGCCGGCCGCTTCGTCGGCGTGGATGTAGAGCGCGGACACCTGATGCGCGAGATGACGGCTGCAGCGAGCTCCAAATCCGGCAAATCTGGCAAATCTGGAAATTGGCCCGCTCCTGCGATAACGCGCCGCGTGCAGGTGCTCATCGCCGGCGGCGGCATCGCCGGGCTCGCGGCAGCGCGGGCGTTGCGACGCGCGGGTGTGGAAGATTTCGCGTTGCTGGAGCTGGAGGACAGCACCGGCGGCAACAGTCGCGGCATGGAAGTGGGCGGCATCGCCTGCCCACGCGGCGCGCATTACCTGCCGGTGCCGGGCGACGATGCGCCCGAGGTGCAGGATTTTCTGGAAGAGCTCGGCCTGCGCAAACGCGTGGCCGGCCGCTGGACATACGACGAGCTGCATCTGTGTCACAGCCCGCAGGAACGGCTCTTTATCGATGGGCGTTGGCAGGAAGGTCTGCTGCCGTCGATTGACGCCGCGCCAGTCGCCGCTTTAGCGCCTAAGGCACTTCCGCCAGTGCCTCCGCCCGCCAACTTCGGCAGCGACCCCCACGTTCCGCCGCCGCTTACCGCCAACGCCGCAGCCACGCTCGCGCAATACCGCCGTTTCGCTTCGCGCATCAACGCGCTTCGGCATTCCGAGCACTTCGCCATTCCCGTTGCGCGCTCGTCGTTCTCGCCCACGCAACTGGCGCTCGATGCGCAGACCTTTGTGCACGGGCTCGATGCCGAAGGCTTCAACGACTCCAAGCTGCGCTGGTATCTGGATTACTGCTGCCATGACGACTACGGTGCGGGCGCGCAAACGGTATCGGCATGGGCGGGAGTGCATTACTTCGCCAGCCGCCACGGCTTCGATGCGCCGGGTGAAGCCGATGCCGAGCGTGAACCGGTGCTGACCTGGCCGCAGGGCAACGGCTTTTTGGCGGATGCCCTGGCGGCGCCATTGCAAGGCCGCGTGCAGGCAGCGCGGGTGGTGCTGCGCATCGAGGAGACGAAGGGCGGCGTGGAGGTGCTGGCTTGGGATGCCAAAGCCCAACGCATGGAGCGCTGGCTGGCGCAGCAGTGCATCGTTGCGCTGCCGGTTTTTATCGCGGCGCGTGTAGTGGCGCGGCCATTCGCCCCGTTGCAGCAAGCGGCCGCTGGCCTGGCATGGGCGCCTTGGCTGGTGGCCAACCTGCGGCTCGATGCGCCGCTGCAAGATCGCCCCGGCGCTGCGCCGTCGTGGGACAACGTGTTGTACGGCGCGCCGGGCCTGGGCTATGTCGACGCGCGGCACCAGTCACTCGACCCGCGGCCCCGCCCCACCGTGCTCACCTATTACCGCGCGCTGGGTGATGTGGCCAACAGCCGCGCGCAGTTGCTGGCGCAGCCGTGGCAAAGCTGGCGCAACGCCGTACTGGCCGAGCTTGGCACTGCACACCCCGACATCGTGCAGCGCACGCAGCAAATCCAGATGGTTCGCTACGGCCATGCGATGGCGGTGCCACTGCCTGGAAATATGAACAGAATTGGACTCCAGCGCAACAGCGGTGTGCGCCATCAGCTATCTTCAAAGGAGCATGTGGACGCCGCTGAATTGGTGCGTGACGGCCGGCTGTTGTTTGCGCATGCCGACTGGTCGGGCTATTCCATCTTCGAAGAAGCCTTCACGCGCGGCGATGCTGCCGGCGCGGCCTGCGCAGCACTGGCTGCTGCGGGATCAGCCAGTCGCACTGCCGCATGAGCCTTCACCTGCAAAAGCACCCGCAACCGGGGCCCGCCGCGTCAGCTCCTTTTGCATCGGGCTATCTGCGTCCGCTGGTGCTCTCCCAATTCCTCGGCGCACTCGCCGACAACGCATTGCTGCTGGTCGCCATCGCGCTCTTGCAGGCGCGCGGCGACGCTGGCTGGATGGCGCCGGCATTGCGCTTTACGCTTTACGGCGCTTATGTGCTGCTGAGCCCTTTTGCCGGAGCGCTGGCCGACGCGTTCAGCAAAACTCGCGTGTTGCAGTTCACCGCCGGCATCAGACTATTGGGCGCCGCACTGATGCTGGCGCATGTTCATCCTCTGCTTGCTTACGGCTTCATCGGCATCGGCGCGGTGGCGCATGGCCCCGCCAAATACGGCGTGCTGCCCGAAGTGTTGCCGCCCGCCAAGCTGGTGGCAGCCAACGCGTGGCTGGAAGGCGCCACCGTCGTCGCGCTGTTGCTGGGCGTGGTGCTGGGCAGCGCATTGCTGGCCGCGCCTGATTGGCGCGCCAACCACGCGCTCATGCCGGGCGCCCTCGGCCTCGCGCATGCGCAGGGCGCGGCCGTTGCCATGCAGGCTCTGTGGGTGGTTACAGCGGTGTACGCCGCGGCTGCGTTCGTTGCTTTCACCCTGCGCCGAATACCCGAAGCCCAATCCGATGCGCTGGCACATCCCGTCGTTTTGCTGCGTGGTTTTGCCAGCGACGCCAAATGTCTGTGGGGCGACAGCGCCGCTCGCGTCGCACTGTGCACCACCAGCCTTTTCTGGGCCGCTGCCGCCACCTTGCAGTTCGTCGTGCTGCAGTGGGCCGCCGAATCGTTAGGGCTCACGCTCGCGCAAGCCGGCTTGCTGCAAGGCGTGCTCGGCATCGGCATGGTGGCCGGCGCATTGGTCGGTGCCAGCCGAATCGGCCTGGAGCGCGCACACAAAGTGCTGCCGCTGGGTTTGCTGGTGGGCGCCGCCGTCATCGCGATGGGATGGGTGCATCAGCTGGTGCCGGCTGTGCTGCTGCTGCTGGCAACCGGCGCCATTGCTGCCGTGCTGCTGATCCCGATGAATGCGCTGTTGCAGCATCGCGGCGCGAAGTTGATTCAGCCCGGCCGCACGATTGCTGTGCAGGCGTTCGCTGAGAATCTGGGGTCGGTGATGTTGCTGGGGGTTTATGGGGGGATGCTGGCGTTGCAGGTGCCGTTAATGCTGCTGGTGGCTGGGATTGGGGCGACTGTGATGGTGGGTTTGGCATTGACGTTGTGGGTTCGGCGCTGAGCATTTTGTACTAGGGAGACTCTGCAAAACCTCGTGCTACCCCGACTATCGCAGGGCGTGAGGTCTCGGCACGATAGAGGCCATGACGCAATCGACCCTTGGCTTTGATCCGCTGCACAAGAAGACCCGCAAGGAGATCTTTCTCCAGGAG